>JAZDFN010000058.1:0-3256 GCA_043807885.1 bacterium | reverse complement strand
CCGGGGGTGAGGAGGGATTGGGATTTTGGTTTAATGATGGACATAATAATTTGTTATTTAAAAGCCGGGCAATCTGGCATTTTTGCTGTATCAATACATAAGCAACAATACTGAAAAGTAGATTCTCCACCTACTTTGCTTATTGGATAACCCTCATAAAAACAACCCTTATCATAATTAGCACCACCTGCAGCCTTACAATCCTCTTGGCACTGAGCATTGCCCGTTACCGGAAAACCTTTAGAAGTACCTTTGAATGGCCAAAAACCATATTCAGATCCAACTAAATTATCACAAATTTTTTTATTTTTTTCATAATCATCACCACCTACACTCTTACATCTATCATCTTCCACTGGAGGAAGATCGTGATAATCACATTTTTCACCCGATCTAATCATTTCATAAGCATAAACGCCTGTACTTTGTAAACAACAAATTTTTATATCCGGCGCTATTATTTTTATCTCATCCACCTTCTTTATATTCAAACTCTGCAATTTCACCAAGTCCGGATTAATTGTGTAAAGAATTAAATAAGAACACAGCAACAGCACCAACCCGCCTAAGGCGCCGCCGATGTAGCTCCGGGCTTGGCCGATTTTGTCGGCACTGCCGGCCGAAGTCAGCCAGATAATTCCGCCAATCATCATCACAATCACCGCCAGCGAAGCGCCTAAAACCACCCCGTATTTATAAAGCGCGCCAACATACTGGCCGAACGAAGCATTGGTGATTGGCATCTTGTCATTTACGGTGCCCTGAAATCCGGGAAACGGCGTTTGCGGGCCATAATTCAAATCCGCCGCCACCACTGCCAAAGAAAAAAACAAACCAACCGATAAAATCACTAAGAAGATAATTTTTTTAGAAAAATTTTTCATATTTTTTATTTTATAAATAGTAATCATCTCGTGTTGGTTCAAATCTCCTGATTTGAACCATTAGTTCTGCAATTTGTCGGTTCAATTCTCTGAATTGAACCTAGTTCAGATCGGAGATCTGAACCAATTTTACAGAACCTTATGGTTCAGGTCAGAGACCTGAACCAACACAATATTCTTATTAAATGAACTTAAAACTCTTAAAATCGCCTTTTACAACACCTTTTATCATCTCCTTGGTGATATCCCTTCCACCCAAACCGGTGACCACGCTCTGGACTTTGGCTTTTCCGCCCAAGGCGGACTGGCCAAAACCGGCCCGTTTGATTTCCGTAGCCAAAATGCCTTCGGTTGAAAGGGAAATGGACTTGTCTATTACAATGATTCTTTTGGCTTTGCTTAATGATTTAATAATCTCTTCATCCGGAAACGGCCGAAAACATTTTATTTTTAACAAACCAACTTTAATTTTTTCTTTTCTCATTTCGTCAATCGCCTCTTCAATCGTGCCGGCGACCGAACCCATGGTTACCAAAACAATTTCCGCATCCTTTAACTTGTAATCACTTAACAAACCATTACCTTGTTTTCGGCCAAAGATTTGGCTGAACCTCTTGGCTTCGCTGGTGATTATCTTTTTACTATTAGTAATATCATCATTCAATTGTTGTCTAATGCCCTGGTAATGAGCCGGCCCGGCCAAAAAGCCCAGGGTTTTGGGGTTATCAACATCCAGATATTCGCCTTTGGCCGGAACATATTTGGGCAGATATTTATCAATCAGCTTTTGTTCTGGCAAATCTATCGGCTCCATGGTGTGGGTCAAAATAAAACCGTCAACATTAATCATTACCGGCAATTTGGTTTGCTCGGCAATCTTAAAGGCCTGCAGATGCAAATCAATCGCTTCTTGATTATCAACGGCAAAAAGCATAATCCAGCCGCTGTCGCGAATAGTCATCGCGTCCTGCTGGTCGTTCCAGATATTAATCGGCGCCGAAACCGCCCGGTTGGCGCAGGTCATGACCACCGGCAATCTCATGCCGGCGATATTGAACAAAACTTCCGCCATTAGCAATAAACCCTGCGAAGAGGTGGCCGTATAAACCCGCACGCCGGTAGCTGAAGCGCCAGCGACAATGGAAGCGGCGGAAAATTCACTTTCCGACCGCACGTATTCATAGCCGGCCAATCCATCCGCTTTTAATTGCGCCAGATGTTCCACGATATGCGTCTGGGGCGTAATCGGGTAAGCGGAAATCACCGCCGGCTGACAGCGTTTGACGACTTCGGCAATGGCTTGGGAACCCTCTAAAATTGTTTTCATAAAAAAGTAGAAAAGTTGTCATTATGAGGAGCGACCCCTTCTCAAAAAGGGTGTCATTCTGGAGCGACCCGCCCAGGGCGGGGAGCGATAGAATCCCCCGGTTGACAGTAATTACAAACAGCAATGGGATTCTATCGGTCGTCAGCCGCCTTTGGCGGCTTCCTCCCTCCAGAATGACATCCTTAAGGAGGGCTCGCAATGACAACAAAAAAATTATTTATTTTCTCCTACCATCTTAATGGCTTTAGCCGGGCATTCCACGGCGCATAACCCGCAGCCCTTGCAATAATTCAAATCCCGGGCAAAGTAAATCTTGCCTGATTTGTTCTTCTGGCCGGTTGAATAACAGACGCCTTCCGGACAGACCCGTTCGCAAATCGCGCAACCGATGCATTTCTCAATATCAATCATCGGCCTTAAATTCCGCCAGCCGCCGGTCTTGTTCTTCATAGCCGAACCCGGTTCGGCAATCGGCAACCGATTATTCTTTTTTTCTTTTTTGCCCTTCATTTTGATTATGATTTAGCAGAAGCTTGCTCATAGGCCATTTGGGAGGCCTTGAAATTCTTCTCTCCCAATTCGCCGGGAAACCTTTCCAGGATGGCCTTTTTTAGGGAGGCCAGCTTGACCAGTCCGCTAGCGCCGGCCCAGGCGCCCAAAAGCACCGTGTTGATAATCGGCTTGCCCAGGATCTGGTTGGCAATCTCAGTAGCCGGAACGGTTTTGACTTTGACGTTTTTGCCCAAACCCAACTCGCTTGCTTTTTTATTTGTATTAACGATCACCAAAGTATTCTGTTTGGCGCCTTGTAAAACATCAACTGAACCGATTAAAGTCGAGTCTTGGATAATGATAAAGTCAGGGCTATAGACCTGACTCCGTAACTTGATGAATTTTTTGGCCAAGCGGACATAGGCCTCCACCGGCGCCCCGCGCCGTTCCACGCCAAAACTGGGAAAGGCCTGAACTGACCAGCCGTCAGAAAAAGCGGCAATGGCAATCAGCTCGGCGGCAGTGACCGTACCCTGCCCTCCCCGGCCGTGAA
>JAZDFN010000057.1:0-2495 GCA_043807885.1 bacterium | reverse complement strand
TAAAAACAATTTCCCAATTGCGTTTTCAGACCGGCGCCGGCGTTGGCGAATGCAGCCAAGCGTTGAAAGAAGCCAATGGCGACATTGACCGGGCGATTGAAGTTTTAAGGAAGAAAGGCAGCGCCAAAGCGGCCAAGAAAGCCGAGCGCGCCACCAAGGAAGGCATTATCGCCATTAAAGTGGCCGATGACCATCAGAGCGGTTCTTTGGCGGCGATTAACTGTGAAACCGATTTTGTCGCCAAAAATTCCGATTTCATTGCCTTCGTCAATAATTTGATTCAAGGCGCCAATCCGGAAGAAGAGTTCAAGGCCAAAAAAGAGGAATTGATTTTGAAGATCGGGGAAAACCTGACTTTCGGCATTGCCCAGACATTAAAAGGCGCTTATGTGGCCGGCTATTTGCATGCCAATAAAAAATTGGCGGCATTGGTAAGCTTTAACAAGGAAGTTTTACCGGAACTGGCCTATGACATTGCCATGCACATTACCGCCAGCAATCCTTTATACTTGCAGCCGGCTGATGTGCCAACCGCCGAAACGGACAAAGAAAAAGAAATTTATCGCGAACAATTGAAAGCGGAAAACAAACCGGAAGCGATCCGGGAAAAAATCATTGCCGGCAAATTAGAAAAATACTATGAAGAGGTTTGCTTGTTAAACCAGAGATTTATTAAAGATGATAGTCTGACTATCCAGCAGCTGTTGTCTAAAATAGGGCAGGATATTAAGATTGAGAAATTCGTCAGACACCAGATTTAGTAACTGATAGTAATCAATAGTAATTCGTTGTTATTATTCGTAATTGGTAAAATTTGTATAAATTCGTAATTCGTATGGGCTATGTTAAAGGTCTTAGAAATTCGTTTCACGCCTTGGGGCAAGGTTTATTATTTCGACGGTTCATTGGCGGATTACCGGGCGGGTGAGCACGTGATTGTCAATACTGAAGTCGGCGTTGAACTGGGCCAAGTTGTCGGCTTGAAAGCAATTAAGGAAGAGGCCATGGCTGAATTGGGCGAATTGAAAAAAATCCTGCGCCGGGCCAATCCGGATGATTTGGCCAAGTCAAAAAAAGATCAGGGGCAGAAGAATGAGGTCTTGGCTTATTGCCAGCAGGTGGTCGGCCGGATGGTTTTGCCCATGAAATTGGTGGACGCCCATTTTTCTTTTGACGGCGGGCGGATTACTTTCGCCTTCACTTCGGAAAGCCGGATTGACTTCCGGGACTTGGTCCGGGATTTGACTCGTCATTTTCAAAAATCAATCCGTTTGCATCAGCTGGGCATCCGCGATGAAGCTAGGATTATGGGCGAATTGGGCCCCTGCGGCCGGCGGCTTTGTTGCGCCGGATTTTTAAGGAACTTGACCAGCGTCACTTCGGACGCGGCTGAATGCCAGCAAGTGGCGCACCGCGGCTCCGAGCGCTTGTCCGGCGTCTGCGGCCGGCTGATGTGCTGTTTGAATTATGAGAAAAAAATGTATGAAGAATTGGGCAAGAAACTGCCGGCCCTGGCCAGCGAGGTCAAGACCGCTAAAGGGATTGGCCACGTCTGCGTTCGGCATATTTTGAAACAGAGCGTGGAGGTGGAGTTGAAGGACGGGACGAGAGTGGAAGTGCCGAAGGAATAATTCAAAAATCAAAATATTTTTCTGTCATTCCCGCGAAAGCGGGAATCCACTCTAATCGCCGGCCTTTCTTTTTGAAGTGGATTCCCGCTTTCGCGGGAATGACAATTGTTAGGTTTTGAGTTTTAAGTGGTCTCGCAAGAGGCCACTTTTTATTTTCTTTATTTTTTGATATAATAAACCCAAGAATCTTAACCCCAATTTTATGCCTCAAAAAATCAAAATCGCCATTAATGGCTTTGGCCGAATCGGTCGGAACGCTTTTAAAATCGCTTTAACCAAGAAAAATTTGGCAGTCGTGGCGATCAATGATTTGACCGATACCAAAACCTTGGCCCAGCTTTTGGGGCACGATACGGTTTATGGCGCTTATGAAAAAAAAGTCGGTTTTACCAAAGACGCTTTGATTGTCGCCGGCAAAAAATATAAAGTCTTGGCGGAAAAAGAGCCGGACAAATTGCCTTGGAAGAAGTTGGAGGTGGATGTGGTTCTGGAATGCACCGGCCGATTTACCGACAAAAAGAGTTCCGGTTTGCATCTTAAAGCCGGGGCCAAGCGGGTGGTGATTTCCGCTCCGGCTAAAGATGAAAGCATTAAAACTTTAATCCTCGGCGTTAATAAAAATGAATTTAATCCCAAAAAAGATTTGATTGTTTCCAATGGCTCCTGCACCACCAATTGTCTGGCGCCGGTTTTCAAGGTCTTGAAAGACGAGTTCGGCGTGGAGAAAGCGGTGATGAGTACTATCCATAGTTATACGGCTACCCAAAATTTGGTTGATGGCCCGCACAAAAATTTGCGCGAAGCCCGGGCCGCCGCCCAGAATATCATTCCCACCGATACCGGCGCCACCAAGGCGATTGTCGC
>JAZDFN010000056.1:0-17824 GCA_043807885.1 bacterium | reverse complement strand
CGGGAAAATAAAATTCCTTTTTTGGGCTTGTGCTATGGCCTGCAATTGGCGGTCATTGAGTTTGCCAGAAACGTCGCCAAGCTAAACAATGCCAACTCCACTGAAATTGACGAGAAAACCAAGCATCCGGTTATCCATATTATGCCCGAGCAAGCCGAGAAGCTGGCTAAAGCCCAATACGGCAATACGATGCGTTTAGGCGCTTATCCTTGCGTTTTAGACAAAAATTCAATCAGCTTCAAGGCCTATGGTCAAAAGAAAATATCTGAACGCCACCGCCATCGTTATGAGGTTAATAATAAATATCGCGGGCAATTAACCAAGGCCGGATTGAAATTAGCCGGCTTGTCGCCGGACAAGAATCTGGTGGAAATCATAGAACTACCCAACCATCCCTTCTTCGTCGCTGTTCAATTTCATCCAGAATTCAAGTCCCGCTTCCTGCACCCCCATCCGCTGTTTATGGAGTTTATTAAAAAGGCGGTGAAAAATAAATAGATTGTTTGGGTTTATTGTTTTTTTGTGCTATAATTACTATTGAGGAACAAATGAACACTGGTGTTCATGTGGGCCGAACGACGCAATTATAGGTAATCATATAATATCTCTATGGTCAAGAATAAAACAATAGGACTGGCTAAATCAGCCATTTTATCCACAATCGGGTTGATTTTGTTTTGTCTATTAAACTGGCAATTACCCCACGCTCAAGCCGATACGGTCAGTGAAGGCGAAAAAAAGCTCACTTGCGGGCAATACAGCGAAAGTTTTAAGAATATAGAGTATTATAACGGCGGCGTGGTTTGCGGGGGCGATATCAATACCGGCTGCCAGTGCGTCAATAATGGCGATTTAATCTATAAATTAGACCAATCCGGCAATGAATGGATTAAGGGCAATGAGGATGTCGGCGGCAGCCGTTTCCGGGGTTTGGGCGGCGATAAGTTTTGGCTGATGAACGGCGCCAGCGAGACCAATAATCGGGTTTTGGGCTGGAACAGCAGCGCCTATAAGGAAAACGACGTCTATTTGCAAGACAATTTAATCATGTATGGCCGGCATATTGAGAATCAGAGTGATTTGGGCTTATTCATCAATATGTTCAGCGACAAACCGGTCCAGATCGGCGGCGAAGGCGATGGCCGGCTGATCACCAGCGGTTCGCTGGTGATTGACCCCAGAGAGAACTGGCTAATCGCGCCGAACAACAAACAGCAGTATAAATATCAGCGCATCCAGCACTCGCAGGCCGATATTAATAAGCCGTTAGGCAATGTGGCCGGCGATAATGATATTAAGTTTTTAACCGGCGATGCTTACCTGACCGGCCAAGTTCATCTGGGCGGAGACGGTTATAACAGCACTTATACCAGCGGCCTGATGTTTTATCCTTGGCAATATTATATGACTGATCCGAGAAGCGCTTATCAGGGCGCTCAATATCAGGAAAAATGGCGCAAACGGCTGATGGCCTTGGACAGCAATAATGACGGCAATACTGACGGTTATGACGCTAATATCAATGGTTTTGCCGCGATGATTGAGGCCAGCGATTATTTTACCAACAATTGCAGTGGCGGCGGCTCTTTGCCTGATTGTCTGGATAATTTTCCTTCTTATGACAAAGAAACCCGCGGTTCCTTGCCGAACAGCAACCAGTTAAAGCCGGTCGGCGACGACCATGTTGATTTGCGGATGTATTTAGCCAGCGGTTTGGAAGATTTGAATCGTTTTTCCGTTTGGAGTTGGCCGATGGATAATAATAACGAAAATTTTTACGATAGCATTTTTTCCGCTGATAGTCCGTCGCAGTTACAGCACGCTTTTTACGGCAATGGCTTGGCTTACCACCGGGCGGGCGTAGTTTTCAATCCTTTGCCCGAACCGCCGGACAATCCGAAAGAAGGCGCGGTTTATTATACTTCCGCTTCCCATGAATTAAAGTATTACAACGGCGCTGTGTGGAAAAGCATTGGTGAGGGCGGATCGGCCGGTGATTTTACCAACTGTTCTTATGTAAAAATAGACCCGGCCAACCAAGACGGCAAGCGGAATATTGACTGCTCCAATTTGCCTCTTAATTCCGGCTATGTGATGCAGGGGATTTGCTTGAGCGAGTCGGGGCAAAAACAATGTTATAATTCTGATTTGGGCATGGTTTGGGGGTTTGTCAAGTGCTGTTCGCAGTAATCAAAGCAATAAAAAACACCGAGGGTTAGTCGGCGTTTTTTTATTTGATAATTTATTTGTTGATTGGCATCACACTGACAATTTTAGCCGGTCTTAATTTACCGTCAAAGCGGGGGAGTTTCCTCTGGGAAAAATTGACCAAACCTTCGGCGGTGGCGAACAAAGTATCATCTTTGCCTTTTTTGACATTCTTGCCCGGGCGGAATTTAGTGCCGCGCTGGCGGATGATGATGGCGCCGGTTTTGGCGAATTCGCCTTGGTAGAGCTTGACGCCTAATCGTTTTGACTGGGAATCCCGGCCTAAACCAGTGGAACCCCCAGCTTTCTTATGAGCCATATCTTTCAAGTTAAAAGTTAAAAGTCCAAAGTTAAAAGTATAATAAAAATTTCCATGTTTTTATATTAGCAAATCAAATAATAATTGTCAATTGGTTGACATTGGTTGACATTGGTTGACATTTTTGATTAAAAAAGATAATCTTAAAACACTATGCTATACACTGACAAAGTCATAGAACATTTCAGAAATCCTCACAATCAGGGCGGGCTGGATAATCCAACCGTGGTCGGCGAGGCCGGCAATTTGAAATGCGGGGATATTATGAAATTGTATCTGGACATCAAAGACAATAAAGTTAATGATATCAAGTTTGAAACTTTGGGTTGCGCCGCGGCCATTGCCGTTTCTTCCATTTATACTGATATGGTCAAGGGCAAAACGCTTGAAGAAGCGGCTAGGGTGACCAATAAAGAAATCGCCGAAGAATTAGGCGGTTTGCCGCCCCAAAAATTGCATTGTTCAATGCTGGTGGCCGAGGCGTTCAAGGACGCTTTAAGTAAACTTAAAAAATAGCTTAATTTTATGAAGGAAAAATTAGAAGAGGTTTTAAAAATCATCCGCCCTTCTTTGCAGGCCGATGGCGGTAATATTGAATTGGTTGATTTTGACGAAAAAAGCGGCATAGTCAAAGTCAAACTGACCGGCGCCTGCCATCATTGCCCCATGGCCGAGATTACCCTAAAAGAAGGGGTGGAGAAAATTTTGAAAGAAAAAGTTGAAGAAGTGAAAGAAGTAGTGGCGGTATAATAAATTGACCTAATTTCTAATTATTCTAATTAACCTAATCAAATCTCAATGTCTAATGACCAAATTAGAAATTAGTCCGTCGATTGACAGATTGGGATTTGATTAGAATAATTAGAGCAATTAGAATAATTAGGATAATCTTAAAACTATGAAAGTATATTTGGATTATGCGGCCACGACTCCGGTTGACGAAAAGGTGCTGTCGGCCATGGCGCCTTATTGGCGAGAAAAGTTCGGCAATGCTTCTTCAGTCCATAGTTTTGGGCAGGAAGCCCGGGCCGGGGTGGAAAAAGCCCGCCAGCAGGTGGCTGATTTTCTGGGTTGCTCGGCTCCGGAAATTATTTTTACTTCCGGCGCCACCGAATCCAACAATCTGGCTTTGCGGGGCACGATGAGGGCCTTGAAAACGCGAGGCAAGACCCATTTCATCACCACCAAAATAGAACATCATTGCGTTGGCTGTGTGGCTTTGGTTTTAGCCAAAGTCGGGGTGGCGGTTGATTTTGTGGGGGTGGATAAGTCCGGCATAGTTAAAGTTGAGGATATTAAGCAGGCGATAAAACCGGAAACCGCCCTGATTTCCGTAATGTATGTCAATAATGAAATCGGCACGATTCAACCGATCAGGGAAATCGGCCGGATGATCGCCGAAGAAAATAAAAAACGGCTCGCTGGCCAAAAAATCTATTTCCACGTTGACGCCGTCCAGGCCGCCAATTATCTGGACTGCCTGGTTGATAATCTGGGCGTGGATTTGCTTTCCTTGTCCGCCCACAAGATTTACGGGCCCAAAGGCGTGGGCGCTTTATATGTCAGAAAAGGCACGCCGATTTTGGCGGTTCAACACGGCGGCGACCATGAGTACAAATTGCGCGCTGGCACTTTGAATTCCACTGGCATTGTCGGTTTGGGCGCGGCGATTGAATTATTAAAGGGCCGGGAAGAAGAAAATGAAAAAATAAAAAATTTGCGGGATAAATTAATACTCGGCGTTAAAGAAAAAATCGTCAATATGGAAATTAACGGTGATTCGGAAAAACGGGTGCCCAGTAATGCGCATTTGAGCTTTCGGGGCGCCGAAGGTGAGAGTTTACTGGTGGGCTTGGATATGGAAGGCATTGCCGTTTCCACCGGCTCGGCTTGCTCCTCGGCCTCATTGGAGCCATCTCACGTGATTAAAGCCATGGGTTTGGGCGAAGAAACAGCCCATTCCAGCTTGCGCCTCACTTTGGGCCGTTTCACGACCGAAGAAGAAATTGATTATTTTTTGGAGAAATTGCCGCCGATCGTGGAGCGGTTGCGCCAAATGTCGCCGGTGAAGTGAGGGTGTCATTCTGGAGGGAGACCCGCCGCAGGCGGGGCGACCGATAGAATCCCATGGCTGACAGTAATTACAAACAGCGAGGCCTGCCTGCCGGTAGGCAGGGGATTCTATCGCTCCCCGCCCGGGGCGGGTCGCTCCAGAATGACAATATTAATAAGGCAGAAACGGATTTTTCAAATCCAGCCATTTGGTTTCCGAAGGAGTCAGAAATTTCGGGTAGCCCGCTTTTTTGTTTTCGTTCATTTTTCGGATTTGCTCAAACAGGGCGGTGTCAATGTTTTCCAGCCCGACTTCGTTTTGCAGAATAATAATGGCTTCGGTTTGGGCGATGGTTTGATAGAAATTCCGGTAAAGGAAAAACGCCAGAGAGCCGGTGATTATCAGCGCAATCAGAATAATGAGAATAATGTTGTATTTGAACAGCCAGCAGATTTTGAAGTGAAAGCGCATATTTTTAGGGTGAAGTTGTCTTGGGTTGCCAGTAGATAAAGCCGTTAATGACGGCTTGGGTCAAATCGAGCGGCGGCGGAATATTTTCAGCGGCCGGTAAAAATTGGGCCTTATCCGCTTGGCGGAAAATAAAATTATTAAGATTGATGGAATAATCCAATTGCTCCAAAGCCGAAAGGTATTTTAGGATAGAGGCAAAGTCGCCGTTTAAGATAATTTGAATAGGCGCCAAAATGGCTTGGCCTTTGGTTTCTTGATTTTTGAATTCCAAATTGATTTTTTGTTCCAGATTGTTTTGCTGGGCCAATTGTTCTAGGGTGGTGATTAATTTTAATTCATCGCCTTCTTTCAGGTAAGCCCTACTCAGTTGATTAATCGACGGTTCAATTTTTTTCAAGTCCTGGGTGGTTTGCTTGATGCGTTGGCCTTTTTGGTATTTGATTTCCAAGTCCTTTCTGATCAGATTGGTCTCTTTGGTGATTGATTTCATTTCTTTCAGGGCGGGGTAAATGGAGATGGCCAAGATCAAACCGAGGCCAACCAAAGTGATTGCCGAGAGCAAAATTATTTTATTGATAATTTTCATGGTTTTAATTTGGCTTTCAGGCCATCGTCGGATAAGCTGGCCTTGATTTCAAAATCAAGATTTTCTTTTTGGGTTAATTGGTTGAGCGGAATTTCCACTTTGTCAAAAAGTTCAATTTTTTCCAGTTTTTCCTTGAACAGCAGGAAGTCGTCCCGGTGCTTGGCCAGGCCCTTGAAGGTGATTTGCCACTGTCCGCCAGCCGGCGGAGCTTGGCTTTCCGGCAAGGTCTGGATAATCAAGAAATTAAGTTGGATATTAGGAGGCGTGTTTTTGGTTAGATAGACCAGTAAATTGGACCAAGGAATGAATTGGCTTTGGATTTTTTTAATTTTATTTAATTCTTCATTGATAATCGTTATTTTCTGGTTGGAACCGCGAATTTGCTGATTGAGCAGGGTGGCGGCGGCCGTGATGTCGTTGTAACTTTTCTGCAAGTCGTTTCTGGCGACTAAAAGAATAATGGCGGATACGATAGAAATAATTAAAACAAAACTAAGATTGCCTTTCAATAAATGATAGAGGCGGTTGAGGCGGATCTGTTTTTTTTGGTGAGGTGAATTTAAATTAAGAGAAATCATAAAATTTTTCCGGTTGGCAGCCCCTGATGGCTAAGCCGATGGCCGTGGAATAAGAAAAGGCGTGTTTTTGGGGCAAAGCGCCCTTGAGGTTGGCGAAGGGATTGGCGATTTCGACCGGCAGATTGAAAGTATTTTGAATCAGTCGGCCCAGGCCGATTAAATGGCAGCCACCGCCGGTCAATAGAATTGTTTGCGGGGCCGGCGCCTGGGGAAAATTTAATTGACAGAATTCAAGAGTTTCTTTCAGCCGGGTCAGCAGGGGTTTGATGGCCTCCTGTAAAACCTCATTTTGCAGGCCTTGGTTGATTTTGATTTCTTCGGCATTTTCGTAAGTTAAATTGTTTTTGGCAGCCAAGATCTGGGTCAGCTGGACGCCGGAGACGGGGATAGTCAGAGAAAATTGAATGGTATTTTGGCTGTAGATGGTGACGCTGCTTCTGGTGGCGCCAAAATCCAAGATGATCAAGCCGACCTGCGGATCCAGTTCGCCTTTGGGCAACAGGGCGCGGCTGATGGCCGCCGCTTCAATTTCCAGAACCGTCGGCGTCAGGTTGACTAATTTTAACAGTTTGATGTAATCATTGACGATTAGCCGGGGAGCGATGCCTAAAAGAATTTTCAGATACTCATTTTCTTTGGCGTTGATCACCTGCCAATCAAGATAGGTCTCGGCCAGAAGCAGAGGAATATGTTTTTGCGCTTCCTGGGTGATGGCATTGGTCAGGTTATGGTCTTTGGGCCAGGGGAGAGTGATTAATTTAATGAAGGTCTTGGTTTCCGGCAGGCAACTGACGACTTCTTTTATTTTTAAGCGTCCGAAATCCGGAGCTTTAAGCAAATCAATGATGATGGCGGCCAATTCGTCCAATTTCAGGATTTTGCCTTCGCTCATCAGGCCGGGCGGCAAAAGCCGTTCGCCGTAAGCGGTAATGCTAAAATGCCGCTTTTGTTTTTTTAAAGCGACGAACCGCAGGGCTAAATCACTGATGTCCAGGCCAAAAGAATGCTGGCCGTTTTCCGCGATGAACATAATTTATTTATTTTATTATAACAAAATTTTGGAATAAAGTTAATACTGCTCTTCCCAGTGTTCCACGGAAACAACCTGCGAATATAAGGGCTGGCCCAGGGCGGTTTGGATAATCGCGCTGTCATAAATCATATCAAGGTTGCCATACACTGAGCTGTCAACGTAAATTTGCCGGGTAATAATACCGCCCGTGATATTAATTGGCGGAGAGAACCAAAGAAAAGTACCAAATTCAATGCTGTCATTAGCGTAAAGCAATCCTTCGACATTAAGATTGTTGGCCCAATTTTTGGTTTTAAACGAGTTCTTGGTCAAAACGCCGGATGGCTGGCCGGGAGTGTTGTTAACTATTAAATACGAGCCGCCGAAAAGCGGGCCGCCAATGCCTAAAGTGATAGTGCCGTCAGCCGCTAAAATGCCGTTGACCGTCAGATGTTGTCCGCGTTTGATGTTAATTTGGCCGGTAACATAAGTGATGCCGTTGATGGTCAAGTCGGGATTATCGTCCATCATTTGTTTGAATTCGTTTTGGTCATAGATATTGTCCGCCTGATTGTAGTAGGAAGTAGGGTCGTCCGAATCAAAATCAATCATCGGCATGGTAATCGGCGGCCAGTTTTCCTGTTGGCTTTCATAGCCCTCGCTGCCATCAGCGTCCAAGCTGGAATAATAATCCACATAAATATCATCAGTGGTTGAGGCGGTTTCTGTCGTGTGGGTATCGCTGTAATAGGTTATATTAATGTCGCCGTTGGCGAACAAACCGCCATCGGTCAAGTCGGCATCGCGGCCATGAATATCAAGATTGCCGTCGCCGGTAAAAATAGCGATCTGCTCCACCGGGTTGGGATTAAGCGCTTTAAAGGCTTTGATTTTAATGATTCTTTGGGCGCTGGCGCCGGAGAAGAAAGCGTAAGAGCCGGTGGAGATAATCTCGGCTTTGGCATAATCATAATTTTGGATTTGGACCGTGTAGCCCCCGCCGGTAAAGAAAATATTTTCCCGCGAAAAACTGGCTGTCCAGTCAGGGTCGTTTTCAAAATTAGTTTGCCAGTCAGCGTCATTTTTCAGTTTCCAAATGGCTTCTTCAATGCCGGACTCGGCTAAATAATAGGTTTGTTCGGCGATGGATTGGTTTTTGGAAATTTTCAGTTCGGTAATGATAAAACTGAAAAAATATATCGCCATCAGCAAAAGCATAAAGACGACCAGAAAGACGACCAAGAGGATAAAACCGTTGTCATTCCCGCGAAAGCGGGAATCCACGCTTTTTGGCAAACTGTTCTTCTTGGGCTGGATCCCCGCCTTCGCGGGGATGACTGAAGCGGAAGTTTTGTAATTTAAGGTTTTACAAATCATTATTGTGGCTATCTTAAATTCCGGCCAAAAACTTTGGCGGTTAAATATAAATGGTGGTTATTTTTCATTAGTTCAGCATAGAGATTAATGGCATTGGGCTGGTAGAACTCCAAGGTTTGGAAATATTCGGCAATCAGTTTGTCTTCGCTGATAACGCTGTCGGGCGGGTCTCCGGATTGATCTTCGGAGTTCCATCTGACATGAACGCTTTGCCCGGGCGGGTCAAAATAATAGAAAATAATTTGGCGCCATAATTCAGCGCCATTTTTCAAATAATAGCGGATGTAGTTGATTTCGCCGACATTGTGGCCGTCTTCAAATATTATTTCATTGGCCGGATTATCATTGGTTTCCGGCAATTCGGTGACGATTTCTTTGGCTTGGCGGATTTCCCGGGTTATTTTGTCAAAAGCAATTCGGCCGTTTTGGTCGATTTCCGCTTTAGTGTCGCCGACATAGTAGGCCTTTTGGCATAAAATGTAAATGGAGAAAATCAGAACGATTAAAATGACGAAAATGCTGATAACGACCAAAACTTCCATCAAGGTAAAACCATTTTTAGGTTGGGTTGGCTTGTTGTTTTTCATCGTTGGCTTCTTAAAGCGTAAATCGAGAGAGTTTTTTCTTGATTGTCAGTGGTGGCAAACCAATAGATCGTGGTTTTAATTTGCTTGATGCCCAAATCGGTCTGGCTCTGGGCTAAGCCGTTATCAGGGTCAACATAAATTATTTCAGTTTCTCTCTGATAATAATAAAAAGGGTTATCGGGGTCATTGGACATTTTTTGTTTTTCCTCAATTGTCCCGATAGGAATATCGCCGTAAGGCAATGATTCCAATTCTTCAATTTTTTCTTGCGCCAGAAAAGCCGCCACCGTGTTTCTTTCGGCCGTTTTGATGATTTGGATGCCTTTGGGGAAAATGTTGATGATGGCGAAAATCGCTATGCTTAAAATAGCAATCGCCACGATGGTTTCTATTAAGGTAATGCCTTGCTGGTTTTTCATCATTTATTCAATGATTTTTATGTAGCCCGAGGGTTTGACTTCCACGGTGATATCTTTTTCATTGTTGGTTAAAACGACTTGGCCGGATTCCGAACTGGCGCCGCTGGAGTTAAAGCTTACCTCGTTATCGGTGAAAGTTATCTCTTTAAAAATAACCGGCGTTTGCAAAGTGATTTCTTTAATGACCTCCTCGTTTTGGCCGGCCGGCGCTTTGATAACCTGGTATTTTTTATCCGCCGGGAAAAAGCGGACCAGATGGATAATCTGTTCAGTCAAAGTCAGTTGCTGGGCATAGCGCATTTCTGAAGCCAATTCCCGGGCTTCGCCTCTAAGTTTCATGGTTGGCTGGTATTGTTGGAGAAAAGACAAGATAATAACGGCAAGGATTGCTAATATGCCGATGACGGTTAAAATTTCTATCAAAGAGAAGCCGTTTTTTATTTTTTTAATGATATTCATTTTTGTTGGGTTTGACTCCGCGCCCCGTCGGAGGTGGAGCTCACATCTGTTCGGCTAAAGAGTACATCGGCATAATAATCGCTACGGCCATGGCGCCGACGGCCCCGCCGATGATTAAAATCAAGACCGGCTCCAAAATGGACGGCAGGTTGTTCATAACTTGATGGACCTCTTCTTCGTAAAAGCCGGCCATTTCATTTAAAATTTTGTCCAAAGCGCCGGTTTTTTCGCCAACGGCGACCATTTGTAAAACCACCGGCGGGAACAGTTTTTTGAAATCAGCCAGCGCTTCTTCCATGGTCAGTCCTTGCTTGATTTTTATCTGGCTGGTGAATAGAGCGTTTTGATAATGGACATTGCCCAGAACTTCGCCGGTGGTTTGAATGGCTTTGACAATCGGCACGGCCGTGTTGAGCAAAGAGCTTAAAGTTCTGGCAAAACGGGCTAAATTAATTTTTTTGATAATGCTCCCGACAATCGGCAATTTCAGCAGTAAGGCCTGCCAGTAATATTTGCCTATCCGCCATTTAATCAGGCGCCAGAAAAGGAAAATGGCAATCAGCAGGCCGGGCGCCAGCCAGAGGATGTTTTTGGCCATGAAATTGCTGATGGCGATTAGAATCCGAGTGGCTAAAGGCAGAGTGGCGTTCATTTCTTGAAAGACGGCAGTAATGTTCGGAATGACGAAAATCATCATGCCGATGGCAATGCCGGTCATGGCCATAATGACGATGGCCGGGTAAATCAAGGCCCCCCTGACTTTGCGGAACAGGTCATGGGTTTTTTTCATCTGCTGGTGGACCTGGATCAGGGCTTCTTCCAGTTTGCCGCTGGTTTCGCCGGCTTTGACCATATTGATGAATAAATTGTCAAAAATTTTAGGGTGGCGGGCTAAACTTTCGTGGAAATTGTTGCCTTTTTCAACATTGGCCATAATGTCCAAAAGGGCGGTTTTAAGCTTGAAATTGGTGGTCTGTTCGCTGATGGCCTTGAGCGTTGCCATCAAAGGAATGCCGGCTTTAATCATCACGCCCAAGTTTTGGATGAAAAAAAGCTTCTGCGCCATGGAGACGCCGCTCAAAAAAATGGACAATTTTTGGCCGGCATTTTTTAGCGCGCCCATAATTATTCTTTAGTGACCCTTAAAATTTCTTCAATGGAAGTGATGCCTTGCTTGGCTTTGAGCAAGCCGTCTTCCAAAATACTGATCATGCCTTGCTCTTTGGCGGCCTTGTTTAGCTCAACCGTTGAAGCGCCTTTGTTGAGCAGTTCGGTTATTTTGTCCGTGACTTCCAAAACCTCGTAAAGGCCGATTCGGCCCTTGTAGCCGCTTTGGTCGCATTTATCACAGCCCTTCCCCCGGTAAAAAAGCAGTGTTTTGAAGTCCTTGTCCGAATCGGCGATCGCTTTTTGGCGGCGCAAAGTTGCCAGAACCGATTCCACGTCAATTTGTTCTTTTAGCTGAATCAGGGTTTTTTCGTTCAAAGTGTAGCTTTGGATGCAATTGGAACAGATTTTCCGGGCCAAGCGCTGGGCAATTATCACATTGGTGGTGGTGGCGATAAGGAAAGGCGGGATTTTCATGTCGGCCAGACGGGGCAAGGTGGTGACGGCGTCATTGGTATGCAGCGTGGAAAGCACTAAGTGGCCGGTCATGGCGGCATTAACGGCAATATCAGCCGTCTCATTATCGCGGATTTCACCGACCATAATGATGTCCGGGTCTTGGCGCAAAAAAGCCCGGAGGCCGGTGGCGAAAGTGTATTTGATTTTTGGCTGGACTTGGCTTTGGTTAACGCCGGGCATGCGGTACTCAATCGGGTCTTCAATAGTGCAAATGTTAACGGCCGGGTCGTTAAGAGTGTGGAGAATGGCATAGAGGGTGGTGGTTTTTCCCGAGCCGGTCGGCCCGGTCACCAGAATCATGCCGTGGGGTTTGTCAATGTTTCGTTGGATAACCTTCAGTGGTTCTGGCTGAAAACCGAGTTGTTCCAAGGAAATGATCTGCATCTTTTCGTCCAAAATGCGCATCACCACTTTTTCGCCGTCAAAAGTCGGCAACACCGAGACGCGGAAAGAAACATTGAATTCTTCGGTGGTCATTTTGAAGCGGCCGTCTTGGGGCAGGCGATGCTCATCCAGTTTGAGGTTGGATAAAATTTTTATCCGGGCGGTGATGCCGGCGTGGGAGGACTTGGGCAAAGTCATCACTTTCCTTAAAATGCCGTCAACGCGGTAGCGGACCAGAACGGCTTTTTCCGTGGGTTCAATGTGGATATCGGAAGCGCCTTCGATGATCGCGTTTTCCAGCAAAGAATCAACCACTTTGATTATCGGTATATCTTGGGCTAATTTTTCCAAGTCCTCGCTTTCAGCGCCGGCTTTGCCCTCGGTTTGGCCGGTAATATTTTGAAAGTCGGCCCGTAGGCCATGGTGGTATTTTTTCAGGCCTTCGTTGATGCTGGCTGGCGTAGTCAGATAAAGTTCAACCGGGGCGTCGATTTTCTTGTTGATAAACTCAATTATTTCCAAGTCCTTAGGTTCGGTAGTGGCGATTTTGACTTTTTGGCCGTCGTTTTCAAAAGCGATAATCTGGTGGGTTTGGGCGATAGTTTCGGGGATTAATTGTAAAGTCGCCGGCAAGATGCTCTTGTCAGCCAGATTAACAAAAGGCAGCTTGAAATAGCCGGCCATGGTTTTGTAAAGGGTTTCTTCGGAAAAAAGGCGGGAACCGATCAAAAAGCTTTCCAGAGGAATGTCTTTGCGCTTGGTTTCAGCCAGAATTTTATTCAATTCTTCCTGGCTTAGGGACTTGGTTTTTAACAGGATATTTTCTAGTTGTGGTTGGGAAAGCATATTTGGTTAAGGCAGTAGTGGATAACTGGTTATATTATAACATAAAAAGAAGAAAAGAGGAAAATAATATTTATTTGCCAGCTTGGCCGGCTAGTGTTAAACTGAAACCATGAAATTATTCAACTTGCCGGCCCGGGTTTTTTTGCGGGATAGATTCATATTAATTGTCGGCGGACTGGCCGGCGGACTGAATTTACTGGCTTGGTTGTTGCTGGCGATCAAAATTCCGCGTTCAACCGAATCAATCATTTTGCGCTCCAATATCTATTTCGGTCCTGACCTGATTGGCGCTTGGTATCGGGTTTTTTTAGCGCCCTTGCTGGGCCTATTGATTTTCGGCCTTAATTTTCTTTTGGCCTATTGGTTTTATCCGGTTGATGCGAGTCATTTGCCCTTTGTCGGGCGCCAAGCCGGGTGGGATAAGAAAAGCCGTCTACTGGCCTATTTTTTAGTCGGCGCCGGCGCCGCCGTTAATTTTTTCCTTTTAATCGGCGCCTTGACTATTATTTTCATTAACTTATAGTAAAATGGTCATATGAACGAATACTTTGCCGTTATCAAAACCTTCTTTTTGGCCGCTTTGGCTTTTGCCGTGACCATGGCCTGGACGCCTTTGCTGACTCATTTCTTGTATAAATACAAGCTGGGCAAAGCTATCAGGAACAATGGCCAGACGCCGGTCTACAGCCGTTTGCACGCGGACAAAGCCGGCACGCCGACCATGGGCGGGCTTTTAGTCTGGGTGACGGTCTTGGTTCTGGCGCTCGCTTTTTACTATCTGGCCAAGTTTGTTAATTGGGAGATTTTCCGGCAATTGAATTTTTTGACCCGGTCGGAAACCTTATTGCCTTTGGGCGTGCTGGTGGCGTCGGCGATTATCGGCTTGTTTGACGATTTAGCCGACATCAAGGGCTTGGGCAAAGGCGGTTTGCGGATGAGGCATCGGTTTTTGATTTACGCTTTGATTGCCGGCGTCGGCGTTTGGTGGTTTTATTACAAATTAGATTGGGATTTATTGCATGTGCCTTTTGTCGGCAATTTTGAACTCGGCTGGTGGTACATCCCGGCTTTTATTTTCATCATCGTCGCCACGGCCCATTCGGTTAACTTGATTGACGGTTTGGACGGCTTGGCCGGCGGCACCCTCTTGACCGCCTTTGCCGCGTTCGGCGCCATTGCTTTTGCCCAAGGGCGCTATAATTTGGCGGCTTTTTGCGGAGTAATCGCCGGCGCTCTGGCCGCTTTTCTCTGGTTCAATATCAATCCGGCCCGGTTTTTTATGGGCGACACCGGCGCCATGTCTTTGGGCGTCACTTTGGGCGTCATTGCCATGCTGACCAACACGGCCTTGCTTTTGCCGGTGATTGGTTTTCTTTTTATGATTACTTCCTTGTCGGTGATTATCCAGTGGATTTCCAAAAAAATTCGCCACCGGAAGATTTTTGTTTCCGCGCCTTTGCACCATCATTTGGAAGCCAAGGGCTGGCCGGAAACCAAAATTGTTATGCGCTATTGGGTCATTGCCGGCATTACCGCGGCCGTGGGCGTGGCCTTGGCCTTGATTGACAAGAGTTTTTAATCTCATGAATTTCAAAAACAAAAAAATCACCATTATGGGTTTAGGCCTGCACGGCGGGGGCTTGGGCATTGCCAAGTGGCTGGCCGAACAGGGCGCCATTTTGACGGTGACTGATTTGAAAACTAAAAAGGAGTTGGCGGTTTCTTTGAAAAAGTTAAAAAAATTCAAGCGGATCAAATATATTTTAGGCCGGCATCAAGCCGGTGATTTCCAAAAAGCGGATTTGATTATTAAAAATCCCGGCATTTTTAATAATTCTCCGTATTTGACGGCGGCGCAACAAGCGGGCGTGCCTATTGAGACTGATATCGGCCTTTTTTTTAATTTTTGCCCGGCGCCGATTATCGGCATTACCGGCACCCGAGGCAAATCAACCACTACGGCTTTAATCGGGGAAATGTTCAAAGCAATTGACAGAAAGACCATGGTCGCCGGAAATATCCGGCGTTCGCCCTTTGATAATCTGAAAAAACTGACTGCCCGGACGCCGGTGGTTTTGGAACTGTCGTCTTGGCAATTGGAAGGCCTGAAATCAGTCAAAAAGAGCCCGCATTTGGCCATTATCACCAATGTGATGAAAGACCATCTCAACCGCTATGCCGGAATGAAGGGCTACATTGCGGCCAAAAAATTGATTTTTCAGTACCAAAACCCCAAGGATTTTGCAATTTTGAACAAAAACAACAAAATTACCGCCCAATTAGGCAAAACGATTACTGCCCGGCGCTATTGGTTTTCTAAAAAATATTTTACTGAAGAAAATGGCTCTTTTGTCAGGAATGGCCAAATTTTTTTTAGGCAATACGGCAAAGAGTCGCCAATTATCAAAGTGGCGGATTTGTTTTTGAAAGGGGAGCATAATCTGGAAAATGTTTTGGCGGCCGTAACCGCGGCGAAAATTTGTAATTTGCCCCAATCAAAAATTATTAAAGCCCTGAAAAGTTTCAAAGGCCTGCCGGACCGCCAAGAATTGATTGCGGTTAAAAAAGGAATCAGTTATTACAATGACACGACCGCCACCACGCCGGACGGGGTAATGGCGGCGCTGAAATTGCTGGGTCCGCCAGCTGGCGGAAAGAAAAAAATGATTTTAATCGCCGGCGGCACAGACAAAAAGTTGGATTTTAAGGATTTGGGTAAAATGATTCCCCAAAAAGTCAAAGCGTTGGTTTTGTTAGAGGGCACGGCTACAGATAAATTATTAAAAAAAATTGAGCCTCGCCGGAGGCGGGGCGAAACCCCGCACCTTACGCGGTGCGTGGGTAAAAAAATGTTGCCAATTGCCAGGGTGGATAGCATGGCCTCGGCAGTTAAAACGGCTAACAATTTTGCGGTCAAAGGCGATATTGTTTTGCTTTCCCCGGGCGGCGCCAGTTTTGGCCTGTTTGTCAATGAATTTGACCGAGGAGAACAGTTTAGAAAAGAGGTGTTGTCATTCTGGAGGGAGCGAAGCGACCGATAGAATCCCAGAGATAATCGCTCGGTTGGCTTCGCTGCTAACTAGGGGATTCTATCGCTTCGTCCTGATTATCATCGGGACTTCGTTCCAGAATGACACTTAAAAACTATGTCTCAAAATTATCATAAGCCCGATTATCTTTTGATTGGCGTTATTTTTATTATTATTGTTTTTGGCTTGGTGATGCTGTCTTCGGCCAGCTCGGCCAAGGCCGTTAAAGAATTCAGTGACAGTTATTATTATTTGAAGCATCAATTATTTTTGGGGTTTTTCCCCGGCTTGGTTTTTCTTTATCTGTTGGCGCGGTTTGATTACCGCCGTTGGCAGAAGCTTTCAATTTTTTGGTTGGTGGCTTCATTCGCCCTTTTACTTTTGCCTTTTATTCCGGGCTTGGGGACTAATTTGGGCACCAGTTCCAAGTCATGGATTGATTTGGGATTTTTTACTTTACAGCCGTCGGAAATCGTCAAACTGACCTTCATTCTTTATTTAGCCAATTGGTTTGCCAACCGGAAATGGCGGGAAGTCGGGAATTTGTATTACGGTTTTTTGCCTTTTGTTTTGGTTTTGATTTTAGTGGCGGTGTTAGTTATGGCTCAGCCTGATATCGGCACGATGTCCATTATCGTCGCCATTGCCTTGGCAATTTATTTTAGCGCCGGCGCCAGTTTATTGCATCTTTTTTGGCTGTTTTTGGCCGGCGCCGGCGGTTTTACTTTGTTAATTAAAATGAAGCCCTACCGCGTCCAACGGCTTTTGGCTTTCCTGAATCCGGGCTTAGATCCGCAGGGCATTGGCTATCACATCAACCAAGCGCTTTTGGCCATTGGTTCGGGCGGTTGGCTGGGGCGGGGGTTGGGCCAGTCGCGCCAGAAGTTTGATTATTTGCCGGAAATGTTCGGTGATTCCATTTTTGCCGTCATTGCCGAGGAATTGGGTTTTATCATGGTCATCGGCCTGATTATTCTGTTCATCATCCTGATGTACCGCGGTCTAAGATTGGCTGATAGGGCGCCGGATATGTTCGGCCGTTTGCTGGCCATCGGCATTGTTTTCTGGTTTGTTTTTCAGGCCCTAGTCAATATCGGGGCCATGGCCGGCTTATTGCCTCTGACCGGCCTGCCTTTGCCGTTCATCAGCTATGGCGGCACTGCCCTGATGACCTCCTTGGCCGCCGCCGGGATTTTGATTAATATCTCCCGGCAGACGAGGTGATGTCTATATTTGAAGATAGATTAAAACTTGTACAAAAAAAGCTCACTGTTGGTTATCAGTGAGCTTGAAGATTCAATTGATTTTATTTAATCAATAAGGTCAAAATTTATTATTGTTATTATGGGTTATCCTTGAAATTTTGTCAATATTTTGCTATGATGCCAGCATATGAAAATCATTTTAACCGGCGGGGGGACAATGGGGTCGGTGATGCCCTTGTTGGCCGTGGCGGAAAAATTAAAGTTTGTTCGGCCGGCAACGGAATTTTTATTTTTGGGCACGAGTACCGGGCCGGAAAAGCCCGTCGTGGAAAAAGCCGGTTTGACTTTTCGCGTTATTCCGGCCGGCAAATTGCGGCGTTATTTTAGCTTGAAAAATTTATTAACGCCGTTTTGGGTCTTGGGTGGCTTACTTCAATCATTATTTATTATCAGAAAATTTAGGCCCGATGCGATTGTTTCGGCCGGCGGTTTTGTCAGCGTGCCGGTCATTTGGGCGGGCTGGCTGTTAAGGGTGCCGTCAATGACGCACCAGTCAGATGTCCGGCCCGGCCTAGCCAATTTATTAATGAGCCGGTTTGTAAAAAAGATTACCGTGACTTTTGAGGAATCATTAAAAAATTTTCCCAAAAATAAAACCATTTTAA
>JAZDFN010000055.1:0-2998 GCA_043807885.1 bacterium | reverse complement strand
CGAGATGATTGGTATTAAGGCAATCATCAAAATGATTGGCGCGGTGTTTAAAAGAATTTTTATAATTTTATCCGCTATTTTCATGTATTTTTATAAAATTTTATCCGCCAAAATTTTTACGGCTGACTTAAGGCCGTTTTTAATTTTATTTTTTTCCAAAAGCCCGAATTTTTTGAGCACCAAACCCTCGCTTGGTTCTTTTTGCCCGCCGATTGGTTGAATGCCGATACGGACGCGGTTGAAGTCGGAAGTCTTTAAATAATCAATAATGGATTGGACGCCTTTGTGGCCGGCGCTACTGCCGCCGACTTTAGTTTTAATTTTACCTAAAGGAATATCCAAATCGTCATGAATAACCCAGGTGTCGGCCGGTTTGATTTTGTAATAATCGGCGATTAATCGCGCGGTTCGGCCGGATTCATTCATATAAGTTAAAGGCTTGGCCAAAATAAGGTTTTCGCCCTCGGCCATCAGCGCTTGGAACTTTTTCTTTTCCTGCCATCCGCCAGCTGGCGGATGGAGATTTAATTTTTTTTTCAAATCGTCCAAAACTAGCCAGCCGACATTGTGGCGAGTTTTCTCGTATTTTTTACCTGGGTTGCCCAGGCCGATGATTAGTTTCATGATTTTATTCTATCACCTCAAGGTTTTATAAACAATTTTGATCGGCGTGCCGATGAAGCCGAACTCTTGTCGGAGGCGGTTTTCCAAGAACCGCAGATAAGAAAAATGGACGCCGGATTTTTGGTCGATTTTCAGAAGAAAAGTCGGCGGTTTGACGCCGATTTGCTTCAAACCGAAAATCCGCGGGTGTTTGACGCCCTTGGCTTTGGTCGGTTTATGGAGCTTAACCATTTGCTTGATGAATTTATCCAGAGTTTTTTCTTCAACCGTTTTTTCCCGGGCGGTTTGGACGGCTAAAACCGAGTCCAGGATTTTTTTGACGCGCTGGCCGGTTTTGGCGGAAATGAAAACAATCGGGGCAAAAGCCAGATAGGGGAAATGGCGATGAAAGTAATCAAGAAATTTTTGTTCGACGCCGGTTTTTTTGTCAACCACCAAGTCCCACTTGTTGGCGGCGATGATGACGCCGCAACCGGCTTCGGTCAGGACTTGGGTTAAATGTTTCTCTTGGTTGCCCAAGGGCTGGCTGGCTTCAATGACCAAGACCGCCACTTCGGCTTTTCTGATCGCTTGAATGCTGCGGGCGACGCCCTTGCTTTCCAGACCCTTGTTGATTTTACTTTTTTTTCTGATGCCGGCCGTGTCAATCAGGATGAATTGCCGGCCCGCATATTCAATCAGGGTATCCTGGGGTTCGCGAGTGGTGTGGGGCGATTCATCGACCACCGCTCTTTCTTCGCCGGTCAGAGCGTTGATTAAAGATGATTTGCCGACATTGGGCTTGCCGATCAAAGCCAAGCGCAGGGCCGGCTTTTCTTCAATGGTTTCAATTTCGGCCCAGGGCGGCAGTAATTCAATCAACCGATCCAGCAAGTCGCCGGTGCCCGAGCCATTGGCGGCGGAAATCGGCAGCGGTTCGCCACAGCCCAATTTATAGAATTCATTTATTTTCGGCAAAAATTTTTGTTGGTCGATTTTATTAGCCGTTAGCAAAAATGGTTTCCTTAATTTTTTTAAACTTAAAGCCAGCCGTTTATCCGCCGGCATGGGCCCGTCTTTGGCATCAACCAGAAAAATGACCGCCTCGGATTCTTCGATGGCCCGTTCAACTTGTTGGTTAATGGTTTTAATCAATTTATTTTTGTTTTGTTGATTTTTTTCCGGAATTTCCAAACCGCCGGTGTCAATGATTTCAAATTTTTGCCCGCGCCAGATCACCTCGCCGTATTTGCGGTCCCGAGTGGTGCCGGCAACGGCCGAAGTCAAAGCCAGCCGGTTTTCCGTCAGCCGATTGAAAAGCGTTGATTTGCCGACATTAACCCGGCCGATGATGGCCACTTTGGGATAGCGGGCGGTTTTTGTTTCCATATTATTTTTCCCGGTCTAAACCCAGAACGATTAAGATATCCGCTTGAGTGGTCATTTTTTCAATGTTCTCTTTTATTGGTTCCTGGTCTTGATTGAATTCGGTCCAGGAGTCATTGACCCAAGCGGGGAGAGTGAAAGTGACATTGGCTTGCAATAATTCCTTCAGCGCTTCAACGGCCTGCGGTTTGGCGCCGTCGGTTAAATCGTAAATAACGGTTTTTTCGTAATTTTGCTCCGGGGCATTGCCGGTTTTGACCACCTGATAGCCCTTGGCCTTTAATTGTTCCGCGGTCTGGGCGGCCAAGCCGTTGATCGCCGTGCCGTTGAGGATTTCCACCTTGACTTGGTTGTTAAACGCGTCCACGGTTTGGACATTTTCCAGAGTAAAAATATTTTTGATGATCGCTTGCATTTCACTGAAATCGCCAGTTTTCGGTTGCAGGACATAAGCGCCGTCCAGATTGGCGGAGTAAAGGATATTTTGAGGCGAATCGTCAAAAACATAGCTGGCCACCTCTTCTAAATTAATATTGCCTAATGTTTTTGAAATTTTAATGATTTCCCAAATTTCCATATTGGTGCTGATGTGCTCTTTGAAGGCATTCATCAGGCCGCTTAGTTTGATGGGGTTGAGAAGAGTGGTGAAAGAGAAGGCCTTATCTTTGAGGGCGGTGATGATTTTTTGCTGGCGCCGGGCCCGGGCGAAATCCGAACCCTCAATGCCGGGCGTGTGCCGAGAACGAGCGTATTTCAAGGCCAGTTCGCCGTCCATTTTTTGCCAGCCCTTTTCAATATACAGACGCTCAAACCTTTCCTTGTAAGGGAAGATGTCTTCTTTGCCCAGGATCGGATAATACTGGTCGTTAATGGTGTTTTCCACGTAAACCTTGATGCCGCCCAGATTGTCAATGATATTAGTGAAACCGGTGAAGTCAATCCGGCCGTAATAGTGGATGGGCAGGCCGAAGACCTCTTCCAGGGTCTGGGCGGCGAATTTGGCGCCGTT
>JAZDFN010000054.1:0-2872 GCA_043807885.1 bacterium | reverse complement strand
AAGCAAAGTAGGTGGAGAATCTACTTTTCAGTATTGTTGCTTATGTATTGATACAGCAAAAATGCCAGATTGCCCGGCTTTTAAATAACAAATTATTATGTCCATCATTAAACCAAAATCCCAATCCCTCCTCACCCCCGGTCACCGAGGATGCGCGGGGTGCGGACAGTTACTGGCCGCTCGGTTGGTGATTAACGCTTGCGGGCCGAACACGATTATCAGCAATGCGACCGGCTGTTTGGAAGTGGTGACGACCGCTTATCCGGAAAGCGCTTGGCGCGTGCCCTGGATTCATTCTTTATTTGAAAACGCGGCCCCTATTGGTTCTGGTATTTTGGCGGGCTTGAAGTTTTTAAAGAAGAGTGATAAGATTAACATTCTGGTTTTGGCTGGTGACGGCGGGACTTTTGACATCGGCTATGGTTTGTTGAGCGGGATGTGGGAACGGGGCGAAAATATTTTATATGTCTGCCTTGACAATGAGGCCTACGAGAACACCGGCAACCAGGCCTCGGGCGCTACGCCCTACGCCGCGTCCAGCAGTACGGCGCCGGCGGGCAAGCAGAGCATCGGCAGTGTTTTGCAAAAAAAGAATATGCCGCAATTGGCCATTGACCACGGCGTGCCGTATGCCGCCACCAGCACCGTTGCTTTTCCTCTGGACATCCAAGCCAAAGTCAAAAAAGCGTTAACCATGAAAGGCCCCAAGTATTTACAGATTTTAGTGCCCTGCGTTCCTGGCTGGGGCATTGAACCGAACTTGACTATTAAACTGGCCAGACAGGCCCAGCAGACCGGCCTTTATCCGGTTTTTGAAGCCGAGAATGGCCGGGTTACCAAAATAATGTCTTACCCCAAAAATCCGCCCAAGGTGGAAGAATATTTAAGGCCACAGAAGAGGTTTAAGCATTTGTTTAATTCAGAGAAGGGGGAGAAAGTTATTAAAGAGATTCAATCGGCGGCTGATGAGAATATGAAAGTAAAAAAGTTGTCATTATGAGGAGCGAGCACGCCTCAAAAAGGGTGTCATTCTGGAGCGAGCACGCCTAAGTTTTGCGAAGCAAAATTTTGGCGGGCGAAGCGATAGAATCCCCTGGTTGACAGTAATTACAAACAGCAATGGGATTCTATCGGTCGTCAGCCGCCTTTGGCGGCTTCCTCCCTCCAGAATGACGACCATAGAGAGGCTCACAATGACAGCAAGATTTTGAATTTTTTATGTCCAACTCTCAACACAACAAAATCATCATCCGAGGCGCGCGCACTCACAACCTGCAAAACATCAACTTAGACATTCCTCACAACCAGTTCGTGGTGATAACCGGGCTATCCGGCTCGGGCAAATCCTCGCTGGCTTTTGATACCATTTACGCCGAGGGTCAGCGCCGTTACATTGAATCATTATCTGCCTACGCTCGCCAGTTTCTGGGCGTAATGAACAAGCCGGACGCCGACCAGATTTCCGGCCTGTCGCCCACCATTTCCATTGACCAGCGCTCGGTCGGCCACAACCCCCGTTCCACGGTCGGCACCACCACGGAAATTTACGATTATCTGCGTTTGCTGTTCGCCCGCTTGGGCCAGCCCCACTGCCCGAATTGCGGAGCCAAGGCCTCGCGCCAAACCCCGGAACAAATTATTAATAAAATCAGCCAACTGCCTTTAGGCGCGGAAATTTTGTTATTGGCTAATTTAATTAAAGATCAGAAAGGCGAACACAAGCGGACTTTGCAAGAAGTGGAAAAGGCCGGCTATGGCAGTGTTAAAATCGACGGCGCTCTCTACAATTTGGAAGAAGCGACCGAGGTCAGGTTGGACAAAAACAAAGACCACACGATCCAGGTGGTGGTTATTCAGCTGATTATTGATAAAAATCGGCAAGGCCAGCTGGTTAATCAGGAACGATTAGCCAAGACCGTGGCTGAAGCCATGGATCTGGGCAATGGTTCGCTGGCCATTGAACGTTTAGACACAGGCGAGACCATGGTTTTCAGCCAGAATCTCTATTGCGCCACCTGCGATGTCGGACTCCCGGAAATCGAACCGCGCAGTTTTTCTTTCAACAGTCCTCACGGCGCCTGTCCAAGTTGCGACGGCTTGGGCGTCAAGCTGGAAATCGATCCCAAGATGCTCATCCCCAACGACAAGCTGTCTTTGGCCGAAGGCGCCATCAGGCCTTGGTCCAAAATCTTCGCCAACCAGATCTGGTATTGGCAGATTTTGGATAAAGTCGCCGAGCTGGCCGGTTTTTCCACCAAGACGCCGGTTAACCAATTGAGCCAGAGCGACTTGGACATTATTCTTAACGGCAGTCAAAATGAAAAAATTAATTTTGAAGGCGTAGTGCCGATTTTGGAAAAGAAGTATAAAGAAACCAATTCGGATTACATTAGGAAAGAACTGGAAAATTATATGCGCGAGTCAATCTGCCCCAGTTGCCAAGGCCAGCGCCTGAAGTCGGCTTCTCTGGCCGTGACCGTGGGCGGTTTGTCAATTGCCCAGGTGAGCGCTTTGGCTGTTGTCCGCTGTCTGGAGTTTTTTAAAGAATTGATCGGGCCGGACAAGCAGAACAAAATCGCCAAAGTTAAATTAACGCCTCAAGAAAAAACCATCATCAAGCAATTAGCCGGCGAAGTCAATAATCGGCTGACTTATTTATTGAATGTCGGGTTAGGTTATTTGACCTTAGACCGGCCAGCCAACACCTTGGCCGGCGGTGAAGCCCAGCGGATTCGTTTGGCCAGCCAAATCGGTTCTTTGCTGACCGGTGTGACTTATGTTTTGGACGAGCCCTCCATCGGCCTGCACCAGCGGGACAATGAAAAACTGATTAAGACCATGAAGTCCCTGCGCGATTTGGGCAACTCGGTAA
>JAZDFN010000053.1:0-8771 GCA_043807885.1 bacterium | reverse complement strand
TCGGCCACCGGGTGGTGCACGGCGGTGAGGAATTCATCAAGCCGACTTTGATAACCCCGTCAGTTTTGAATAGATTGGCAAAATATAATCAACTGGCGCCTTTGCACAATCCGGTTAATCTGGCTTGCCTTAAAGTTTGCCAGCAAGAACTAAGGGGCGTAAAAAATATCGCGGTTTTTGACACCGCTTTTTATCAAACCGTGCCTGATTACATTTATCTCTACGCTTTGCCTTTGGAATATTATCAGAAATATAAAATCAGGCGCTATGGTTTTCATGGCTTGGCCCATCAGTCCGCGTCAGAAGAAGCCGCTCGTACATTGAATAAAAAATTAAACCAATTGAATTTGGTTACCTGCCATTTGGGCAGCGGCAGTAGCATTACGGCCATTAAAAAAGGCCAAGCCCTTGATACCACGATGGGCTTTACGCCCTTGGAAGGTCTGACTATGTCCAGCCGGGCCGGCGATTTGGACGCGATGGTTCCTTTGTATTTGATGAAAGAATTAAAAATGAACCTGGCCGAGATAATTGATTTATTGAATAAGCAGTCGGGCTTGCTGGGCATTGCCGGCGTTAAGGATATGAGAGAAGTTTTATCAGCGGCTGGTTATAAAATAATTGGCTTTAAGAGCCGGAAAAAAATTAATAAAAAATCAGCCAAACTGGCTTTGCGGATGTTTGTTTATGATGCCCAGCGCTATATTAATTCTTATCTGGGGTTGCTGGGCGGAGCGGATGCGATTGTTTTTACCGGCGGAATCGGGGAGCGCAGTTCGATTATCAGGCAATTGATTATGAATGGGATTAAATGGCCGGTGAAAATTAAAACCTTGGTTATAACCGCTGATGAAGAGTTACTGATAGCCAGAAGGACAATCAAGCATGCTTAAAAGATTATTTAACACCCAATCCGCCACCATCACTTCGGCCGCGGTCATTATAGGCGCGGCTTCTTTGGCCTCGCGCCTGTTGGGCGTTTTACGCGACCGGATTTTGGCCGGTCAGTTCGGCGCCGGCGAAACCTTGGATATGTATTATGCCGCTTTCCGGATTCCGGATTTTATTTTCAATTTGGTGGTTTTGGGCGCCTTGTCCGCCGGCTTTATTCCGGTTTTTGTCGATTATCTGGAAAACAACAAGGAAACGGCCTGGCGTTTGGTCAATAATTTAATCAATGTCGGCTTGATTTTTTTATTGCTCGTTTGCGGTTTGTTGATTATTTTAACGCCGAAATTAATTGCTTGGCTGACGCCCGGTTTTGACCTTTATCAAATCAGCATTACCTCGCATTTGACCCGGATTATGTTTTTAAGTCCGATTCTCTTGGGCTTAAGCGGAATTTTCAGCGGCGTTCTCCAGTCAGTCAAAAAATTCTTCATTTATTCTTTAGCGCCGATTTTCTATAATTTAGGCATCATCTTCGGCGCCCTTTTCATTGTGCCCAGCCAAGGCGTTGACGGCTTGGCTTGGGGCGTGGTTTTGGGCGCTTTTATGCACGCTTTGATTCAGTTGCCGGCAATCCGGCAATCCGGCTTTGTTTATTATTGGCTTTTTGATTTAAAAGACGCCGGTTTAAAAAAAATCCTCAAGATGATGGTGCCCCGGGCTTTGGCTTTGATTACCGGCCAGATTAATTTGATTGTTGTTACGATTATTGCTTCCACTTTGGTTGCCGGCAGTATCGCGGTTTTTAATTTGGCCAATAATCTGCAGAGTTTTCCTTTGGGCGTTTTCGGTTTGGCTTATGCGATTGCCGCTTTCCCGTCACTGGCTGTTTTGGCCGGCAAAAAAGATACGGCCGGCGTCGTGGAAACATTTTCCAGCGCCTGCCGCCAGATTATGTTTTTTATCGTTCCGGCTTCGGTTCTGTTGATTGTTTTGCGGGCGCAGATTATTCGCGTTATTCTGGGTAGCGGCCTATTTGACTGGCAGGATACGATTATGGCCGCCGACACTTTGGCCTTGTTTAGCGCCAGCTTGTTCGCCCAGGCGGTTTTGCCTTTGTTGGCTAGGGTGTTTTTCGCTTATCATGACAGCCGGACGCCTTTTGTCATTGGCCTGATTTCCGCCGGGGTTAACGTGGTTTTAAGTTTTATGCTGGGCAAGCAGATGGGCGTGGCCGGTTTGGCATTGGCTTTTTCTGTTAGCAGCGTGATTAATTTGATTTTGCTTTGGCTGGCTTTGCGGTTGGAACTGGGCGGTCTGGATGAGAAGCGGATTTTTATTTCTCTGGCTAAATTTTTAACGGCCGGGTTGATGATGGCCTTAGTGGTGCAGGGCGGTAAATATATTATCGGCCCCCAAGTGTCAATGAGTACTTTTGGCGGGGTGCTGGCCCAAGGACTGGCCGCCGGCAGCGTCGGCCTCGTCATCTATTTTTTCACCGGTTTGCTGCTGCGGTCGCCGGAAATGCTGATTTTCAAGGAAGTTTGCCAGCGCCGATTGTTCAGAAAGAAATTGCCGGTTGGACTTGATGAAACCGCCGGACGATAGTAAGATAGTGGCGTATGAATAAAATTAGAAATTTTGCGATTATAAGCCACATTGACCATGGTAAGTCCACTTTGGCCGACCGGCTTTTGGAATTGACCGGCACGATTGAAAAAAGAAAGATGCGGGCCCAAGTGCTGGACCGAATGGACTTGGAGCGGGAGCGGGGGATTACCATCAAGCTCCAGCCGGTGCGGATGAATTACCAGGGCTATGAATTGAATCTGATTGACACGCCCGGCCATGTGGATTTCAATTATGAGGTCTCGCGGTCCTTGGCGGCCGTGGAAGGCGCTTTGCTATTGGTTGACGCCAGCCAGGGCATCCAGGCCCAGACCTTGGCCAATTTGTATTTGGCCATTGAACAGGATTTGACCGTCATTCCGGTGATTAACAAAATTGATTTGCCCAATGCCCAGATTGAAAGAACCAAAAAAGAAATTGTCCATCTGCTTAATTGTTCGGAAGAAGAAATCATTTTGGCTTCGGCCAAGACCGGTCAGGGTGTGGCTGAAATTTTATCAGCAGTTATCGAAAAAGTGCCCGAGCCAAAAGGCGAAGTTGGTCAGTCCTTACGGGCTTTGATTTTTGATTCGGTTTTTGACGAATACAAGGGTGTCATCGCCTATGTCCGTTTGATGGATGGCCAGATTAAAACCAATGAAAAAATCAGTTTTGTTTCCAGTAAAAAAGAAACCGAGGCCTTGGAAGTCGGAATTTTTATCCCGGACTACAAAGCCACCGGCGGTCTGTCAGCCGGCGAGATCGGCTATATCGCCACCGGCCTGAAAGAAGTGAAGGATTGCCGGGTAGGCGACACCATTGCCTTGGCCAAGAGCCAAGTCGAGCCCTTGCAGGGCTATCGCCAGGTCAAGCCCATGGTTTTTGCCGGCCTTTTTCCCAAGGAGGGGAATAATTACCAGCAGTTGCGCGAAGCCGTGGAGAAATTGAAATTATCCGATGCCGCTTTTACTTTCGATCCTGGCAAGTCAACCGCCTTGGGTTTGGGATTCCGTTGCGGTTTTTTAGGGCTGTTGCACTTGGAAATCGTGCAGGAGCGCTTGAGGCGGGAACATCAGCTGGAATTGATCATCACTGTGCCCAGCGTCGCTTATCAATTGAAGAAAAGAGGCAGTGTTGATGCGGTTTTCATTAACAACCCCGAGGATTTGCCCGATCCTTCGCAGATAGAAAAGATTGAAGAGCCGATCATGTCGGTGGATATTGTGTCGCCGGCGGATTACCAAGGCGGAATTATGCAGTTGGTTCAGGAAAAAAGAGGGGATTACCAAAATACCGAATATCTGGATGAAGGTCGGGTGATTTTGCATTACCAGATGCCTTTGACCGCTTTGCTGGTGGATTTTTATGACAAATTAAAAAGCGCCAGCTCGGGCTACGCTTCTTTGAATTATGAGTTTCTAAAATACCGGACTTGCGAAGTGGTTAAGTTGGATATCCTGGTGGCTGAAGAAAAAGTCGAGGCCTTGGCTTCCATTGTCTATAAAGACGAGGCCTATCATGTCGGGAAAAGAATCGTGGAGTCCTTGAAAAAAACCCTGCCCAAGCAGATGTTCATGGTTAAGATTCAAGCGGCTATCGGGGGCAAGATTATCGCGGCTGAGCGATTAAGCGCTTTGCGCAAAGATGTGACCGCCAAACTTTACGGGGGCGATGTCACCCGCAAGCGGAAACTCTTGGAAAAGCAGAAGAAAGGCAAGAAGAAGATGATGGAGCGAGGGCGGGTGGAAATCCCGACCGAGGCCTTCATTTCGGTGTTGAAGAAGTAATTTTCAGAACGCCAGCGACAGCATCATGGTGAAAACCACGGCCACGGTCAGGATAATCCAAATTATTTTTTGTAATTTTTGCTTCATATATTATTTAATCCATTGGCAGGCCCGGTCAAAACAACCGCAGTTCCGGCCGTATTTTTCTGCGTTATAACAATCACTATATTCGCAAGTGGTAAAAAATTCCTCATTTTTTCCCTGGCAGATTTGGTTGGAACACCCGCCGACGATACAATCAACATCCGCTTCGCATGGGGCGTTAGTTGACCGGCCGCAGAATTCATCAATGGGTTGGTTTACGACTGGCGGATTAGCTGGTTGATCGGTATTGATATTGGCGTCAGAAGCGGTTTTGGTTGAACAGCCGATTAATAGAATTGCCAGTAAAAGAAGCAAAGGCAAATAGAGGAATTGTTTTTTCATACATTATCATAGTATCACATTTGGCAATTGTTGTCTAAAATGATATAATTGGTTCATGAAAAACCCATGTCTGAAATTTTTTTTATTCTTTTTTTTGCTCTTTTGGCCGTTTTTTGAAGTTAGCGCCGGGGAATATGATTTGGGTTTGAGTAGCAGCGATATTTGGTTTTCCAAGACCAAGTTTTTTGCCGGTGAAAAGGTTAAAATCTATGCCCAAGTGAAAAATAGCGGTTCCAAAGACGTTTCCGCTTATGTCATTTTCTATGAAGGCCAGACCACCATTGGCGAACCCCAGCCGATTTCCGTGGTGGCCGGCGGCACCGAAGATGCGGTTTGGGTGGATTGGCTGGCCGAGGCCGGACCCAATGATATCACGGTCAGGATTGTCGGTCAGATGCCGGCGGATAGCAACTCGGACAATGATTCAATTGTTTTGCCGATTGAGATTGACATTGATACTGATAACGATGGTTTGGGCAATAAAGAGGATTTGGACGATGATAATGACGGCTTGTCGGATACGGATGAAGCCGGATTGAAAATCAGCCCCTTGAATCCGGATACTGATGCCGATGGAGTGATTGACAGCCAGGACGCTTATCCTTTGGATTCCACCAAGAGCGTCAAGGAAGCGCCTAAGCCAACACCAAAGCCGATTGCCACCAAGCCGAGAGTTGAAGCCAAAGTCGAAGCCAGCCGCCAGCCGGCGGACGAGCCAGTATCGCCCACCGGCGAGGTTTCCTTTTTTGAATTTGAAAGCGAACGGCTGGCGAAAATCAAAGATGAACAGGCGGCTGAACCGCCTTTGGCCGTTGAATCGGTTGAGACCGAAGAAAATAATTGGCTGAAAATCAATTTCAGCAAAAATTTTTATTTAATCATCATTTTAATCTTCGGTCTGTTGATTTATTTTTTTCCTCAACTGGCTAAATTGAGACAATATCGGAAAAATAACAAGAGAAAATAATGGCGAAAAAATGGCAAATCGCTCCGCCTATTGATACGGAGTTTATCAACCAATTTCCGGAAATTCCGTTGTTGGTCTTGCAATTGATGCATAACCGCGGTTTGCTGACCCAAAAAGCGATTGACGAATTTTTAAATCCTGATTACGGGCAGGATAGCCATTCGCCGTTTTTATTCAAGGATATGGCCAAAGCCGTGGCCGAGATTTTTTCAACCATTGAGAAAAAGGAAAAAATCGCCGTTTATGGCGATTATGACGCGGATGGCGTTTGCGGGTCAGTTATTTTAACTGAAACTTTATCGGCTTTAGGCGGGCAAGTGGAGGTCTACATCCCGCACCGCGAAAAAGAGGGTTATGGTCTGAATTTAACCGCGGTTAAGGAATTGGCCAATAACGGGATTAAACTGATCATAACCACCGATTGCGGCATCACTAATCTTAAAGAAACGGTTTTGGCTAATGAGCTTGGCTTAAGAGTGATTATTACCGACCATCATCAGCCCGCCGCCAGTCCCGCTTCGCGGGACAAGCAGGCGGGCAAGCCCGCCAGTCCGCCGGCTGGCGGATTACCAGCAGCCTTGGCTGTAATTAATCCCAAAGTTGTTGGTGAAGAATATCCCTTTAAGGAATTAGCCGGCGTGGGCGTGGCTTACAAATTGGTTCAGGCCTTGGTTGAAGAGGATAAAAAAAATCCGCCAGCCGCCCCAATTGGCGGAGGCGGAAAAAAATTGCCGGCTGGTTTTGAAAAATGGCTGCTGGATTTGGTGGCCATCGGGACCATTGCGGATATCTCGCCGATCTTGGGGGAAAATCGGACAATCGTTAAATATGGCCTGGTGGTTTTGAATAAAACCCGCCGGTTGGGTTTGAAAATTTTAATGGAGGAAGCCGGTCTGTCCGGCGAAGTCAATACCCAAAATGTCGCTTTTCAGTTGGCGCCGCGCTTTAACGCCGCCGGCCGTTTGAATCATGCCAATGCGGTTTATAAATTAATGATTACCGGCTCAACCAAAGAAGCGCGCTCGCTGGCTGAAGAGCTTAATCGCACTAATCAGGAACGACAGCGTTTGACCGATCAAATCCTTACTGAAATCAGGAATTCTTGGGGCGAGGTTGATGCTAAAGAAAAAGTCTTGTTCGCCATCGGCGACAGCTGGCCGGTGGGCGTGGTCGGACTGGTGGCCGGCAAGCTCTGCGATGAATATTATCGGCCGGTTTTAGTCATGACGCGGCTAAGCGGCTCCGCCAGCCGGCGGATTACCGGTTCGGGCCGCAGCATTGCCGAATTCAATATTACCGACGCGTTGGCCAAGACCAATGGTTTACTCTCGCGTTTTGGCGGGCATAGCCAGGCCTGCGGCTTTACTATTGAGCGAGAAGAGAATTTGGAAAAATTCAAAGCTAAATTAATCAAGGTGGCGGAAAAAGAATTGAAAGGCAAGGATTTAAGCCCGCGTCTGGAAGTTGACGCCACTGTGCCGCTCAAAGAGATCAACTGGAAAATTTTTGAACAACTGGCAAAATTTGAACCCTTTGGCGAAGATAATAAACAGCCGAAATTTTTGGCTTTGGGCGAAGAGGTTTTTAATTTCCAGCCGGTGGGCAATGACGGTAAGCACTTGCGGATTTTTTTGAAAGACGAAACCGGCAAGATTCACAAAACCATCGGTTTCTGCTTCGGCGATTGGTGCCAGAGGTTGAAAATCGGGGAAAGGGTCGATATAGTTTTTGAAGTGGATGTAAATGAGTGGAACGGGAATCGGGAGTTGCAGTTTAAAATTATTGATTTAAGATTAACCTAACAAAGTTGTCATCCTGGAGGGAGGAAGCCGCCAAAGGCGGCTGACGACCGATAGGATCCCATGGATAATCGCTCGATTGACTTTACCGTTAGCTGGGGGATTCTATCGCTTCGTCCCGATAGTCATCGGGACTTCGCTCCAGAATGACAACGACAAAGTTATGTCTCACAACAAACTTATCATTTACACAGACGGCGGTGCGCGCGGCAATCCCGGCCCGGCCGGCTTGGGCGTGGTCATCAAAGACGGGGACAAGATTATCGGCGAACACAGCAAATTTATCGGCGAAGCCACCAACAATCAGGCCGAATACCAGGCCTTGGTTTTAGGTTTGGAAAAAGCCAAACAATTGGGCGCTAAAGAAGTGGATTGTTTTTTAGACAGCGAATTGGTAGTTAATCAGCTCAACCGCAAATTTAAAATCAAAGACGAAGGCATCGGCAAGTGGTTTATCAAAATCCACAACTTGCTTTTTGGTTTTAAAAAAGTGAAATTCCACCATATTTACCGCGAAGACAACAAGGCCGCCGACCGGCTGGTCAACGAGGCGATTGATAGGGGAATTAGGGAAAATTCTTGACAAAAATCATTTTTTTTGCTATTTTTTATATACCAATTTACAGCCAGTTCCTTACAATCAGGACGCGGTAAACGAGATGGTCGCCCTCCCAACTTTTTGGATTTTATTGTAAAATAAGAAGCGATATGTATTATGTTTATCTTATTAGAAGTTTAAGCGATAAAAAGTTTTATCTTGGTTTTACTGATGACTTAAGGCGGAGATTTAAAGAGCATAACTTAGGCCTAAGCCAAGCTACAAGATATCGCCGGCCTTTTGAGTTGGTTTATTATGAAGCCCACCAAAATAAAAAAGATGTCTTAGCTCGGGAAAGATTTTTGAAAACTGGCTGGGGAAAGAATTATTTAAAAAGGATATTAACTAACTATTTAAGAGATAATAGACAAGAAGAGATATAATCCAAAAAGTTGGGAGGGAGGAAAGTCCGAACTCTCTCCGCCCAAGGCGGATAAAAGGTACGGGTTAACGGCCCGCCGCGGTAACGCGAGAGGTGCGAACAGAGACGTCTCGATTTGAAAAAATCGGGAGAACCTATGCCCTTGAGTTTTGAATCATCAGAACAAAAGGTTTAATCCGGTTTATAAAAGGGTAAAAAGAAAACCGGGGTGAAACGGCTAAATCCTTACTGAGTGCAAGGCCAAATTTGGTCGGCCGCTCGAGTCCGACAGCAATGCCGGACCTAGATAGATGACCATACCCACCCAAGTTTTTGG
>JAZDFN010000052.1:0-13839 GCA_043807885.1 bacterium | reverse complement strand
CGAGGGCGCAGCGGAAGGGGGGTGTGGGGGGAATTCCGCTGCGCCCGAGCATCCGGTTTCGGTTCTGCCGCGCGAAGCGCGGCAATCAATCAGTTTCGTTCAAAATAGGTTCTGATTTGGTCGTATAATTCTACCACGATTAAACTTTCAGATTTTTCCCCGATTGATTCGGCGGCGCGAAGCGCCGCCTCATACGGCAAAATGGGATTTCCGCGCGCTTTGCGCGCGGCCAAGCGGAGGTTCGGAATCCCTTGCGATTTTTAGTATTTGCTTTGCCGATTAAAAAATTAAATAAAAACTTTTATGGACAACAATAAATTTTTCCTTTACACCCGCAAATCCACTGACACCGAGGACAAACAAGTTTTGTCCATTGAAGCCCAGCTCGCAGAATTGCGCGCTCTTGCTAAACAAGAGGGGCTAAATATCATTGAAACCTTTATTGAAAAACAATCAGCCAAAATCCCGGGCCGGCCTGTTTTTGGCGAGATGTTGAAAAGGATTGAAAAAAGCGAAGCCACGGGGATTTTGGCTTGGCACCCTGACCGTCTGGCGCGCAATTCTGTGGACGGAGGCAGAATAATCTATCTTTTGGATTGCGGGCGCATTACTGCCTTAAAGTTTCCCACCTTTTGGTTTGAACCAACGCCTCAAGGCAAGTTTATGCTTAACATCGCTTTTGGGCAAAGCAAATACTATGTGGATTCTCTTGCCGAAAATACCAAGAGGGGCTTGCGCCAAAAAGTCAGGCGAGGCGAATATCCAGGCCTTGCTCCGGTTGGCTATATCAACGATGTCAGGACAAAAAGCATTGTCGTAAATAGAAAACAGGCAAAAATCATTAAAGAAGCGTTTGAACTTTACGCCAAAGGTGAATCACGGCTGGAAGACATTTCTTCCTTTTTGGCGCAAAATGGAGTCATTTCCCGAGGAGGCAAGAGAATCCACAAAACAAGGACGACCTTTATCCTATCCAATCCTTTTTACTGTGGGCTGTTTCGCTACTTTGGCGAACTTCACGAGGGCAAGCACGAGCCAATCATCACAAAGAAACTTTTTGACGATGTCCAAGAAATGCTGAAGCAGAGAGGCAGGCCTCATCGCAAAACTAAAAACGAACCGCAAACTTACTGCGGATTATTAAGATGTGGCACCTGCGGCATGATGATTACTGGCGAATATAGGGTTAAAAAACAAAAGAACGGCAATATTCACGATTATGTTTATTACCACTGCACCAAGAAAAACAAATCAATTAAATGTTTAGAACCCTATATTCGCCAAGAAGAACTGGACAAGCAAATCTCTTTTCTGATTCAAAAAGTTTCTTTGCGGCCGGATTGGGCGGAAAAACTTTTAGAAATGGCAAAAACAGACAAAGAAAAATCCGCCCAATCCGTTTCTGCTTTTGTTCAAGAAGCAGGAAAAAAGATAAGCAATATTAAAACCAAGCTCCAACGGCTCATAGACGGCTATTTGGAGCAGGACATTGAAAGAGAAACTTATCGCCAAGAAAAAACAAAACTTCTCTTGGAAAAGAAGTCATTGGAAGAAAAAATCGTCAAATTTAAACAAAAGCAGAATGATTGGCTTGAACCTATGGTAAAATGGATAAATTACGCTAAAAACCTTGTTGAAATCGCCAGGGATGGCAACCTTTTTAACAAAAAGGTTGCCGCCAAAGAAATCTTTGGCTCGAACCTCCGCTTGGCCGCGCGCAAAGCGCGCGGAAATCCCATTTTGCCGTATGAGGCGGCGCTTCGCGCCGCCGAATCAATCGGGGAAAAATCTGAAAGTTTAATCGTGGTAGCCCGTATGGGAATCGCACCCATGTTTCGGCCTTGAGAGGGCCGTGTCCTAACTCCTAGACGAACGGGCCAAAAAATTTGGTGCGGGGTGAAAAGGCGATGTCCTAGACCCCTAGACGATAGCGGCAGGTTTGGCTACTGGCCGAGGTTATCCGGCGGAACTTGGTAGTAGTTTAGCAGAAACTTGGCAATTCCGCCAAACAATGGGGCGGCCGAGCTTTCGGCAAACTCCACGCTCTTCGGCCTGACAATTCTTATTATCATACTAAACCTCGGGTTGTCAACCGGAGCAAAGCCGACAAAAGTGCCGATGTGGGCGTTCTTTTCATAGCCCAAACCGTCTTTCCTTGGTATCTGGGCCGTGCCAGTTTTGCCGGCCACCAGATAACCGTCAACCCCGGCGTTCTCGCCGTGGACGCCCTTAACCACCGAAACCAGCATGCCCTGCAAAAGAACGGCCGTTCTCGGCGAAATCACCTGCCTAATCACTTTGGGCTCGGTTTTAATGCTCTGGCCGTCCGGGCTGATTATTTCATCCACAATATACGGCTTGACCAATTTTCCGCCATTGGCAATGGCGGAAAAAGCGGTTACCAACTGCAAGGCGGTGGCCGTAATGCCTTGGCCGTAAGAAGCCGTGGCATAATAAATTTCTCCAGGCTTTTTCAATGACGAAATATTACCGGCTGATTCACTGTTTAACTCAATGTTGGTTTGGGAACCAAAACCGAAATCCGCCACATACTTGGCAAAAACCCCGCCACCGGTCTGCATAACCGTATAAACCGCGCCGGTGTTCAATGACTTGTCCAAAACATCAACCATGGTCTGGATGCCGTGATATTTATTGTCGGAATTCTTAATGGAAAAATCATGGAACTTCAAAGGGCCATCGTCATTGTAGACGCTCTGGGGCGTAATCTTGCCAGTATCTAGGGCCGTTGCCATGGTAATCGCCTTAAAAACCGAGCCGGGCTCATAAGCGTCAAAAATCGCGTCATTGTTGAAAAACTTAACATCCTCCACCTGTTCGTATTCATCGGGATTAAAAGCCGGAAAATTGCACATGGCAATAATCGCGCCGGTGAAGGGCTCCATAATAATCAGGGAACCGCTATCCGCCTGATGCCACTCCACCGCTTCTTTTAATTTCTGGCAAGCGGTAAACTGGATTGTCCGATCTAAGGTTAAAACCAAGTCCGAGCCGTTCTTGGCTTCCCGGAACAGATGCCGGCCGACCGTAATCAAGTAACCGGCCGCGTCTTTTTCCGAATCCAGCAATCCGGACTGACCGGCCAGTTCTTCATTAAAATAGCTCTCCAAACCGTAGCGGCCGACCAACTGATCGCCTTCAAAACCCACAAAACCCAGTATTTGGCTGGCAAAATCCCCTTCCGGATAATAACGGAATGACTCTTTGGCAAAACCAACGCCGGCTAATTTAAGTTCTTTGATCTGGGCTACCTGCTCGTCCTTGACTTTATGCTTAACCGGCTCGTAAGGATCATCTTTTTTGTTTAATCGGGAGGCCAAATCAATCAAAAAATTAGCCCGCGTGGTCTCATCAGTTGAAGCTATTTCTCCGTCTTCAGCCGACTCAAGTTCTTTATCCAATTCTAAAATTCTGTTCAACTCCTTGGCGGTGGCGGTGGCGTCTTCAATTTCCAAAGGCACGGCGTAAACCAAATTATAGTCCTGATTGGCGACAATCGGATAAAGCCCGGCTGACTGGCTATCGGCCGGATTGGCCGCGGCCATCCGCTCCGCCACCGGCCGCCAGCTGGCGGAAGAACGGATGGCGGACCGAACAAAAATCCGACCGCGCTCGGGAAAAAGTTTTTTGTAAACCGCCTGCTGATCCGAAGCCCAGGCAGCATACAAACCGTAATTCAAAACCTGCAAATTAAACAGGCGGACGACAACCAGCCCCCAAAATAAAAAAAGGAGCAGACCTAAAAACATAATCCGGCGATTTTTCGGCTGGTTCGATTGCGCGCCCGGCTCCGCCAGCCGACGGCTGGCGGAGTGGATGGCCCGGGCCAAACGATTAGCTTTTTTTTGGCGCCAGATCATTTTATTAAGGAAAACTGGCTAACGGACCGCGACGCTATTGCCGCCGGGTAAAAAATAATCAATTTGAGTCGCCTTAACCAAGCCCATGGTTTCAATTTTTTTCGCCAATATCTGCTGGGACTGCAAAGTCGTGGCCTGAAGCTCCAATTGCCGGTTCTTTTCTTGTAATCGAGCCAAATCCTGCTTAAATTCATTAATTTGATATCCCTTGGCAACCAAAACATTAATTTGGGCGAAATACAAAATTAATAAAGATAGGAATAAACAGGCGGCGGCTAAGCCGATTAAAACCGTTTTGGCTCGAATTTTAGCCATAAAGGAGTTGGTTTTGTTTTTTGATTTAAAACTGCCGGCGGGAAGTGATAATGCGATAGCCATAGTTTTGGTTTTGATTTTGTTTTTTACCCCGCACCACGCCGGGCGCGAGGTTTCGCCCCGCCGAAAGCGGGGCTTAATTTTTATTTTTTCGCCGCTACCCGCAACTTGGCGCTGCGGCTACGGGGATTGTTTTTTCTTTCTTGGAAACTTGGCGGAATAACTTTTTTATTAATTATTTTTAAATCCGATTGATTTTTAAAAAACTGCTTGATTATTCTATCTTCCAATGAATGAAAAGAAATAACCGCTAATCGGCCGTTAGGCGATAAAGCTTTTATTGCCTCTGCCAAAAATACCCGCAAGTTTTCCAGTTCATCATTGACAGCAATCCGCAGGGCCTGAAAAACCTTGGTCGCCGGATGCAACCCGCCGATCCAAGGTATCTCCTTTTGGCTTTTTAATTTCTGGCGATAAACCGCCAAAATGATTTCAACCAGCTCGGCCGTGGTTTTAATTCCGCTCCGCCGGCTGGCGGACGGCGGATGTTTTTGCCGGACAACGATTATTTTCTGGGCAATTAACCCCGCCAATTTTTCCTGGCCGTAATTTTGGAATATTTCAAATAATTGCTCTTCGGAATAATGATTGACGATTTCGGCAGCAGTCAGCGCCTGCTTATCGTCCAGCCGCATGTCTAGCTGTTGATCAACCTTGAAAGAAAATCCTCGGCCTGACCCGCCCGCCAGCTGATTTGATGATAGGCCCAGGTCAGCCAATATACCGCTAATTGCGCATTTTGGAAAAAATTCATCTTTTATTTTATTTATATTTTTGAAATTCCCCTGAATCAGCACCACCCGGTCGCCGAATCGGGCCAGCTTTTCCCGGCCGTTTTTAATCGCCTCATCGTCCAAATCAATGCCCAGCAACTTGCCATTCGGCCCGGTCCGTTCCAGAATCGCTTCCGCGTGTCCCCCGCCCCCCAAAGTGCAGTCAATGAAATGCTGATTGGGCTGGGGATTTAATAATTCAATCACTTCTTCTAGGAGGACGCTTTGGTGCTGGTAGCTCATACCCCCAGTTCGCCCAAGGCCTCGGCAATGTCGCCGCTCTTCTTTTCCGTCCCCTTTTTGTATTGGCTCCAGATTTCTTCATCCCAAATTTCCAACCGGTTGTACAAACCGGCAATCACCACTTTTTTCCGAATGTCAGCGTATTTCCTTAAATAATCAGGCAAAACAATCCGGCCTTGAGTATCAAACTCCACATCCATGGCACCGGCCAGCATCAAGCGGGCAAAAGCCCGCGTATTGGCTTTGCTAATCGGCAATTTGGCTAATTTTTCCGCTAAAATCGCCCATTCGTCTTTGGTGTAAAGGAAAAGGCAATTATCCAAACCGCGGGTAACGACCGCGCCTTTGGCCAATCTTTGCCGAAACTTGACTGGTACGGCCAAACGGCCTTTTTCATCAAGATTATGGTAATATTCACCGATAAACATAATTTTGAGTTAATTCAGGGGATCCTTACGCCCCTTGCGGGGCTCAGGATGAAATTGTTGAATAATTATTCAACAATTTCAGTTATGCACTGAATTGGTTAGTTATCCCCACTTTTATCCACATCCTGCCACTTCAAGTACATTATAACCCACCGCCTGCCACTGGTCAATAAGGCAAGGTGTGGATAAATATAACGAAACAAAAAGGTTGATTTGTCAAAAACAAAAACCCGAGGCCTGTCTATGACCTCGGTCTTTTTTTGTTATTAATTATTCGTTATCGGTTATTAGTTATCGTGATATTCGGCTCTCCCCCGTAAAACGGCAGGACAACCTTGAACTTCTTAATTTTTTTCAGTTTCTTAATCCCCTCTTTTATCATCTCTTCTGAATTTTCTTTTTCCTTTACGCCGACCACCGGCAAATTGAAGCAATAGCCCAGAGTATTGGCCACGGCAATGCCGATGCGCAAAGAAGTGAATGACCCGGGACCGGAAGCGACAATAATGCCTTTAAGGTTTCCGCCAGCCGGCGGATGAAAGCTGGTTTTGTTTTGCTTCAAAAGCTTGGCGATGGCCGGCAAGAGCTTTTCCGATTGCCGGCGCCGAGCCGGCTGGCTGATGGCGGATAAAAAACCAGCCTTAGCCAAAGCCACGGTTATTTTATCGTTTGAAGCGGTGTTGATGAATAAATACATATACCCCTGTCATTCCCGCGAAAGCGGGAATCCACTTCAAAAAGAAAGGCCGGCGATTAGAGTGGATTCCCGCTTTCGCGGGAATGACAATTAAAGTTTATTAACCAATGTCAGATGCTTGCTTTCCAAAATATCGTACAAAAAATGGTCAGTGATGTCCCGACGATATTTGAATTCCTGATAACTCATAATCGTGTAATTTATTTCATTGCTCAATTCCCGCTCGTATTTTCTAATCAATCGGCTTAATTGGTCGCGTTTAATTTTGCCGACAATGAAAATGTCGGTTGGCAGAGTTGGCAAGCCGACAAATTTGCCGGTCAAAAGCAATAATTTCAAATCGCCCATCTTCCCGATTTTTTGGACCAATTTTCTTTCCAACAGAATCTGACCCTTCAAAACCAAGGTCCGCAGTTCAGGGTAAATGATGAAATCGGGATTAACGCGCCAGCGCCTGCCTGCCGTCAGGCATGGCTTGTCTCCGCTCTGGTTAATCAAGCCCAATTTTTCCAAAATCTTCAATTCTTTGGCCAGGGCCACCGCTTTAGCGGTTACGGCTTTGGCCAATTCCGGCAAAGCCCAGGCCTTTTCCGGCTTAACCAAAAGCAGGGCAACCAGTTTGAGACGCAGTTTGGAACCGAACAACTTGTCTAACATAGGGGGATTATATGATTACATATAATTACGTCGTTCGGCCCAAATGAACACCAGTGTTCATTTGCTCTTCACTAGTAATTATAGTATAATATGGATACATCATACTAAAAAAATGGCAGACAATCAAATCAAATCCGCCAGCTGGCGGATCGGCCAACTGGAAATCAACCCGGGAAAAACCAAGGATTGGCTGGTTAAAGTTTTCGTCACCCGGACCAGCCCGGCCAAGGAAAAAGCGCTGGGCAAAATGTTCGGCCTGCTGGAAGCCAAGTTCACCAAGCAGGTTGACGAGATGTTTTTGGAAAACCTGGTCAAAAACCTGAAAACCAATTATTACCAATTCGACAACGAAGCCGAAGAAGTGGCGATTGAAACGATTTTTGAACAAGCCATCAAGCGGACCAACAGCGAAATCAGCGATTTAGTCAAAGAAAAGGCCGGCTTTGACCTGAAAAATTTCCGCGCTATCGTGGCGGTAATTAAGGACCAACAGCTACATTTTGCGCCGGTCGGTTTAACCAATGTCCTGCTGGTGCGCCAATTAGCCCTCCTTGATGAGTCGGCGAGGCAAGCTGACCGGCAAAATTATAAAATAATCAATGTTTTGGCAACCACCCAAGAAACGGCGGATCGGCCAACGCCAACTAAAATCTTTTCCAACATCATCAGCGGGGAAATCAAAGAAGCGGACGCTTTGGTTTTAGCCAATAATAATTTCCTGGACTATCTATCTTTGGACAAAATCAAGAAAATCATCACCACCCTGCCGGCCGGCACGGCCGCCGAACAATTTAAAAATCTCCTGCTGGGCGTCAATCAAGACCATGCCTTCGGCGCCTTGACCGTCAAATTCGTTCCGCTGATCGCCAAACCAATGACCGATCGCGATTTGTCGAGCGCCATCTCCCCCCAAAAATCAATGGCCGAATTAATTGACACTGAAGCCAACACGGAAAAACTGCTGACGCCGTCGCTCGGCTTTAACCTGCTTGATTATTTCAAAAAAATCACCAATTACCTGACGGCCAGAAAACTCAGCCAGAATCTTTACAACCACGGCAGTTACGGCCAAAGCGCCGGCTTTTTCAAAACTATCCTCCGACAACTGGGCAAGGGCCTGATTCTATCAGGTTATTTATTAAGAGGATTATTCAGTTTAATTGTCAAACCCGCCTCCGCCGGCCGGCGGACGTCAGCAGACGGAATTAACGAAACCGCCCCCTTGAGCCAACGAAGCGACAATCTGGCCAACAAGTTTTTTCAACTGCCCAAAATCAATAAAATAATCTTAATCGTTGCCCTGATTTTTATCATCGCTTTTACCCAAAGCATCATTATCTTAAGCAAACGGCAAACCAACAAAGTGGAACAACAGCAATATGAACAAATGCTGGGCAAAATCAGGGAGAAGCAAGATACCGCCGAAGCCCGCTTAATTTTTGAAGATGAAGACGGCGCCCGGCAATTGTTGGTGGAAGCCCGCAGTTTATTGATCACCCTGCCCCAAAACGCCCGCCAGCGGCGCAAGGACTTTTCTTCGCTGACGGAAAAAAATGAACAACTGCTAGCCAAGACCAAAAAGATTATTAATGTTGACCGATCAACGATAATTGCCGATTTAAGCAATGCCCGCCCTAATTTTCTCGCCCAACAATTGATAATCAGCGGCAATCAATTGATAACCAACAATTTATCAGAAAATGCCATTTATTCAATAAGCTTGGATGACCAGCCGATTAAAAAACTGGCCGGCGCGGAAATCGCCTTGCGCCACGGCAACAACCTTGATGAACAATCACTGCTTTTTGAACAGGAAAACGGTTTTACCAAGTTTAATCTGACCGACAATACTTTTTCGCCGATAACCGTTGAATTCAATTCGGCCAACCAGCCGGCCATCAAGGACTTTATGATTTACAACAAACGGCTATATGTTCTGGATAAAGCTAACCGCCAGATTTACAAGCACGAAGCGACCGAAGCCGGTTTCGGTCCGGGCGCGCCTTGGCTGAAAAACAGCCCTGACTTAAGCCAGGCCGTTTCTTTAACCGCCGACGGCTACCTTTATGTTTTAAGCAATAATGAGATCAAAAGATTTTTAAGAGGCAATGAGCAGCCCTTAACCATTGCCAATTTAGAACCAACTCTGAACCAGCCGACCAAACTCTGGACTGACATTGAGTCCAACTATCTCTACCTTTTGGATCCGGCCAACAAACGGCTGGTGGTTTTGACCAAAGATGGCAAGCTCCAGGGCCAATATTATTCTGACCAGTTTAATAATCTGAAGGATTTTGCGGTCAAAGAAGTCGAAAATAAAATTTACCTGCTTAATGGCACACAAGTGGTGGAAATACCTCTTCAACCAGCCGAAAAATCTTAAAGTTTAATTCCCCTTAGGCCTGCCCGCCGGCGGGCGGGGCTGGCAAACTTCTGAATTTGAAACACAAAAAACCCCGCAGTTAAGCGGGGTTTTTGATTTAGTAAAGCGCTTATTTAATCGTCACGGTGGCGCCGGCTTCTTCCAACCGCTTTTTCATCGACTCGGCTTCTTCTTTCTTCACGCCTTCCTTGACCATCTTGGGCGCGGCGTCAACCAAATCTTTGGCGTCCTTGAGGCCCAATTGGGTTAATTCGCGGACCGCTTTAATCACGCCGATTTTGTTGGCGCCGGCGGCGGTCAATTCCACATTGACTTCGCTCGGCGCTTCTTCGGCCGGCGCGCCATTGGCGCTCGGAGCGGCCATCATCATCGCGGGCGCGGCCGCGCTGACGCCGAATTTATCTTCCAAGATTTTAACCAACTCGGCCAAATCCAGGACGGACATTTTCTCAATTTGTTCCACCAAAGATTTAAACTTCTCCGGCGCTTCCCCGCCCGATCCGCCCAGGGCGGATTGGGCGGATTTTTTTTCGTCAGACATAAATTTATAATTATTATTTATTATTCTTAATGCTATTCAAAACCCTTACCAAGCCGCCCAGATTGCCCTGTAAAACTCTGACCAAACCAACTAACGAATTATTCAAACTGCCAACCAATTTGGCCAATAATTCCAACTTGCTCGGGATAGCCGCCAGTTCTTTGACTTTAACCAAGTCAATAAACCGGCTTTCAAAAATGCCGCCGGCCAATTTCAAGGCCTCGTGTTTTTTGGCAAAATCATTTAAAATCTTGGCTGGCGCCACTTCGTCTTCATAGCTGATAGCCGTAGCCAAACTGCCCTCAATTTTTTCATTGTTAACTTCTGGCAAACCGCTTTTAGCCAAAGCTAACCGCAACAAGGTCTTTTTGGCCACCACATAATCAATCCCCGCTTCCCGGCATAGCCGACGCAATTCTTCCGTGTCTTTAACTGACAATTTATCAAAGTTGGCAAAAACCGCGGTTTTCATTTTACTGAATTTTTCCGCTAATTGCTCAACTTCCCGTATTTTTTGTTGTTTAGTTTTAGCCATAATTTTGTCCGCCTTGGGCGGATAAAAAAATCTGTGGATAACCACAGAATATTGGAGAAAATGGCCAAAATAAGCCAAATACCTCGGCAAGGTGGCGGTTTTTAACCTTCCTAAATTTTGCTCCGCAAAACTTGGGAGGGCCTTGCTGTCTGTGGTGATGTAGTCAGTATAGCAGGCCTGTAAAATCTGTCAATACCACCGTAAAAAAATTATTGATTCAGATGCTTAACCCGGTTCTCGCCATGCTCGGCCAGTGTTTCGGCAAAATAGGCCTGCCCTTCTTTATCGGTTAAAAAATACCAATAATCATTCTTGGCCGGATAAATCGCCGCCTTAATGGCATCCAAGCCAGGATTGCAGATAGGGCCGGGCGGCAGGCCGCGGTATTTATAAGTATTATAGGGTGAATCAATTTTTAAATCCTCGGCGGTAACGATAGTGATTTTTTTGCCGGTCACATAATTGACCGTGGAATCGGCTTGCAGGGCCATATTGGCATTCAAACGCTTGTAAAAAACACTGGCCGCTTTTCTTTTGTCTTCATAGCTCTTTAGCTCTTTCTCCAAAATACTGGCCAAAATTATCGTGTCAAAAACGGTCATTTTATTTTTGGCAATATCGGCGCGCAATTCAGGCGTTAATTTTTTATCAAAATTGGCCAGCATCTTTTTGATAATATCCTCGGCTGAAGCGTTGTTATAAATGCGGTAAGTGTCAGGAAACAAAAAACCTTCCAGCGCTTCTTTCTCTAAAAAATTAAATTCCGCGCGATAATTTTTTTCAGTTGCCGATAAAAATTCTTCTTGGCCGACTATCCCCTGTCCGGCCAAATAATCGGCAATATCCTGATTGGTCCAGCCCTCTAAAATTTTAATGGTTTTTTCGTTAGTCCCGCCCGCCGTCAGTAAAACAATAATCTTGGCGATGCTCATATCTGGTCGAAGAGTATATTCTCCGGTCTGGAACTTTGTTTCCAATTTTTTCAGCCAAACATAGGACTCGAAACTAAAAGTACTCCTGATTAATCCGGCCCTAGCCAAACCAACGGCAATTTGTTTGACGCTTTCGCCTTCTTCAATAACAAAAGATTGAGGGGCTTGTTTATCGTCTAAAGACGAAAAAAAGGCGAAAGAAAAATAGCCAAGCCCGGCCAAAACGATAACAATCAGGCAAAATAAAGCAATAATGGTTTTTTTAAGCATAAAACTTCCCCCAAACCAGCCAGCCAATAATGGCCAAGCCGATGGCAATTCGATAATAGGCAAAATAATTCAAAGAGTGGCTGGTTAAAAATTTCAGCAGGTATTTGACGGCGAACCAGCCGACAATAGCGGAAACCGCCAAGCCGATTAGGAAAATATAGGATTGCTCATTGCTCATGCCGGCTTGGCCTAAATCATAAACCTTTTTCAGGCCGGCTCCAAAGACAATCGGCACTGACAAAATAAAAGAAAACCGCGCGGCCGCCTCGCGCTTCAAATTAAAGGCCATTCCTGTTATAATGGTAATGCCGGAACGGGAAACGCCGGGAATCAAAGCAATGGCTTGGGCCACCCCGATAACGATTGATTGCCACCAGCTCAGATCTTTTATCTCCGCCCATTTTTTGGAAAATTTTTCAAAAATAATAAACAAAATCGCCACGCCGATTAGCATGCCGGCCACCCACCAAGGGCTACGCAAAAAGGTATTGATAATATTTTCCAGAAACAATCCGGCTAACCCGGCCGGGATCGTGGCAATGGCAATCAACCAAGCCAAGCGCTGGTCTTCATTGCGCCGCGGGTCAAATTTGACAAAACTGGACAGAAAAGCTAAAAAATATTTTTTAATGTCTTTAAAAAAGAAGATCAATAAAGCCAATAAAGTGCCCAGATGCAAAGCGGTATCAAAACTCAAGCTGTCTATAAAATCAATCCGCCCACTGGCGGAAAGAATTTCGTGCAGAATTAACAAATGGCCCGAGCTGGAAATCGGCCAGAACTCGGTCAAACCCTGAACCAAGCCAAAAATCGCTGATAAAAAATAATTACTCATAACTTTTAAACTTATGACTTATGCCCTGTTAATCGCGCCCATCTTGGCCATCATTTTGAGCCAAGCGATTAAACTGGCGCTGGACGGCATTAAAGGCAATTTTAATTTGAAAAATCTGATTCAGGACTACGGCGGCATGCCCTCGGCCCACACTTCTTTTGTCATTTGCCTTTTGACCTTAATCCTCTTGACCGAAGGCCCGGACTCTCCCCTCTTTGCTGTGATGTTCATCCTGACAGCGCTGGTTATCCGCGACGCTATCGGCCTGCGGAGGGAAATCGGCAGGCAAGGCCGGATTATCAACCAAATCCTGCGAAAAAACAATTTATCCAGCACTCTGGCTGACGAGCAAATCGGCCATTCCGGCTGGGAAATCATTGCCGGCGGGTTTTTGGGCGTCATCATCGCCCTTCTGGCGTATCTGTGGTTTATAGCTTAATTTTAAGTTATTTTGAGAAAAAAATCAATGTGGTTAGGCGGGGGCAATTGCCCGCCTTGACGAGCCGAAGGCGAGGCAGGCCCCCGCCCACCCGTTGTTCGTGTTGGTTCAAATCTCCTGATTTGAACCTTTTGTTTCTATCGTCGGTTCAATTCTCTGAATTGAACCGAGATTTGGGTCAGAGACCCAAATCTAAATTGCAGAACCTTGTGGTTCAGGTCAGAGGCCTGAACCAACGAAAATTTAAAAAAAATAAAGCCGACGGAATCATCGGTTTTTAATCTTTTATCTATTGATTTAGCTTAACACTGTTGCAATATTTCTTGTACTTTACCCGCCAAGATTATTGGGTCAATTGGTTCGCACAACCAATTTCGCAAATCATCCGTAAATTCACGAAAATAATCACTGGCTTGTTTGTAAAATTTAGGAGAAAAAGCTATCAGTTCGTCGTCTGCTTTGCATAGGGCCGTAAAAACTATTATTGACGGCGGGGCTTGTTTTTTCCTCTTGCATATCTCCAGCATCTCTTGATGAAGTTTTATGCCCGATAAGTGGCCTTCAGCCACTTCTTCTTTATCCCAACCATCTGCAGGATTCATGCCTATATCCATAATAACGACTGGATAATTTTTTTCTTTCAATTTCTTCAACGCTTCGTTGGCATTACCAGCATATTCAACGGTTAACCCAATAATATATTTTTCTAAGCATTCTATTTCCAACCTTACGACATTAAAACGAGAATGTACAAATAATATTTTCTTCATTATTTCCTCCTAGAAAAAATTATTAAAAATAAAAAGGACTATTCCTCCTTATACTAAAAACTTTACTTGATAAATTATTT
>JAZDFN010000051.1:0-3961 GCA_043807885.1 bacterium | reverse complement strand
ATTTTATTGGCTAAAAATTCCTGCATTATTTCTTCTTTTTCTTTGGCCTTCATCCGGCCGTGAAGCAAGCCGATTTTCAGATGCGGAAAAACTTCCTTGTCCAATTTTTCAAATTCCAATTTGACCGACTTGACGCCCAATTTATCCGACGGGTCAATCAAGGGGCAAATGACAAAAACCTGCCGGCCTTTTTCTATTTGCTGATTGATAAAACCATAAGCGGCGTCCCGCTTGTCAAAAGGCACCAGCCGAGTCAAAATCTTTTTCCGACCCTTGGGCATCTGTTTGATAATGGACAAATCCAAATCGCCGTAAATCGTCAAAGCCAAAGACCGCGGTATGGGCGTGGCGGTCATAGACAACAGATGCGGGGTCACCCAGCCGCTCGCGAGCGGCTGGGTCAAATCGCCTTTCTGCTTCAAGGCCTGGCGTTGGGCCACGCCAAAACGATGTTGTTCGTCAACAATGACCAATCCGACTTTTTTGAATTCCACTCCCTGCTGGATCAAGGCATGGGTGCCGATAATGAAATCAATTTGGCCGGTTTTAATCAATTCCAAAATCTCTTTTTTCTTCGCCTCCTTGCCTCCATCAGCCGGCAAACTAGTTCTTTTGTCTCCGGCGGTCAGCAAAGCAACTTTGATTTTCTTTTTTTCAAACAATTTGACGATTGTTTGAAAATGCTGTTGCGCCAAAATTTCCGTAGGCGCCATATAAATCGTTTGCCAGCCGTTCAGATTGGCATTGTAACCGGCAATGGCCGCCACCACGGTCTTGCCCGAACCCACGTCCCCTTCCAAAAGGCGGTTCATGGGCTGGTCTTTTTCCAAATCCAATAAAATTTGCCAAGTTGCCTTGCGCTGGTCGTCGGTCAGTTTGAAAGGCAGAGAAGCAATGAATTGCTTGGTCGCTTTTTCCTTAAACTTAATGGCCGGCGCCTTTAATTTCTGCAAAGACAATTTGACCAGCTGGGAATCGAGCTGGATAAAAAATAATTCGTCAAATTTCAGGCGGTGCTGGGCCTTAAAGAGCGACAGGTGGTTTTGGGGAAAATGAATCTGGCCCAAAGCCCAAGCCAAAGAAGGCAGTTTTAATTTATTTTTTATTTCCAGCGGTAAAAAATCCTTCATTTGCTTGACCAAAGGCAAGCAGGTTTTAACCAAAAAACGCAATTGCTTCTGGGTCAGGCCTAAGGTTAAAGGATAGGCCGGCACCAGCCGGGCCGTGTGGGTCTGTTCTTCTTTGACCAATTCATAAGTTGGGTTGACCATTTCCAAACCGTATTTGTCATACTCCACTTTACCGGCGAAATAGTAAATTGAACCGGGCTTGAGCGAGGTTTTCAAAAACGGCTGGTTGAACCAGATAATTTTAATGGCCCCGCTTTCGTCCGCCACCATGGCTTCGGTAATAAACATTCGGCGCCGGTGCGCCCGCCGGTTTTCCAACAAATCAATTTTGGCTTTAATGACGGCCGATTGGCCCGGCTCCAACTGCTCGACCCTAACCACCCGGCCCAAATCGTCGTACCGGAAGGGATAATAAAAAATGAGGTCCCAAGCGGTCTCAAGTTTTAACTTTTTCAATCTGGCCGCCGTGGTTTTGCCCACAGTCGGCAGAGTAATAATTGGCGTATCTAAAGTAAGCATTGTTTTAATCCTTGCCTGACCTCGCCGCTAAACCAAAATACAAAAAATATTTGTCCAGCGATTCAGGCGCGGATCGGTATTGATTATCACCGAAAAAATAGTCGCAGACCACTTCCCGGGCGCGCAAAATCTCTTTCAGGCGTTTTTGCCAGCGCGGATCGGCAATGGTCAGGTCAAACAGTTCTAAACCGCGGTCTAAGGCTTTAACCGCTTGTTCTTGATCGCCTTTGGCCTGCCAAGACAAAGCCCGGCTGATTTCACTGCCGATATTGCCCAATTGTTCCATCAGGGTCAGTTGCTGCCAGAGGCCGTCAGCTAAATCGCCGTGGAGATAAACCATATTTTTATCTGATAACCAATGACTTTACAACAGCTATGATTTTTTCCCTGATTGCCGGGTCCTCCACGCCGCGCGAGCGATTGTTTCGAGACGGCCGGATATTAATCATTGAATTGAATTCCAGCCACTCTTCTTCCTTTTTTTGAGGATACAAATTAATGCCCCACAAATCATTCTGCTGGGAGCCGTCTTGCAACAAAACCGCCTCGGCATCGGCATGAAGACCGGCGCCGATCGCCATAATCTGGCGCTGGCAATCAACCACGGCCTTGACCATGTCGCCAAACCGTTCTTGGGCGATTGGCTCTAATTCAGCCAATGATATTTTGTCTTTAATAATGCGAATGTCAGACATATTATTAAATTAAAATAAATGCTCTCGAGAGGGATCGAACCTCTAACCTCCAGCTCCGCAAGCTGACGCTCTATCCGATTGAGCTACGAGAGCTTATAACTTCAGAAAACGACTTAAGGAATCCAGCAATGGCTCGGTTTCTTGGTCCAAATCTTCCTCCAAATATTTTAACAGGGTTTCCCGAACTGTCAAAGGGTCCTGGTCCATTAAAGGCACGTCCAGATGCGGGCGAATAATGCCTTTGAAATCAATGAACAAGGTTTTGGCTCCGGCTTTTTCATAGGCCAGCCAGAACTTGTTGATTTCCTTGTAAGGATAAAATTTTTGGCCGATGGCCAAGCCTTCTTCGGTAATGGCGAAATTGACCATGGCCGGCTCTTGGCGATGATAGACGAAAAGGATGATCACGGTCAAAACCGTAATCACAATCAGGAAAAAATTGCCGGTGAAGATGGAATAGGCCAAAATGCCCAGCCCAACTAAAACCGCCAGCAAATACCAATACCCGCCCCGCTGGTGCTTCATGAACTCAGGCACCAGCCAGCCCATTAGAGCTTGGCCTGAATCTCCGCCAGCTGGCGGATTTGTTTCTTTCGCCATAGATTTATCATTAATTGCTTAATTTATATTCACCGAAGTCTTCTTGCTAAAACTCCTTCGCAAAAGCAAATACTGGCCATCCCGGTAAATAATAGCGGTGGAAGTGATTCGATGCAATTCTTTGTCTTTAATTTCCATATATTAAATCATCTAAATATTTTTTGCATCTTTTCAATATCAACATCTTCCCCGGACTTATCCACAGATTCTGCTTGACAAAATTTTACCATTTGCTATACTAATACCAGAATTCATACCGAAAAACACCTTTTAAGGTTCCGTCCTTAAGCGGTGTTTTTCTTTTTGTACTCCAATTTGTTTTTCAGGTTATCCATAAAAACAATCCTGCCTTTCGCTGATTGCTTTAGTAAACTTGAACAGGTCTCAACATACGGGCTAATTACTGCGCGCAATTTGTTATTTTCGTAAAAATATTTCACCAGACAATAGAAATCGCCATCGCTAGTAACAATCACCGCCTGTTCATAGCTATTGTAATCAATCATCGCCTGCAATACTAGATTGGCGTCTATGTTGCCTTTAATTTCTCCGTTATCACCCGATATGGTCGGCTTGAAAATCAAAACATACCCGGCTTTTTGCAATGAAGAATACAAATCCTGATTCTTAAAAACATAACCGATGAAAAGATAAGCAACCGCCACGCCGTATTTTTCCTTCAAATAAACCCTAAACTTTCTAAAATCCAATTTCCAACCTAAGCTTTGAATTCCCAAATTAAGATTCTGGCTGTCTATAAAAGCGTAATTATTTTGTCTGGCAATCATAATTATACTTAATTTCAAAAAATGAAAATTGGCGGTGCCTTTTGGTTAAAATCCGAACCTTTTTTGACGAAAATCCGGACTGCGACTTTTGATTGTCGCGCGAAGCGCGGCAACCCGCCCCGCCCCTTGTCCCGCTTCGCGGGACTTTAACAGGCGGGCAAAAATTCATTTTCCCCAGACCCCTTTTTCTTTTTGCCCGCCTGTTGGGAAAAGAGGGGGATTTTTTGGT
>JAZDFN010000050.1:0-12472 GCA_043807885.1 bacterium | reverse complement strand
ATCAAAAACAAGGAACAAATCGAAAAACTGATGAATTTCATTGATGCCAAATTAAGCAAAAAACAAGACCTAAAAGTCGATCTAAAACCTTACAAGTTAGAATTAATTAAGTGTGAATTATGTTCATGGACTTGAACACTATAAACCGATTAAACCTGTTTTTCCCGATATCTTTTAACCAATTCCGAACTGGATTGGACTTTCCCGCCAAAACCGACGTTAAAAACCATCTGACAGCCGATTTCCTCACAAACCGGGATTTCCGGAATGTTGTCATGGGTCCGGTCTCCGCCATTGGCGAAAATATGAGGCCGGACTTTTTTCAAAGCCTCGCAGATGCTCATATCTTCCGGCTCCGGCTCGTGGTCGGTAAAAACCGCTTCATCAACCCAGCCGATGGCTTCAATCACTTCTTTGCGCTCCTCTTGGGGCATAAAAACAAAGCTCTTTTTCTTTTTGAGCCAATTATCGTTGTTGATGATGACCACCAACTTATCGCCCAAGGCCTTGGCTTCCTTAAACATCCGCACATGGCCGATATGGATTGGGTCGAATCCCCCGCTGACCGCTACCACCTTGACCGGTTCCAAAGAAATAATCTGAATCCCTTTTGCCTTGATTTCTTCTTCCGGCCAAAACAATTTGTCCATCTTAAACCGGCCGACATGGGTTATTTTCTGCTCGGTCTTCCGACCGGTATATTCTCGGGTGGCCGGGTCCCACTCTTCCAAAACCAACGTATCGCCGGGATTGGCTTCAAAGTCGTTCAAACGAAGTTCGTACTTTTTCCGACCGGAAGCAACGGCTTCAAAATATTCCGGCCAGATTTTCTTTTTGATGATTGCCATATTTTTATATTTTACGCTTGTTATGCTATTCTGAATCTGTGGTGGGGGTGGCTTAGTGTAGAATCTCGCCTCATCAACGAGAACTCTCGGGGTGCAATTCCCCGCACCTCCACCACTTTTAAAGTTATCCACAAGTCGCTATTGACAAAATTTTATGATTTGCTATACTGATTCTAGTTGATGAGGCGACTCTACGCTAAGTTAGAACTCGCGAAAAACCGCAGCAATGCGGTTTTTTGATTTTCATTGCTTGATATTAAGCAATTTCTGAATTCCTTCGCTATCCAAGAATGGTTTAAGGTCAGGATAATCATTAAGTTCCTCAACGTCAACCCACTTGGCTTCAGAATGATCTTCGGAATTTGTTTGAATCTCTTGCCTGTCCAACTCGATTAAAAAAGGTATGATTGTCCATTTGCCTTCACGATCAACAATATCAACTGGATCTGAAGCGCCAATTACTTTTCCTTTAACCCCTAATTCTTCTTTGATTTCTCTTATGATTGTCTCTGCTGGGCTTTCTATCGTATCTATAAATCCGGAAACAAATTCCCATTGATTGGGCGCGAACTTTTTTGTTGCCGATCGCTTAGCAATCAAAAATTTATTCTGATTCCTGATTATCGCTGTAGTGATGACATGAGTTTCCATATTATTTCCCACAGCACTTTTTGTATTTCAAACCGGAATTACACGGGCATGGGTCATTCCGCCCCACCTTCTGCCCGCTGGCGTTCTTCAGTTTGGGCTTGACCATATCCCCGGCGCTTTGGCGTTGGGCCGCGTCCTGTTGCGCCATTTTTTCAATGGCTGAACCGCCGTCGGCCATGATTTTGGCAGGAGCCATGATTCGGAGATTTTTCTGCTGTTCTAGGGCCGATGGGGCCAATTTGGTGGCAATGCCGATCTTGAAGACGCTGTAAACCACTTGTTGCCGGATGACCGCCAGGAGGTTGTTAAACAGATTGTAACTCTCCTTCTTGTATTCAATCAAGGGGTCGCGCTGGCCATAACCGCGCAAGCCGATGCCGGTTCTTAAATGGTCCATGGCTTCCAAATGCTCCAGCCAGAGGTTGTCAATCGCCCTTAACAACAGACCCTTTTCAATCTGGAAAAACGGCTCTTTGATTTCTTGTTCTTGATTCATCTTTTTGACCGCCTCTTCGGTCTTGTTAACCAAATCTTCATACTGGCTTTCCGCCATTACTGACAAATGCTTGATGATCTCTTCCCTGGTCTCCAGCTTCTTTAATTTTTCCTCTTCGCTTAATTCAAGCGGGAAAATCGTCCTCATGGTCTCATAAACTTCCTTGGTATTCCAATTGTCTCTGACTTCCCCCGGGCAATGGAAACTGACCACAAATTCAATCTCTTCATTGACCAGTTGCATGACCACCGCTTTGGCTGCCTGATGATCAACCATGGCCAAAATATCTTTCCGCTTGCGGTAAATGGTTTCCCGGTGCTTGTTAATGACATCGTCGTACTCCACCAAATGCTTTCTAATGTCAAAATTGTGGCCTTCCACTTTTTTTTGGGCCGATTCAATGGACCGAGCCACCAGCCGGTTTTCAATGGGCATATCATCCGGCACTTTCAGCCGTTCCATGATGTTCTTCATCCGGTCCGAGCCGAAAATCCGCATCAAATCGTCTTCGGTGGAAAGGTAAAATTGGGAAACGCCCGGGTCGCCCTGTCGGCCGGCCCGGCCCCGCAACTGGTTGTCAATCCGCCGCGCTTCGTGTCTTTCCGTGCCGATAATGTACAAACCGCCAGCGGTTTTAACTTTTTCGTACTCGGCTTCATTAAAAGGATCGCCGCCCAAAACAATGTCCACGCCCCGGCCGGCCATATTAGTGGCAATGGTCACCCCTCCCACCCGGCCGGCTTGGGCAATGATAGCCGCTTCTTTTTCGTGCTGTTTGGCATTCAAGATCTGGCAAGGCACGCCTTCGCGCTCCAGCATCTCGCCCAGCATTTCATTTTTTTCAATGGAAATGGTGCCGACCAAAACCGGCTGGCCATTCTCATGCAATTCCTTGATTTTCTTGACCACCGCTTCAAACTTGCCTTTGGTATTTTTGTAAATCGAATCTGTCAAATCGCGCCTGATCATATCCCGATGGGTGGGAATAACCAAAACCTCCAATTCGTAAATCTTGGAAAACTCTTCGGCTTCGGTGGCCGCCGTGCCGGTCATGCCGGCCAGTTTGTTGTAAAGGCGGAAATAGTTCTGAAAAGTGACCGTGGCTAAAGTCAGGCTCTCCCTTTGGATCTGGACGTTTTCCTTGGCTTCAATGGCCTGATGCAGGCCTTCGGAATAGCGCCGACCTTGCATCAGCCGGCCGGTGAATTCATCAACAATAATCACTTCGCCTCCGTCAGCTGACGGATTAACCACGTAATCGCGGTCCAGCTTGTACAAAGCATGGGCCCGCAGGGCCTGTTCAATATGATGGACTTCACTCACGCCCCGGTCAGTATAAATATTGTCCACGCCCAAAAACTTTTCCATCTTGGCAATGCCGGCTTCGCTCAAAACGGCCGTTCTCATCTTTTCATCAATATTGTAATCCTCGTTTTCCTTCAGTTTAGTGACTAATTGGGCGAATTGGTAATATTTCTTGGTTGATTCCTCGGCCGGCGCGGAAATAATCAAAGGCGTCCGAGCTTCGTCAATCAAAATGCTGTCCACTTCGTCAACAATGGCGTAATGAAGCGGCCGCTGAACCATCTGCTCCAAACTCTGCACCATATTGTCGCGCAGATAATCAAAGCCGAATTCGTTGTTGGTGCCGTAAGTGATATCGGTTTGATAGGCCTCTTGCCGGCTGACCGGCTTCAAATGAATCAATCGCTCGTCCGTAGTTTTTTCATCAGTGTAGTCAGGATCAAAAACAAAAGCCTGCTCATGAATGATGACGCCGACCGACAAACCGAGCAAATGATAAATCGGGCCCATCCACCCGCAGTCGCGACGGGACAAGTAATCATTAACCGTAACCAAATGACAGCCCTGGCCGGCTAAGGCATTGAGATAAAGAGGCAGAGTGGCGGCCAAGGTTTTGCCTTCGCCGGTCCTCATTTCCGCAATCTGGCCCTGATGCAAAGCCATGCCGGCAATCAGCTGGACATCAAAATGGCGCTGTTTAATTGTCCGCTTGGCGGCTTCTCTGACCAAAGCAAAGGCCTTGGGCAACAAATCGTCCAATGACTCTCCTTTGGCCAACCGTTCTTTGAGTTCAGTCGTCTTTTTTGGAAAATCATCATCAACCAAATCAGCCAGTGATTTTTCCAACTGGTTTATTTTCTCCACCAATGGCATCAACTTGTTAATCGCTCGCTGATTCGGATCGCCCATGAGTTTTGATAAAATAGGCATAATTAGCTTTTAATTTAACAGAAAACTCCAAAAAAAACAAGAGGCGCCCAATAAGCGCCTCTCCTTAACTTAATTTCAATTAATAATTCAACCTCCGGCCAAGCAAATATAAAATCACTTGGAACAGCCAAAGCACGAGCATCAGCGGTTTGGGGAAAATAATCAAAGCGCCGGTGGCTAAAACAATAACTGAACCGCCGATTATATTATGGAATAGGCGGCCCGCCTTGCTGAGCCGAAGGCGAAGCAGGCTGAAACGCCAATTGCTGGTTTTTTTGATTTTTTTTATCGGATCCAGCGGCACATTCAAAGTAATCAACCCGTGTTTCCCGCCCGCCTTGCCGCGAGGCAGGCCGGGCTTGACCACAATGGACTGGCCATGATAAAGGCCATGATATTTAGCGTCCTCTTTTTTGCCTTTCAGGGCCTTGGTGGGAAAAATATAGCCGGCCTTAGCAATAGTCAGGTGATACTTGCCCGATTTTTTAACAATGAACAAATAACGCCCGTTCTGGCCGGTGATTCTGGTTTGGACTAAATGATGGAAGTCCTTGCTGTACAATCTAACCACAGCCAAATCAATCGGTTCTTTGGTCACGGAATCATAGACCGCGCCCCAGTCCAAATGGCGCCGGCGGGAAAAGACAAAAAGGCCGGATAAAAGATATTGGAAAAACAGCCAAAGATTAGTCAGGGATATGGCCACGACAGCATTAGCCAAAGCCAAGGCCAGCAAAATCGGGGCCATGGTTTGTTCATTGGCTTTTTCTATAGCCGGGTCATTGATGAAATCGATAAACAACTGGAAAAATTTGGTTTGCGAAGCAGGTATCTGACCAAAGGCAACCGGCTGGCCAATCGGCTGGCCGGGCACTTGGAAATAAATCGGCCCGACTTGATTTAATTCTTGGCCGTTTTGGTCTTTGCCGGAAACAATCAAGCTATGATTGCCCGGCGCTAAAACCAATTCGGTTTCATAAGTCCAATTGGCGCTAGTCGGCGCAAAAGTTTGAATAATCGGCTCACTCTGCCAAACTAAGATAACCAGCGAACCGCCTTGTCCGGAAACTTTAAATCCCGCTTTGACCGCCGACTGATTAATCGGCTGGATTTTGGTTAATTGGCCGATGACATTGGCAATTTGGCCGACCGCCTTCGGCGAAACAACCGGCCCGTCTTCCACTTTCAACGCTAATTTCTTGGATTTAATTGTTGCTTTTTCCGAACCGCGGCTGACCAAAGCATAAGCCAAATGTTCAACTTCGCCGGCATTAACCGCTGTTGTTTGATAACTAATAACTAATCGCTCTTGACCCTTAATTTCCGTTCGCAAAGTAATCTCATCGCCGATTAATTGCGGCTGGCCCAAATTGGCTTGAAGCGAACTTATCTTGCCTAAATCATCAGCCAAGGGCTGGACAATGGCCACGGCCATTGGCTCATCATCCAAATTAGCCAAGCTAATCCGGTAATCCATTGTTTCGCCCGATTTAATCTGGCAATTGCCAACGAAGTTTTCTTGCGCCACTGACGGCTTTAATTGAAAAATCGCGGAAGAAAGGAAGAAAATCAAAAACAATTTTACGCCGACCGAAGCCAAGGCGCCCCAAAACCCGGCTGTGCCCAATTGGTGGTAAAACCGGTGTTGGCTGTAAGAAGAAGACCAATTGCCTTCGCTGTCGGCAATGACCACTTGTAAAAAGGTTTCGGTCGGTCGGCGCCAAGCCAAGGCCGGCAGAAGCTTAAAGTGCCTTAAAGTAAAACGGCGTTTGATGTTGGCGATGATCAGAACTGAAGCCAGCAAAAAAAGAAAAACAAAAAAGCCGATTAAATAATCAGTGGAATCGGAAACCACCTCCAAAGAAGACGCCAAGGCCGTATTGACTAAATTAAAACCGCCATTGGTTAAAGAATTGAGAAGCGCCTGCTGGGAAGTGATCGGACAATTTACGGTTAAAGTGAAATCAACGGCTTTTTCAAGGCCGATGGCGCTGGCCGGTGTGGATAAGCAAAGCCAAACCAAGCCAAAAATCACTGCTAAAAGCGACATTTTCTTTGTTTTCATTGTTTTATTTTTTCCGCTCCGCCGGCTGGCGGATGGCGGATGGGTATATTATAGCACAAAAACAATCAAAACCCAACCAAAATAATTTCTTCTTCTAAATCAACCCCGAACTTGTTTTTAACTTCTTTTTTAATCAGCTCTGTCAATTCCCTGACTTCGCTGGCTTTGGCTTGGCCAGTATTAACAATAAAGTTAGCATGCTTTTCACTGACTTGCGCCCCGCCGATGGTTTTGCCTTTTAAGCCGCATTGTTCTATCAAAAAAGCGGCCGGTTGGTCAGCTGATGGATTTTTAAAAGTACAACCGGCGCAAGGCATTTGATAGGGCTGATTGGCGTGCCTCTTTTCTAATATCTCCTTAATCTTCTGTTTGCTAATTTCAACATCGCCTTTGGTTAGTTCCAAAGTCGCTTCTAAAATTATCTCTTTTGTTTCTTTAAATCGGCTGTGACGATAAGAAAAATCCGCCTCTTCTTTTTTAATAATCTTAATCTCATTGCCGTCAAAAACTTTGACTTCTTTGACAAAATCGCTAATCCCCTTGCCCCAAGCGCCGGCATTGCCGTAAATCGCCCCGCCCACATTGCCCGGGATGCCGGCCAGAAACTCCATACCGATTAGGCCATTGTCCAAAGCTAATTTAATTAATTCTGATAATTTCACTCCGGCTCCCGCAGTAATTAAACAATTTTTTAATTTTAAATTGTCATTTTGCATTTTGATTTTTACATTTTGCATTTTTATCACCAACCCGTCAAACCCCTTATCACTGACCAAGATATTACTGCCACCGCCTAAAATAAAATAGGCCAAATTTAAATCCTTAGCCGCTTTGACTGCCTTGATTAAATCCTCGTCATTTTGGGCAACAAAAAAATATCTGGCCGGCCCGCCGATTTTAAAATTGGTATGGTTGGCTAACGGTTCGTTTTCCGACAAACCATTGCCTAATTTATCTTTTATTGACATAAATGATTTTATAGGATAAGTTAATTAAAACCTATAAAGGAGGTAACAAATGATAATTAGAATACTTTCTCCTTGTGTTGGCTGGTTTTACTCAAAAGTTAAAAAGGGCGATAAAGTTAAAAAAGGAGATTTATTGGCAGAAATAGCAGTATTAAGCACTGATCCTTATGAAATCTTATCGCCAACCGATGGCATAATACAAGAAATTATGTTTGATGAAACAGGGGTTGAATATAAACAGCGTATTATTGCCATCGACATTCCAAGCCCATTAGCTAAAAAATAATTTAGTTAATGGGCGATTTTATAAATATCGCCCGCGCCCATAAAAACAACCAGGTCATTCTCTTTTTTATTTTCTGAAACTAATTTTTCCGTTTCGGTTAAATTAGAGCTATAAATAACTTCTTTGCCTCTTTTTTTTATTGCTTCAACCAAATCCCTGGCACTGACATCCTGGTCCTGGATCGCTTCGCGGCCGGCCACGTCAAAAATCTCATTAATAATTATTAAATCCGCCAGGTCAAACGATTCAACAAATTCATTAAAAAATTTTTTGGTCCGGTTGTGGTGATGGGGCATAAAAGCCACAACTAATCGCTTATCCGGATAAAACTCCTTGGCCGCCTTGATTGTTGCCTGAACCGCCACTGGCGTATGGCCGTAATCGGAAATAACATTCTCCCCCACTTTCTCAAACCGGCGCCAGATACCAGGAAATTCAGCTAAGGTTTCTTTGATAATATCTGGCTTAATGCCTAACTCTAATGCTACGGCTATGGCGCCAAGGGCGTTATAGACATTAAATTGGCCGGGAATTATCAATTTAAATTCGCCCAAAGCATTTCCCTGCCAATTAACTTTAAAAAGCTGGGTCTGATTTTTAATTTCATAATCAACTGCTCTTAAATCGCCTGCCTTAAAGCCATAAGTTATTCTTTTCTTATCAGTAATTAAATCATTAACTCCCCCATCATCAGCATTAACAATCAAAATGCCGGCCGCTGGCAATTGATCAACATACTGCTGAAAAGTTTTTTTTAAGTTTTCAAAATCGCCATAATAATCCAGATGTTCCGGCCGAAGATTAGTTAATAAAATAATCTTTGGCTTGATATTCAGCATGGCCGCCTTGTACTCACAGGCCTCAACGACCAGATATTGGCTTTGGCCAACCCGTAAATTATCATCAGGAAATGATTTGACTTTACTGCCGACAATTACGGTCGGGTCCAAGTTAGCCCTTTCCAAAATCAAACCCAGCATGGCCGTGGTCGTGCTTTTGCCGTCAGTGCCGGAAACGGCAATAGTATATTTATCCTGGCTCAATTCCCCTAAAAATTCCGGATAACTCAACTGCCTGATATTCAATTCCTTAGCCCTGGCTCTTTCCGGGTTGTCTTCGGGCACAGCCGGCGAATAAATTACCAAATCAACATCCTCAGCCAAATTGGCCGCCTGATGGGAATTAAAAAATTTTACTCCCCTTTCTGCTAATTCTTCCGTAATTTCAGAAACGGCTACATCTGAACCGCTGACGACTTTATTTTGGGCCAACATTAAATGGGCAATGGCAGAAACGCCAATACCTCCAAGGCCGATAAAGTGGACTTTTTTAACATTATTAAAATCAGGCATAAATTTATTATACCATTATGAACTAATTATGCCTAAAGTCAACCCCGCCCTTCGCGAAGGGCGGGGCAGGCCTCGCTTCTCGCGAGAGACAGTATCAATAATTATTTTGAAGCAGAAGTGTTGGTGTTAGTGTTGGCCACTACCGGCGGCATCGCCGGCCGTAATTGGATTGTTTGAGCAGTGATGCTGCCATCACTATTAGCCGTGCCGTTGATTGAAACATTTTTACCGATTTCCAAATCACTCAAAGCGCCACTGGCAAATTTGCTGATTTCCGTTTTGTCAGCCAAGAAAATGATTTTGGAACCGCCGTCAGGCAATTTAACGGTAATGCTCTTGTCATCTTTGGCGATAATTTCACCGCTGGTAAAACCGCTGCCATTGCGGTTTCTATCGCCGTTAGCCCCGCCAAATTGCTGAACGCGCGCTTGCCGCTGTTCCGGCGTGAGATTGCCAAAATCAGCCGGACCATTGGCTGAAGTTTTACTCTTGCCGTATTGCATCCCTCCGTAGAATGCTCCGGCGCCAATAACGATAACTATCACTATCATAGTGATGATTTGTTTTTTCATAATTTTTTTATCCAGCCCTTCGCGAAGAGCGGGGTGAATTTATTAATTAAATTAACAAACTAGCCAAAAAACAAACAATAATTCCGGCTAAAATAAAGGCGATTATTTTTATGTTTGTGTCTTTATTCATATCTTAAGGCCTCAACCCCGCACAAATCCTCGCTTCGCTCGGATTAGACGGGGCAAGTCGGATTTAATTATTCATAACGCAACGCTTCAATCGGATTTAACTTAGCGGCCCGCCGGGCCGGATAATATCCGAAAATAATGCCAATAGCGGCGGAGACGCCAAAAGCCAAAAAAATTGACCAGGACTCAATAACAGTGGTGGTATTGCCGAAGTAAGCGATGCCGCGGGAAATCAGCCAACCGAGAATAGCGCCGAAAATGCCGCCGATTAAAGTGAGCATCACCGATTCGGTTAAAAATTGGGTGCTGATATCTTTTTTTTTCGCCCCGATAGCTTTTCTTAGACCAATCTCTCGCGTTCTTTCGGTAACCGTCGTCAGCATCATATTCATAATACCAATGCCGCCGACAATCAGGGAAATGCCGGCAATAGCGGCCAGAAGCATAGTTAAGGTGTCGCTAACCGAAGAGACGCTGGAAATAATATCGGATTGATTCATAATGCTGAAATCCGCCAAGGCGGCATCGGCGATATTATGACGTTCCAACAATAGAGAGGTTATTTGCTCCTGCGCCGCTACCATTGATTCTTGATCTATTACTTCCACGTAAATAGTGGAGACATAATTACTGCCCACTAAGAAACGTTGAGCGGTAGTCAAGGGAATAAAAATTTTGTCATCCTGGCTACTGAAACCCGTGCCGCCTTTTTCTTTGGTTATGCCGATTATTTTAAATTCAATGTTGTTGATGCGAACGGTTTTGCCAATAACATCATCAGCGGCGGCATCTTCCCCAAAAAGGTCATCTCTGGCGGTCGGCCCCAAAACCGCCACTTTGGCCAAACTTCTGGTATTTTGTTCGGAGATAAAAGACCCGTTTTCAATTTCAATGCTGCGCGTTACCGAATAATCCGAGGTTACGCCGACGATTGAGGTGTTGGTGTTGGTCCCTTTGGCCGTAACCTGATAACGGCTGGAAAGTTCCGGCGCCACGGCTTTAGCCAGAGTGATTTGTTCTTTTATGGCGTCGGCGTCGGCTTGTTTTAAAGTTTGTATTGAGCCGCGGCCAGAACTTACTTGGGCGCCGACGCTCTTTTGGGCGCCGGGTGAAACCATCAGCAAATTTGAACCAAGGGACTGAATGCTTGATTCAATGGATGCTGAAGAGCCCTGGCCAACGGAAACCATGGCAATGACCGAGCTGATGCCGATGACAATGCCGAGAATGGTCAAACTGGAACGCGCTTTATTGGAAAGCAAGGCAAAATATGTTTCTTGAAATAAATCTTTTATTTTCATATTAATTTAAAATTGTTTAATGGTGATTAACAATTCGCTTGGCGCTGTTTTTTTTGTCTTCAATAATCAAGCCGTCGCGCAGGTGGATAACCCGGTCGGCGTATTCGGCTACATCATGCTCGTGAGTAATCAGCACAATGGTGCGCTTTTGCTTCCGGTTAAGCTCCTGAAAAGTGCCCAAAACAATCTCTCCGGTTTTGGTGTCCAAATTGCCAGTTGGCTCATCGGCTAAAATCAGCGATGGGTCATTAACCAAAGCCCGGGCGGCGGCCACTCTCTGCATCTGCCCGCCGGAAAGCTGGTTGGAAAGATGATGGAAGTGCGATTCATCAAGACCGACGCTTTTTAAGGCAACCTTGGCACGCTGTTCGCGCTCTTCTTCCGGGATGCCGGCGTAAATCAAGGGTAAAACCACATTGCGCAATACCGTAGCCCGCGGCAATAAATTAAACGACTGAAAAACAAAACCGATTTTATCTTTCCTGATGTCGGCCAATTCGTCGTCGGAAAACTGGGAAACGTCTTTTTTATCAATAAAATAACTGCCGCTGGTCGGCACATCTAAACAGCCCAAAATATGCATCAAAGTTGATTTACCCGAACCGGACGGCCCCATAATCGCCACAAATTCGCCGTCATTGATAATGAAAGAAACACCTTTCAATGCTTGAACTTGCGCTTCACCGCTCAAATAGGTTTTAACGATATTTTCGCATTCAATCATAAATTAATTAGCGAGGAGCGCCGCCGCCGAGCATCATCATTCCGCCACCAAGACTGCTGTTATTTTTGCTACTGCCGTTAGTGGAAGTTGAGGAACTGTTAGTGGTGGTGCTTTTAATTATTAAATCACCTTCATTTAAACCAGAAATGATTTCCGTGTAGGTATCATTGGCAATGCCGATTTCTACTGGCTGGCGTTTGGTCGGCTGGCTTAAAGTGATGCCGGCTGAACTAATGGCGGTTGACGTCTGAAGGTTTTGGTCAGTCGGCATTTCCACATAATCGGCGTCATTTTGTGATTTGACCGCCGCGTTGGGCGCCATCAAGACATCTGTTTTGACCTCAGTGATAATGCTGGCGGAAATGCTCATGCCCGGCTTAATCCGTTCATCTTGGGTGTCAAAACTGATTTTAACATTATAGGAAACCACGCCTTGGGAAACCGTGCCGATACTGTCAATCTCCGCCACTTCGCCGCTGATAGTCAAATCAGCAATGGCATCAAAAGTCAGTGTTACTTTTTGGCCAACCTTAACCTTGGCCACATCAACTTCATTTAAAGCGATGGTCGCCAAGCTTTGTTTGGTAATTAAGGTAACAACGGTAGTGCCGCTGGAAACGGTTTCGCCTTTACCCAAATCACTGACGGCGATAATGCCGTCAAAAGGCGCGCGGACAGAATAGTCGGCCAGAGTTTGCTGGGCATCCAAAAGCGCGTTCTCTTTTTGTTTTATGGACAGTTGTTGGGATTGGATATCCAACGGGTCGGTGCCGGTTTCCAAGTCGGCTAATGATTGGGTTTTCTCGGCAATCGTCCGGTCGGAACTGACAATGGTTGCTTTGTCA
>JAZDFN010000049.1:0-25936 GCA_043807885.1 bacterium | reverse complement strand
CCCAAATCAGTCGGCAGGGCATAAGCGAAAAAATCCAAATGCCGATTGGCTGTAATCTTCGGGTCCAACTGGCGGATGGAACCGGCGGTCAGATTGCGGGTGTTGGCATAAAGGGGCAATTTTTGTTTTTTTCTTTGCTGGTTGATTTCAGCTAAATCTTCTTTTTTCATAAAGGCCTCGCCGCGAATTTCAACAATGCCCTTTTGGCTAACCCTTAAACGCCGAGGAATAGCGCCGATGGTTCTTAGATTCTGGGTGACATCTTCGCCGACTCGGCCGTCGCCCCGCGTGGCGCCGCGTTCAAAAATTCCGTTTTTATAAATCAAGCTGATCGCCAGGCCGTCAATTTTCAATTCGCTGAAATAATCCAATTTTTTATGGGGAACTAATTTCTGAATCCGTTCCTCCCAGTCATGCAATTCCTCTTCGCTAAAAGCGTCAAAAAGCGAAAGCATGGGCGTGGCGTGCGTCACTTTCTCAAACTTGGCCAGGGGCTGGCCGGAAACCCGCTGGGTCGGCGAGTCCGAAGTAACCAGCTCTGGAAATTTTCTTTCCAATTCTTCCAATTCGTTTTTCAAAGAATCAAAAACCGCGTCCGTTACTTCCGGCGCGTCCAAAACATGGTAAGCGTAAGCATAACGCTCAATAATTTTTCTTAACTTACCCGCCCTTTTTTGCGCTTCATTTTTATTCATGCGTTTTAATCCAAAAAACAATCGTCATTCAATCAGTCGCTTTTGCTAAGGGACTCCTCGCTGAAAACAATATAATCAAAAACGCTGGAAAGAGGAGAATAGCGAGGCAGAGAAACTTTGACCGCCTGCAACGAATGGGAATAACTGCCAATGCCGGTAATCACGATTCTCCCTAAAATATCTTTATTGCCGGTACTGCACTGGTCATCGCCCCAAACCGTGACAATCAGCGGGTCTTCAACATCATCGTAGAGCGCCTTAATCCGCAACCGGTAAGCATAGCCGGTTTGGGGAGGATTGGTGACGCAAATATCCTCGCCCGGGACAAAACTGTGGATGGATTTATAAACGGTTTGCTGCAGTTGGTTGCCCCAAGTCAGGCCTGAACCGACCGGCCATTCAACCAAAGTCGTTTCCAGCCAAGCCGTGTCGTCATAACCATCGATTTTAATCGAACCGATCTCGGGGTCTTCGCTGAGACTGTCGGCATCATATAGATCAACGCTTAAAGTCGCGTCTCGCTCAATCGCGCCGAAAATTTGCGGTTCCCCGTTTTCAACCGGTCTAACCCAACTGGCGCCGTTATCTAAAATAACTCTTTCGCTTTCGCCAATCTCCAAATCATGAATCGCCATCCCGCTTTTTCTTAGCAGGAAAAGTCCTTGTTCCACTCCGGCTTCAGCGGCATAATAAGCGATGACCGAATAATCCACATCGCGCGACTGCTGAATTTCGTTAATGACAATAAAGGCCATCCCGACTGTCGTCGCCACAATGCTGAATATTATCAACAAAGTGACCAACAAAACAGTGCCTCGGTTATCGTTATTGGCTCGCCTGATTGCCATAGATTGAAATAATTTATTGATTTCTATTTATACACCCGGGAGGTCGCCACGGTCTGCAGATAAATTGACTCGGGAACCCCCGTGCCGGCGATTGGCTGGCTGGTGCGGGAAGCGAAAATAATGGTCACGGAAAGTTGGTCCAACCGCGATCCGCTGCCGGAGAAAGGAGTGATATAAAAATTCAAATGAAGCAATTTAACGCCTGCCGGCGTAATACTGTTCCATTCAACCGATCCGTCGCCGTCAATGTCTTTACCCATCAATAAACAAGGGCTACTTTCATTATCAGGGCATTGACCGCCGGATCCTTTCTTGAAAATCACTAAGGAGCCGTAAATATCCCGCAAGGGCAATAACTCCTCCGGGTTCTCAATGCCCGGCCAACCGTAATAATCGTCAATGTCTTGCTGGCTGATGCTGTCCATCCTGATTTCCCGCGCCATGGTTTCCATGGCAAAACGCGCGTCGCCCAGCACTTTTTGCATTTCCATTGTCTGGCGATGAGATTTGGTGGTGATTAAAAAAATATCGGTCACCAGCAAAGCCAAGATAATAAAAATCGCCACCGCCACCACCATCTCCAGAAGGGTGAAGCCGTTATTTCCTAATTTTGCCTTGCTCTTTTGCATTTTAATTTTTACATTTTGATTTTACTATCGCCAATTATACAGCCGATCTTCAACGACAATCTCCTGATTCCCGCCTTGTTCCGCCCAACCCACCCGGGATTCGACTTTAATGCCGATCTTATTGGGATAAAGACCGGTGGCTAAACATCGCGCCCCGTTGGCTTGGACTTCTTCGCCGATATAATCATTGGCGCGGTTACCGCAAATCTCATTAAGCGTAATCAAACGATAATAAACCGTCGGCTTAGCCAGCGGGTGGGGCGGGCTGATATCCTGCTGATAAACCCCGGTTTGAACGGCGTTAAGATACATTATCGTATCCGCCAAATCTGGATTAAATTCCAAGCGCCAAGGCGCGGTCGCCGGATCGCTAAAACCATCTTCATCAAAAACGGCAATCGCCGTATAGCTGACAGCATCGGTCAACCCCTTATCCCATTGATCGCCGTCCAGCCAATTGCTGTCTCTGATATAGCGCGTTGCTTCTATGCCTTCCCGCGCCAAATTAGCCGCCACCACTCTGGTTTTGCTGACTCGGCCGCCGGCGATATTGGCGGAAACTAAGCCCAGAATGCCCACTAAGCCGATTATTACAATCGCCAAAACAAAAATAATTTCCAGCATGGTTTGGCCTTTTTGGTTTAATTGATTCATAATTGGTCTTCAATGCTTACCCGACCGGAAACTCGATTGATTTTTAGATATTTCAAGCTGTCGGTCTTGGTGTGTTTTAGTTCAATAATCGCTTCGTCTTCCGGCTCGGTCACATTATTGAAATAAATTGTCGGCTGGGGCGGCCAGAAAGTAACATCCAGAAAATCGCCGGCCGGCGTCAAGCTGTTGATAATGACCTTCTCCGGCAGATGATAAAAGGCGCCGGACATTTCTTCGCCAATGTCATACCCGCCATCGCCGCCGTCTTGATAGTCAAGAAAAAGCTGATAAGTACCGGCGGTTTTGTCAAAATGAACGCCAAATTTGCCGGTCGTCGCAATCGCCCCAGCCGGTAAATTCTGCTGGGAACCGATTAAAGCCAAGTTCTGGGCTTTTCTTAAAACACTGGCGGCTTCCGAAGCGGCCCGGCGCAAGTCGTCGCTTTTGGCCCCGCGGTTGAAATTGGCGATAACCAAACCGGCCAAGGTAACAAAAATAAAAATGGAGACCACCAACTCAATTAAAGTAAAACCGCGTTTTTTGGTATGCTTGGAAAACATCTTAATAGCCGATTATGTTTAAATACCATCGCAAAATCTCTTGACCCCAAAACATCGTGATTACGGTGGCAATCGTCAAAAAAGTGCCTAAGGGCAACTGGCTCTGCCAACTTTTTTTCTTCAAGGCCAGCAAAATCAGGGAAAAAATACTGCCGATGAAATAAGCCAAAGTAATGGCAATGGCTACGCCCGGCCAGCCCAACACCGCGCCCATCAAGACGCCCAAACGGATATCGCCCCCGCCCAGCCACCGGCCGCGGGAAACCAGAAATTGGAAAAGGAAAAAAACCCCGCCGATTAAGCCGCCCAGAACCAATGATTGCCAAGTTAGACCTAAAATTAAATTAAAGGCCAGAGCGATAATAATGGCCGGGACAATCACTTTGTCCAAAATCAAATAGTATTTCAAATCATAGACGAAAATGATAATTAAAAAAGCGATGAACAGCCAATCGCGGAACAGCCATCCGTAAGCAATCGCCAACCCCGAGTCCAAACGAAGCAAAACCGTTGCGCTGAACAGGACGGCCGTAGCCAATTCCACCAAAGGATATTGCCAGGAAATCTTTTTCCGGCAAAAACGGCACCGGCCTTTTTGCCGGATAAAGCTAAAAATCGGGATTAAATCACGGAAGCCCAGCTCTTTCTGGCAGGAAAAGCAATGGGAACGGCCATGCCAGAACTTTTCGCCTTTTTCCAAGCGAAAAATCACGCAATTCAAAAAACTGCCAACCGCCAAGCCCAGTAAAAAAGAAAGGATTATAGCAACCACTATCATGGCTTTATTTTAACATTTTTTTACTGATAACACAAACCCCGCCCTCCCAAATTTTGTAAGGCAAAACTTGGGAGGGCGGGGTTAAATAAACAGAAAATTATACTAAACGCAAGTCATGCCGGATTGAGTAGCCGTGCAAACGCCTTCCAAAGCGCCAACTCCGCCTTCTAACTCAAAAACAAGAGAGTAGGTAGAAGCAGTCGCGCTGGTATATTCATAAGTACAGCCAGTTTCATTCGCCGCGGTGCAAGTAGTTTCCGCTCCCGGGTTAGCATCTCCCGGCACAATACCCATCAGAACGGTTACCGCGCAAGTATGCATAAATCCATTGTCGGCAGCCGCGCCACCGCTGCAAAGCGCATCGCAAGCTACGGCACCGCCGTCGTTACAATCCGTATAGACGAGAGGATCGTCCTGATTGGCCGGGCCCAAAGTAATCGCTGTTGCCGCTGACGGATAACTGCCGTTATCATTGAAATACAATTCCAAAGCGGTCTGGATTTGTTTGACATCGCCAACACGCTTGGCGTCGCGGGCTTTCATCCGAGCGCTGTTCAAAGCAACAATGGCCAAAGTGGCCAATAAGCCGATGATGGCAATCACCACCAGCAACTCAACTAAGGTGAAACCTTTTTTGTTTGTCATAGTTCACCTCCTTTCGTAAAAGCTTATTCAGCTTTGTTTTAATTTTTTATTATATTAATTTGTTAATATCAAAAGGTTATCCACAACCATTAAAATCCCCGATTTCTGCGTTTATTATACCACAAATCTCAAAAATTATCCAAAGTTTGGTGTCATTGCGAGGAGCCCGCAGGGCGACGTCGCAATCCCTTTCAAAAAAGTTGTCATTCTGGAGCGAGCATAGCGAGCGATAGAATCCCCTGATTTGCAGTAAAGCGAGTCGAGCGAAAAGCAAGGGGATTATTACGTCGCTCTCCGCCCAGGGCGGATCGCTCCTCATAATGACATTTTTTTCAAAAACTGCTGGCCAAATTATACATCGGCAAAATAATGGCCGCCACCAAAATGCCCACGCCAATGCCCATCAAAGTCAGGACCACCGGCTCCATAATGGTGGTTAAATTACGGACCGTGTTATCCACTTCCCGAGTATAAAATTCGCTTAACTTAGCCAAAACCTCGTCCAATTTGCCGGTTTGCTCGCCTATCACCATCATCTGGGAAAGCATGGGCGGGACATTTTTGCTTTGCAGGAAAACCGAAGCCACGGAATTGCCGCCTTCCACTTCTTGCGCCGTGCTCATAATCAAGTCCTCGTAAACCATATTGCTGACCACTTTGGCCACAATCGCCAGCCCTTGGGTCAGAGAAACTCCGCCTTTAATCAAAGTGGCCATGCTGCGGGTAAAGCGGACCAGATAAATATCCTTAAACAGCTTGCTTAAAATCGGCAATTTCAATTTCAAAAAGTCCCACTGATAACGGCCATTCACGGTTCTGACATAAAATCGCCAGCCAACGGTTAGAACGACAACCGCCAAAGCCAGCAGCCACCACCAAGCGGTCAAAAAATTACTGGTGCCGATCAGGATCCGGGTGGATAAGGGCAATTGGCTCCCGCTCTCCAACAGCATGCCGGTTATTTGCGGCACGACGAAAACCATCATAATCGTGCCGACCACCAGCAAGCCGACCAAGATAAAAATCGGATAAATCATGGCGCCCCGAATGCGCGCTTTCAGTTCGTAGTCCTTTTCCTGCTGTTCCGCCAGATAATTCAGAACCTCGTCCACCTGGCCGGCGGTTTCGCCCGATTTTATCAAATTAACGAAAAAACCGTTAAAAACCTTGGGGTGGCGAGACAAAGCCAGAGAAAGCTTGGCGCCGCCTTCCACTTCGTCCGCCACTTCGGAAATAATGATTTTTAAGGTAACATTGGTCGTTTGAACGATTAAAGTCCGCAGGGCCTGGACAATCGGAATGGTGGCGGAAATCATCACTGATAATTGGCGGGAAAAAACCACTAAATCTTTGGCTTTAACTCGGTTCAACATCCCCAGCGATCCCTGGATCTTGCCAAACCAAGCGAAGTCTCTTTTGGCCTTGAAAGCAATCACCATCAACGACCGTTCCGCCAGCATTTCCGCCGCGGTTTCTTCACTGTCGGCCTCAATCAAGCCGGTAACCACTTGGCCATGCCGGTCTTTGGCCGTGTAATAAAAAGAAGGCATAATCAGGTTCTAAAAAATGAATTAAAGTCCTCTTTGCTGGCCGAGTAAGCCAAGGCCGTTTCTCTGGCAATCAAACCCTGCTTCACCAGCCCGGCCAAAGACCGATCCAAAGTAATCATGCCTTCCTCGCCCGAGGTCTGCAAAACGCTTTTCAATTGCTGAACTTTATCTTCCCGGATTAACGACTTGACGGCCAAAGTGGAAACCAAAACTTCCGCGGCCAAAACCATGCCCCCGCCGACTTTGGGCAAGAGCCGTTGGGCGATTATCCCCTCTAAGGCGTTGGCCAGCAAATTTTTAATCCGCTCCCTTTCAAACGACTGAAAGCTAAAAATAATTTTTTCCAAGGTTTGGCTGACCGAATCCGTGTTCATGGCGCCGAAGATCAAACTGCCGGCATTGGCCAAATCCAAAACCGAAGCCATCACCGCCGGCTCATCCATCTCCTCCACCATCAGGACATCCACGTCTTCTTCATGGGAGTCATCCAAAGCCGCCAAAAAGGAATTGGTATCTTGGCCGACTTCCCGCTGTTCAATAATGCTCTTCTTGTTGGCGAACAGAAATTCAATCGGCCGTTCAATGGTGATGATATGCTCGGCGCGGGTCTTGTTAATCTCTTCCAACAAGGCGGCGATGGTGGAAGTCCGGCCTGAACCGAACGGCCCGGCAACAATCACCAACCCTCTTTTCAGTTGGACAAACTGACTAACCGCCGTTGGCAAGCCCAGCTCGGCCAAGGTCTTGACTTTGGCGGGAATCAAGCGCCAACTGATTGACAAATAACCCCTTTGAAAAAAAACATTCACTTTGAAGCGAAATTGATTCTCCAGCCCGTAAATAAAAGTGACTTCCTTATTTTGGCTCAAAACCGCTTTTTGCTCATCATTCAAAAGTTCAGCCGCCAATTGCTTCAGCCAATCAGCGGTCAAAACCTCTTCCGTTTCCAGAGCGACCAATTTGTCATCCACCCTCATCACCGGCTGTTTGCCCATGACCAGATGTAAATCCGAGGCCTGCTTCTTGACGGCCGTAATCAAAATCCGGTTTAAGATGGCCAACTGCTGGGTTTCCATTGTTTTTATGTTTTGATGTATTTTTTAACCTTATCCACCACTTCCGACGGCATAAAATGCGCCTTAATCAGATAATCAACCGCGCCCTGTTTTAGCCCCTTTTCGGCGTCTTCTTTCTGGCTTAAATTAGTCAACAGAATAACCGGGGTCATTTTGGTCGCCGGATCCTTTTTTAACGCGGCCAAAACCTCAAAACCGTCTTTAACCGGCAAAATAATGTCCAAGAGAATTACGTCCGGCGATTTCTCTTTGGCTAATTTCAGCCCGGCTTCGCCGTCAGTGGCGGAATAGACCTCAAACCCCTCCATGCCGAATTTGGTGGCGTAAAGCCCTGACAAAAAAGTGTCGTCTTCAATCAACAAAACTTTTGATTTGACTGGCATATAAATATTGAATTATTAATTTATACACATTGGAGGGGTCAGGCCGTGGCTACCCTTAAAACCTCTTTCATGGTCGTAACGCCTTCCAGGCACCTTAAGAAACCATCCTGCCGGAAAGAAATAAAGCCGGCTTTCAGCACTGCTTCGCGGAACTCCTTCATCGGACAACCCCGGGCGATAATTTCCGTCAAGTCGCTTTCAATGTCTATGACTTCGACAATCACTGTCCGGCCCTTGTAGCCGGTCTTATGGCAGTGCAAACAGCCCTTGCCTTCAAAAAATTTCAAGGGCTGGCCTAAACGCAAGGCCTCTTCAACCTGGGGCGTGGTCAAGCCGGCCGGCAGATTAACCAGTTCCGCCCTGGCCATTTTTTCCAATTCCGGCAAAATTTTTATTTCTTGCCGGCAGTCGGGGCAAATTTTCCGGGCCAAGCGCTGGGCTAAAACCATTTCCACCGTGGCGGAAATCAGATAGGGCTGGGCGCCCATATCAATCAAACGCGGGATGGCTTTCAGAGAATCATTGGTATGCAAAGTTGAATAAACGGCGTGACCGGTTAGTGAGGCCTGGATGGCCAGCTCGGCGGTTTCCTGGTCGCGAATTTCACCCACCATAATAATGTCCGGGTCCTGCCTCAAGATTGACCTTAAGCCGGTGGCAAAAGTCAAGCCGACCGCCGGATTCACCTGCGATTGATTAACCCCGTCAATATAATATTCCACCGGGTCTTCCATGGTGACGATATTGATTCCTTCCTCGTTCAAAGAACTCAAAATCGTATGCAAAGTGGTGGTCTTGCCCGAACCGGTCGGGCCGGTGACCAAAAACAAGCCCTGGGTTTTCCGGCTGTTTTTTTCAATTATTTCTCGGAACTTGTCCCGAAAGCCCAGTTCCGCCAGCGTTTGAATTTTCTCGCCAACGGCCAAAACCCGGATCACCACTTTTTCCTTGCCCCCCAAAGGCAAAGTGGAAACCCGGAAATCAATATCCTGATTGTCAATCTGCAAACGGATGCGGCCGTCTTGAGGAATGCGGGTCTCGTCCAACTTCAAATTGGCCAAAACCTTAATGCGGGCGACAACCGCCGAATTAATGTAAAGGGGCAAATTCAAAAAAGTATGCAGGATGCCGTCAATCCGAAAGCGCACCCGGGTAAAGTTCTCCACCGGCTCAATGTGGATGTCGGAGGCCTTGTAAGAAACCGCGTATTTAATCAAAGTGGAAACCACTTTGGCAATCGGCGCCCGCTTGATTACCTCTTGCAAGTCGCCTTTATCGGCCGGTCCGACCGCTTCCTGCCTTAGATCATCCATTACTTTTTCCGACACGCCGGCCAAGGCCTGCTTGATTTCCTCGGTGACCGGCTGGTAGCGTTTCAAAGCAAAACGGAAACTGGTCAGGGAAATGATGAAATAGCGATTTTTAAAATTATTCTCTTTGGCGACAAACTCGGCCGCCTCAATCGCTTTGAAATTCTGGGGGTCAACCAAGCCGATTCTTAATTCCGGCCCGATTTTGGCAAAAGCCACCATTTGGTAATTTTCCGCCACTTTCAAGGGCAGTAAATTCAAAACGGAAAAATCAAAATCGGTTTTCTCGGTCAAGTCAACCGTAGGCAAATTAAAAACCCGGGCCTTGACTTTAACCAGTTCGGCCTCATTGACCAAATGTTTATCCGCAATAATCCGCTCTATCGCCTGGCCGGTCCTTTTATTTTCGGCCTTAATCAATTTTTCCTGCTCCCGACTGATTAATTTTTCCGCCAATAAGCCCTCAAGAATTTGATTTTGAATATTTACCGCCATTATTTTTACGCTAAAACTCTTGGAAAGGATTAACCCGGCCCAAAACGTCAACTTTAACCGGCCAGTCGCCGTGCTTTTTTAATTTTTTAAACAACTGGCTGTTCAAAATCCGGCCGACCAAGGCCTTGTCCAATTGAGCCGGCGCCGCCAGATCGGGATCAGGCGCGATATGAATATCTTGCCCGGCCTTTCCTTGCTCGGCTGAATATGACTTGGCAAAATATTTGTAGGCGAAAAAGGAAACCAAAATTAAGCCGGCCAGAATAATCAAATAAATTATCGCTTTCTTTTTGCTGATTAATTTAGCGGCTAACATATCAATCGGCTAAATAATAAGTGGTTAAATTAAGGCTATAACTCGACTGGCCGGAGCTTGTTGGCGTGGGCGTAAAATTAATTGCCGCCACATCCAGCAAGCGCAGGTTATATTCAAAATCAGCCAACAGCCGCAACAAATCGGCATAATTGCCGCCGCTTAAAGACAAGCCAATACCAAGTTTTCTAAGGCCGGAATCGCCGGCGGCCAAGTCCTTGGCCGGCGGCGCGGCGGTGATGCCGATGCTTAACAAAACAAAATCATTCTCCGACGCGATTTTTTCCAGCTGAACAAACAGGCCGGGCAAGTCCTTTTTCGCCGGCAGAATCAATCGCAATCCGCTTAAATCCTGCTTTTCCAAATCAGCCAGATTTTGCTTCAAAATCTTCAAATTCGCCAACTGCTGTTCCAAAGTTCTTAATTCCCGCTGTTTGCTGTCTAAATCAAACTGGCCGCCGCTTTTCAACTCCTGGTATTTGGGCCCCAACAGCAAAAAATATCCTAAACCCAAAATCAAAGCCACTGGCAAAAACGTCGCCAGCCGATAATGCCTCATAAAGAGCTCTCTGGTCTTCGCCGGCCGGCCGGCCGGCCTGGCCGGTTTTTTTATTGGTTGATTGGCCATATTTAATTGCTTGATTCAAAATTTTTCAAAAAAACTCCGGGCGCCAATTGAAGGTTAAGGTTAAAAATCACATTTTCCACCAGCCCATTTTCATTGACCTTCGCGGTGGCGCCGCTGATGTCGGTAAAAGCGATGAAATCCTTGGCTTGTTCAAAAGCCACCAATTGCTTGGCCAAGGCCTCATAACTTTTAGCGGCGGCCGACAAACTGACGCTGCCTCGGGCCGAATCAGCGGCAAAGCTGGTGTAATAAACATCAGGCGTGGTATTATCCGCCAAGAGCCCGAAAAACCGAGTCCAATAGAAATGACCGGCCAGCAACGACTCTAAGGACCTCAATTGCCGCTGGTAAACAACCGCCTTGGCTTTAGCCGATTCATAGCCGGCAATCTGGATTTTCAGCGCTTCGCTCTGGGCTTCAATCGCCTTGATTTCATTAATAATTTGCAACTGATAAAAAACAATTATCGAATACAGCAAGCCAACCGATAAAAGAGCGGTCGCCGTCATCACCGCCAAAGTGGTCAAACGGGAAGAAAATTTAAACTCTTTGGTTCTTAACAGCTCCTGGGGAATTAAATTGACTGCCAATCCGGAAGCGCTGATTCCCTTGGCTAATTGGCCGGCGGTCAATTGGATTTTTTGGTTTTTCCCCGCCGAGGGCGGCCACCCCGCCGGTTTGACCGGCCGGCCGTCCGGCCAGTCCGGCAACGCCACGGGTTTGGCAACCGACGGAACAACCGGGGTTAGGACAATCGGATTTTCCCGGCCTGGTCCGCCTTGGGCGGATTGGCCAAATTTTTTCTTTTGCGCCATCAGCCAACGCATTTTTTCCCGATGCGCCTGTTCTTCTTTTTCTTTTCGGCCTTTTTGCTCAAAAATCGACCGATCTTTTTGTTGATGTTGCCGGCGAGCAGCCAACTTGGCCGTTTTTAAGGCCTCTTTTTGCCGCCGGCGGGCTTCTTCTCTAACTTTGGCCAAAGCCAATCGCTCAAGTTTCTGGCGCTCTTTATCTTCAGAAGCGGTGAATAAACCGCTCCACCATCCGCTCCGCCAGCTGGCGGAGGACGGATTTTTTTTGGCCGGCTTAATCGCCTGATTATCTTCTGACTCGTCTTCTATTTCAGTTGGTTCAAAACCTCTTGGATTAATTTTCAACCCTTGGTTATTTTTAGCCGATGAACTGAAAATCTTTGACCAAAAACCCGGCCCTTTCTCGGGCTTGTCTTGGTTGAAAGTAAAGCCCCTTTTCGGGTCGGACATCTCAATTTCCACCACTTTTGGATTCTTTCTTGCTTCTTTGATTTCTTTTTCTTCCGTTTTCCGCAAATCCTCCGGCAGGAGATTTACATTTTCTTTTGGTTGTTCGTTATTATTCATTTTTTTCCGCCCATCGGCGGATTAAATTTTTATTCAATATCCCTCATGGCTAATCCCAGAGCGACGGAAAACCGGGAACCGATTTCTTCCAAAATCGGCCTTAATTCAATCGGATAAATAATTCTCGCCCAAGGGTCGCCCAGATAAACCTTGATATCCAGAAGTTTAGACAAGTAATCGGCCAGATTCGGCAATAAAGCGCTGCCGCCGGTTAAAATTATCTTTTCAATCCGGCCGTTGAAAAGGGCCTCGCTTGAGCCGGCTGGCGAAGCGTTATCGCCGTTTCTGGAAAATTGGCTGTCGAACGGCCTCAAGGCCTGATTTTGGTAAAGGCCGAAGCAATATTTTATTTCATTGATAATCGGCGCCACGCTCGCCTCAATGGTCTGGGGCACATCGTTCTGGCCGCGGCTGCCCAAAGAAATGCCCATATCCCTCTTAAACTGCTCGGCCCGAACCAAATTTATATTCAAGCCGTCGGCAATCGCCCGAGTAATGGTTGAACCGCCGATTTCCAAACTGCGATTCAAGACCGGCACGCCTTTGTCAATAACCGATAAATTAGTGGTCGCGCCGCCCAAATCAATAATCATAATGGTTGATTTGTCTTCGCCCACCAATGACCTGACTAAGGCGAATGACTCGGTTTCCAAACTGATTAACTGCAAGCCGGCGCCGTTAAAAACCTCCATAAACTTCTTGACTAAATTTTTAGGCGCGCCGGTTAGCAAGACCTTCAGATATTGGGAGCCGTTTTTGGTTTTAATCACCCGCTCAACAACCGGCCCGGCCTGCCGGTCGGCCGGCAGGTTGGAAACCGGCTCGGTTTCCGGCAATATTTTCCAGTCCAAAATCATTTCTTCCAAAGGCATGGGGATAACTTTCTTGGCTTCCCAGCGGATAGTTGACGGCAGGTCTTTTTTGGCTACCCGAGGCAAACTGACAATGGAGCTGAAAACCGAGAAAGTCGGCAAGGCGGCAATGGCTTTATTGGTTTTAACGCCGGCTTTTTTGCAAATTTCTTTTAAAAAAGCGATGATTTTTTCCTTAGCTTCAGGCGAGTCATTGCGCGCCAAATCAACCGCTTCTTCCACAAAACCATAGGTCACCAAACGGGGACGGCCTTTTTCATTGCCTAATTCCACCACTTTGGTGCTGACCGCGCCTAAATCAATGCCTAAATAACTTTTTTGAGTTGAATTGAAAATGCCCATAGTTTGTTTTTGTTTTTACCCCGTCAAATAGGACCTTCGGTTCTAACTTTTATTCCGTTAAACGGAATAAAGGTTATTTGACTGGGTAAAGATATTAACAGGGTTATTATATGATTACCTATAATTGCGTCGTTCGGCCCAAATGAACACCAGTGTTCATTTGTCCCTCGATAGTGATTATAACACAAAAAATTATTAAAAACAAAATTAAATTTTAAGGCGCGACCGCTGACCAAATCGGCAGTCCTTTGGTTAAATCCGTCAAGCCCGGCGGCGGATTAACCAAGGCCCGGCCGTCGTCAACGATTCTTTCCGCGGACCGATTTGATTGCTTATTGACATAAAGCCGATCAAGAATAAACCGATTGCTGACCATTGGCCCGTTGGCGTTCAAATAATTCTGGTCGCAAGGCGTCAAAGAACCATTGGCTTCGCAGGTATCAATCCGATCTTCGGCATAAACAACCCCGATTAAATTGGCCACCTCCGGGCTGATCTCAACCCGGCCGCCGGCCAAACCATTATCATCTTTAATCACCAACCAGCCCAGAGAAGCCAATTGCCTCAAATTGGTGATGGTGGTATCCTGATAGCCGATGTTGGCGTTAATGTCCAAATCGCCTTTAATGACGACCAAGCCATTGCCTTTTTGCAATTGGTTGCCGCTGGCCACGACTATTGGCGAATTAATCGTCTGGTCGCCGTCAAAATAATAAACTTTGCCGCCCAAAACAATCGGCGAAGACGCGGTCAAACAATCCGGCTGGGCATGGCAATCAACCACTTCGCCATAATCGCCTCTTAAAATGCCTGCAATGTCTATTTTACCCAAAGTACCCCAATAATCATTGCTTTTCTTGGGAATGTCGGGGAACAATTGCCCCCAGTCGCCAAAATAAGCGGAGTCCTTGCATTTTTCTTTATAACCGGGAAATTTTGATTCGTCCTGATATTTTTCTTCGCACCAAGTTTCAAAGTTTCTAATGACATTTTGGCCGCCTCCATAATCAACATGAATCAAATAAGTGGCATTATACTGGCCAGCCGGCGGCGAGCCGGCCAAACCCTCGATAAAATTGCCGGCATAAACATCGCCCCAGCGGGTCTCCAGCCAAGGCGGAACATTGGTTTGGCCGCTGTAATTAAAGGACAGCCAGCCAATGCCCGGCTGGCCGCCATTATCCTGCCAGCTGCCATTGTAAGGCCAGTTGCCGTTCCAAGCCCAACCGCTGATATTGCCGACATCTCGGCGGTAAGCCAAGCCATAATCGTCGCAATAATCGCAATTTCCGCAAGTCCCGCCATCCCCTTCGCAATTATGGCAAGCGCTGCAGGCCTTGCCAGATCCGCCCCAATCCTCGTCAGTATAGCAAATCCGACAAAAAATACCGGCCCCTGCCGTATCGCAATCATAGCACGGCTTGAAAACATAACCGGCCGGATTAATTTCGCGATTATTGCTCTCTCTCAATTTCAGCCAACCGGCCTCGCCCAAGACCACCACATTGGCCCAGCCGTCAATATCGCTGGAATATTGCTCCTTGTAATAAGTGGCCCAAGCATTTGAATGGGCGCCATAAACCGCCTGGCAGGTTTTGCCGAAACAAACCCAGCCGGCGTATTCTGACCAAGCCCAGCCCTCAACATCGCCTTCAGCCGGCGGTTCCGACGCTGACAAATCAGGCACAATCACTTCATATTCCTTGCCGGCGTCTTGGCATTCCACGGTTTTGCAATCCAAACTGAACCAGCCAAAGGTTTCGGCCCAAGCCCATTTGTCGCCGGATAGGCTTTGGCCAAAATAGCCGAGAAAAAGCTCGGGCGAAAAAACTCCGGTCATGCTTAAATACTGGGCCTTAATCCAATCAGCCGACCGGGCGACATTGGCCAGACGCAATTCGTCAACCGCGCCGTAAAACAGATGGGCAAACCGCAATTCATCGTCATTATTGTTAATCGGCCAGCCATAATCGGCCAGGTCTCTTTCCACGCCATTGACATAAAACTTGATTTGCCCGGTTGGCGCGCCTTGATCATAAGTCAAAACCGCATAATTCCAGCCATTGGCCAAGGCGCTGGTTATTGCTTCTTTATTAATCAAGCCAATGGCCTGATTATTTTTATTGGCGTCAAAAACATAGGTATTGTTTTTGGTCAAGCCCCGGCCGGTGTTAATCCCGACGGTCTTAAACACCCCGCTATAATCCCGATTTTGATAAGCGACAACATAAAGATTGTTTTTGGCGGGAATAATGGCCGGGTTGGCCCCGCCTTCCAGGCCAAACTCAAAAACGCTCACCAGCGGATCGCTCGGAAAAGTGCCGTCGGGATTGATAATAAAGGTCTTTAGCCAGCCGTCATAATTTCTGCCCTGATAAACCGCGCCGTAAATATTATTGGCAATATTAATCAAGCCATAATTTGTAGAAGACCAATCGGCGGTCAAAATCTCATCCAATATCCACCAATCCAAAATTCCACTGCCAATATCGCCGTTTTCGCCGATTCTAATCGTTCTTAAATAAAACCTTTGCGATGAAAGATCAGAAATAACATAAACATCATTGCTCACTTTTTTGATCTTAAAATTGCTTATACCACTGCCCCAATTAAATGACTCGATATCGCTCTTGGTCTGGCCGTCAGCGCTAAGCGTAAAGGTTTGCAACCAATTGGCGCCGCTATTATCATAAACCGCGGCGTAAACATTATCGCTGATATGAACCGGGAAAATTCCAGCCCCCCAGCCAAAAGAAAAATTACCCTGGACTGAACCGATATTGCCACTGCTGTTTATGTCAACGGTCATTAAATAATTATAGGTGGAACTATAAGTAATGGCGTAAATATCGCCGCTGGTATGGATGATATTAAAAGACGCGCTAGCGTTGCCCCAATTCAAAGTGTCAAGCGCCACTGAACCAAAATTACCTTGGCTGTCAATGGTGAAGGTTTGCAGCCGGCCCTTGGCGCCGCCTTGATAATAAATATAAGCAACCGCAAAAACATTATCCGTTATTTTAATCATCGCGGGCTTAATGCCGTTGCTAATGGTAAAACTGCCTACCTCGTTAATCATTCCTTGGTCGTCAATAATCGCCGATATTAAATTAATGTTAGAATTATTGCCCAAATCGGCAATCACATAAAGATCGTCGGTTATCCGGATGATATTGGGATATTTCCTGATTGTAGAGTTTCCATATTCGGAACTGCTGTCTTTTAAGCCGGTTACTTCGCCTTCGGTTTTCTGGAAACCGCGCGGATCCAGCCAGCCCTCAATGGTGATTTGATCGCTAAAATCCAGATCATCCGAGTCGGTGATGGTGGCGAAATCATCGTTGCCGTCAAACTCATAAGCCACGCCCAGCTTGCCGTCAGTCAGCCAGCCGTCCGCTTCATCATCGGTGATAAAAGCCCTGTTTAATCGGCCGGTGCTGTCATAAGCGTAATTACCACTGCCTTCGTTAAAGTGCAAAACGCTTTGGTAGCCATTGCTCCAAGTGGCCGGCGGATCTTGGCCGGCCAGCCCGGGGTCGTCGTTGCCCCAATACAGCCAAATATAATCGCTGTCAGAACCGCCGTCTATTTGAGGAACTTTCACCCAAATATAGGCCTCTTTACGCGCCTTGTCCCACATTTCTATTTCATAAGCCAAAAAGGTGGCGCCGTCAGCGTCAATAAACAGGATGTCTTTGCCGTCGTCTTGAGCTTGGTTAAAATTAAAGTTGCCCTTGGTTAGATGGACTAAAAACTGAAAATCCACCAAATCCTCCGCTTGTTCGCTGTTCTTAAAAGTCAATTTCAGGTGATATGACCAATCACTTAGGTTAGGCGGCGGCGGCGGATTTTGGCAGGTATCGGGAACCGGGTCGCAATAACCCGAAGAACAATCGGAGTTATCCCAACAGGTTTGGCCATTGGCGCACTGGCCGCAGATATCTCCGCCGCAGTCAAAGTCGGTTTCGTCTTGGTTTTGAATGCCGTCGTTGCAAGTCGGGGCCGGTTGGCAGGTATTGGAAATCGGGTCGCAATAACCCGAAGAACAATCGGAGTGATCCAAACAACTATCTCCGTTTTCGCAATCAGGGCAATTAGGACCGCCGCAGTCAAAGTCGGTTTCGCCTTGGTTTTGAATGCCGTCAACGCAAGTTTCAGGCGGCAAAGCCGCAGAATCCTCATCCGCCCCAATATCCCAACTACCGCCGACCGGGAAAGGGCGATCGTTATTGTCTATATCATAGCAATTAGTGCCAACCGTACAGCCAATGCCGGCCGAAGCGTCTGTCCCCGAATTAACCAAAATACTGCTGGCGGTAGTTGAAGCCAAATGCAAATTCTGGGCGCTGGCCGTTAAATCCGTGAAAAGGTCATCGCCGTCCAAATTCGGCAATTCTCCGGCTGATTGCCAATCCGTGCAAGCAACCGAAGCGGTATCGCAGGCGTTATTGCTTGAATTAGAGTTCCAATTTTTTCCCGCCGCTAAAGAATAATTAGCGGTAACGCTATCCACCACGACATTATTTTTAAGAGTTACGGAAGCGTCGTAATAATAACCGGCAAAATGCATTCCCCTATCATTGCCTAATAGAGTATTGTTGGCGGCAAAGATTTTACCGCTCATAAACTCTATGCCATAGCCGGGCCTTTTGGAATTATAGAAATCAACAATGATGTTGTTGTATACTGTGGCCGCTAGCGTGGAACTTGACTGTTCAGAATAAATAGCTATGCCTCTGGGTCGGCAATAGGCGGTATAATTGGGGTCGTGGATAATGTTGTTTCTGGCAATCATCTCTCTATAGTTCGTTGCCGACAAAATAATCGCATAACCAGTTAAATCAAATCCGGTTGTCAGATTTCTAATCCGCAACCATTCAACCACGGCAAAATTTTCTCGCAAATCAACTAACCCGGTATTGTTATTAGTCGCAGTTGTCGGATGAAGGGTAAAGCCGACCGGGCTGGCGGAATTATCAACAATGCCGTTATGCCTTTCGCCAACGGGAGCGGTTATCTTGCGGTAATAAGTGGAATTGACGATCGCTCCGCTTATCGTAATGTTATTATCATCCAGCGGTCCGTCATCATCGTGGCCATAAGCGGTTTCAATCACTTGGGCCGCCACTAAATTTCTTTCCGTACCCACTTCCCAAGTAGTCAGATTGATATAATGCTCCACGCCGCCGCAAGCCGGATCGCTTTTGCCATTAACGCAAGAAATGTTTTCCGTCACGGCCACGGACGGTGGAATAATAAAATTCTTTAATTTCAGCGCTAAATACTTGGGATAATTCTTAAACGCGTATAATTTTCGGCCTTTTTCATAACGGGCCAAGTCGCTCTGGTTTTTAAGGTAGGCAAACCTTCTAAAAACGCTGGCGTTTTTGGGATTAGGGTCCAAACCGACTTTTAAGCCCAAAGCGTCAAGGTCTAACCGGTATTGGCGGTAAGCCAAGATTTTAGAGTTCTGGATTTCCGGGTTTTCCTGCCACGGCTGGGTGTATTTCTGGATGTCCTCTTTGGTCAAACCCCTGACCTTAATCACGGCCCAAGCCGCTTTTTCCCTTGCCGTCGGCTCATATTGCGGTATTGCCGGTTCAATGGAAATAATATCGCCCCGCTTGGTTCTATTGGCGGTTTTATCTTGGTCAAAACTATACCTATCCCCAACTTCAATCCAAAGCCAATAATCCTGTCCCTCGCCGCCTTCGGGCAAGTTAATGCTGATGGCGGGCTTAACATTTTTCTTTTCAAGCTCGGCAGACAAAATGCCAAAAGCATAACTCAAAATAAAAATAAAAACAAAAGACATCAAACCGGCGAAAATCAACGCCTTTATGGTCGTCCCCTTTTTTATTTTTCTTTTTCTGGCCATAATCCATTTTTATTATAACATAAAACAAACAATAACAAAAGCTTTACAGCCAAGCCATTAGGAATTATAATAAAACCAGCTAAATCTTAATAAAAACAATATGGAAAATCTGCTTCTTTGGATTATTGCCGGCGTTTTGGCCGTCATTATCCTCTGGCTGATTGCGGTCTATAACGGCTTAATCCGCAACCGCAACCGCGCTGACGAGGCCTGGGCGGACATTGATATCCAGCTCAAAAGACGCTATGACCTGATTCCCAACCTGGTGGAAGCGGTCAAGGCCTATATGCAACACGAGGCCGGCACCTTGGAAAAGGTCACCCAAGCCAGAACTCTGGCGATGAACGCCCAAGGCCTGAAAGAAAAAGCCGAAGCGGAAAACATGCTGGCTGACACCTTAAAGTCGCTTTTCGCCGTGGCCGAGGGCTATCCTGACCTCAAAGCCACCCAAAACTTCCTCCAATTGCAGGACGAATTAAGCGACACGGAAAATAAGGTCCAAGCCGCCCGGCGGTTTTACAACGGCAATGTCCGCGACTTCAACACCAAACTCCAAACCTTCCCGACTAATCTGATCGGGTCAACTTTGGGTTTTAAGGCCAAAGAATTTTTTGAGCTGGCGGAAAAAGCCGAGCGCGAAGCGCCGCAGATAAAATTCTAAATAAATAATGTCATTGCGAGCCCTCTTTAAGGATGTCATTCTGGAGGGAGACCCGACAAAGTCGGGGCGACCGATAGAATCCCATTGCTGACAGTAATTACAGGCAACAAGGGGATTCTATCGCTCCCCGCCCTGGGCGGGTCGCTCCAGAATGACACCCTTTTTGGAAGGGCTCGCTCCTCGTAATGACAACATATGTATAATCAAATTGACAGCAACAAGCGCCGAACCGTTTTATTGATGGTGATTTTTGTCGCTTTTATTATTTTACTGGGCTGGCTGTTCGGCGAATATACCGGCGACCGTTTTGGCGGCTTGATTATCGCCGCTATTGTTTCCTTGGCGATGGCGCTATTCAGTTATTACCAAGGCGACAAAGTGGCCTTGCTGACCGCCGGCGCCAAGCTGATTAAAAAAGAAGGCAATCTCTATGTTTGTCGGCTGGTGGAAAATTTGGCGATTACCGCCGGCTTGCCCGCGCCTAAAGTTTATCTAATTAACGACCCCGCCCCCAATGCTTTTGCCACTGGCCGAGACCCGCAACACGCCTCCATCGCCCTGACCACCGGCTTGATTGAAAAGCTGGAAAACGAAGAGTTGGAAGCAGTCATTGCCCATGAACTCTCCCATGTTAAAAACTACGACATCCGCCTGATGATGGTGGTAATCGTCTGCGTCGGCATTGTCACTTTATTGGCCGATTGGATGTTCCGGGCGCGCTTTTTCAACAGCCGGGACAATGACCGAGGCGGCCAAATCACGGCCATCTTGATGATTGTCGGCTTGATTCTGGCTGTCCTTTCCCCGCTTTTTGCCAAACTGATCCAACTGGCGATTTCCCGAAGAAGAGAATTTTTGGCTGACGCTTCCGGCGCTTTACTCACCCGCTATCCCGAAGGCTTAGCCAAAGCTTTGGAGAAAATAAGTCAATACAAACAGCCGTTAAAGCACGCCAACACCGCCACGGCGCATTTATATATCGCCAGCCCGTTCGGCGCGACTAAAAAATTCAACCAGCTTTTTTCCACTCACCCGCCGATGGAACAAAGGATTAAGGCTTTAAGGGAAATGGCGTAAAAAACAAAAAAACATGGAGAGCATCAAACAACAATTCAAAAAAGGGAAAAATGGCCGGCTTTTCATCCTCTTTATTCTCCTAATCATCCTCCTGATTTTGCTGTTATCCCGCTGTAGTTGCGGACAAAAGCAAAAACCGAACAACGCCAACACAAACGCAAACGGCAACACTAACAGCAATGCCAATTCCAACTCTAATACCGGCTCAAACACCAATTCCAATACTAACACCAACACCGAGCAAGAAAATCTTTGGCCGGACTTGTCCGATTGCATGAATGGCATTATCACCGACTATGATTCTTCCCTTGAAGTCAATAATTCGACTGACGCTGTCAAAGTATTTAACGAATACGTCAAATGGACGCAAGATAATCATAAGGAAGTTTTTTCCGGCAAAGGCAACCACTGGACAGCCCAATCAGCCAAACCGCACGGCATTTATCAAGGCGTCAAATACTGGCGCATCACCGCCCTGTGGGCGGATCAAGGCAAAATAAAACCCCAGATTATTTTTGATGTCAATGCCAACGGCCAAGTGGTCCGGTTCTTGGGCTGTCTCTGAATTATCTTTATTTTACTTTTATCATAAATTATGGTATAAATAACCATAGATTTGCCTATGGAAAACCTTCTGGAAAAATTCACTCTCAACTTCAAGAAAGCCGTTGGCTTGGCTTATGCTTTGTCGCGGGAACTGAAGCATCAAACCATTAACCCCGAGCACTTGCTTTACGCCTTGATTAAACAAAAAGGCGGTGTCGCCAGTGATGTTCTGGCCAAAATAAAAATTAACCCTGAAGAATTAAAAAAGAAAATTATCGAGCATAACCGCCGATTAGCCGCGTCAGCGTCAACCGAACCCCGACTCTCCGACAGCGCCAAGAAAATTATAGAAAAAGCGGTTCTGGCGGCCAATCTCCACCAGCATAAATATATCGGCACCGAGCATCTTCTAGCCGGCTTGGGACAATTGAAAGAAAAAAACTGGCTTGATTTCTTGAAAACCAACCAAATCGCTTTAGCCAAAATCTGGCACTATCTGCCTCTGCTGATGAAAAGCGCTTCTCGCTTTCCGGACATCACGGAAAGCTTTGGCCAAAAAGAAAAATCCGCCCAATCCGCCCAGGGCGGAGGACCGGCCTTGCCTTTCCTGCCCGGCCTGATGGAAAAAAACAACTCGCCGCTGGAATCATTCACCACCGATTTAACCGACCGTAAAGTGCAGGAAAATATCGACCCGGTCATTGGCCGGGGAGATGAAATCCAGCGCTTGATCCAAGTCATTTCCCGCCGGACCAAAAACAATCCGGTCCTGTTAGGCGACGCCGGCGTGGGCAAAACCGCCATTGTCGAAGGGCTGGCTAAAAAAATCCTAAATCAGGAAGTGCCGGACATTTTAATCAACAAAAAAATCATTGCTTTGGACTTGGGCTTGACCGTCGCCGGCACCATGTTCCGAGGCGAATTTGAAACCCGCTTAAAACAAATTATTGAGGAAATCAAAAACGATCCGAATGTCATTTTATTCATTGACGAACTGCATAATATCAGCGGCGCCGGTTCGGCCCAGGGCTCTCTGGACGCCGCCAACATCTTGAAGCCGGCTTTGGCCCGCGGGCAACTGCGCTGTATCGGCGCCACCACTTTGGAAGAGTACAAAAAACACATTGCCAGCGACCCGGCTTTGGAACGCCGGTTCCAACCAATCATGGTGGAAGAGCCGGATTCGGCCAAAACTAAAAATATCCTCCAAGGCCTCAAACAAAACTATGAAAAATATCACCGGATTACCATTACCGACGAAGCGATTGAAACCGCCATCAATTTGAGCCAAAGGTATCTGCCGGACAAGTTTCTGCCGGACAAGGCCATTGACTTGATTGACGAGGCCGCGGCCGGGAAGAGAATAGCGAGCGGAAGCGATGACCCGTTGAAATCCATCAAACAAGCCGAAATTGAGCTGAACAAAATCCGCCAGGCCAAGCAATCCGCGGTCATCCAAGAAAATTTTACTAAAGCCATTGATCTGAAAAAACAAGAAAACCAAATAATTGATAATCTGGCCAAATTAAAACAAGAACAAATCGGCCGGCAAGCCGTTTCCTTGGGCCAAGTCGCCAAGCAAGACATTGCCGAATTAATCGCCAAGATCACCGGCATCCCGGCCAGCGAACTAATCGCTTCGGAAAAAGATAAATTGATTAATCTGGAAAAAATCATCGGCCAAAAAATCATCGGCCAAAATGAGGCCGTCCAAGCGGTCGCCAGCGCCATCCGCCGAGCCCGGGCCGGCTTAGCCAGCCAAAAACGGCCCCTTGGTTCTTTTATTTTCCTCGGTCCCAGCGGAGTCGGCAAAACCGAACTGGCCAAAATTCTGGCGGAAACGATTTTTGAATCGCCCAAAGCCCTGATTCGTTTGGATATGTCGGAATTCAATGAACCATTCAATGTTTCCAAATTAATCGGCGCTCCGGCCGGCTATATCGGCTACCAGGACGCCAACAAGCTGACTGATGCCGTTAAGCGCCGGCCTTACTCGGTGGTCCTGTTTGATGAAATTGAAAAAGCCCACCCCGAGGTTTTCAATCTCCTGCTCCAAATCCTGGAAGACGGCCAGCTGACTGACGCCGCCGGCCAAACCGTCAATTTCAAAAACACCATTATCATCATGACGGCCAATATCGGCTTGCGGGAATTGAACCAAAACGCCGTTTTCGGCTTCTCGGCCCAAACGCCGGCGGAAAAAGACCAGGCCGAAGAAAAATACCAAATCGTCAAAAAGCAAATCTTGACGGAATTAAAAGAAAAATTCCGGCCGGAGTTTCTCAATCGGATAGATAGAACCGTCATCTTCCGGCCTTTGACGAAAGAAGACATCAAAAAAATCACGAAATTGCAAATTGAAGAATTCCAAATCCGACTGCGGGAATTGGGCGTCCAATTGCAAATCAACCAGCCGGCCCATAATTTAATCGCCGAGCAATCATTTCTGCCGACTGAAGGCGCCCGGGCCGTGCGCAAAACCATTCAGGAATTATTGGAAGACAAATTGGCCGACAAATTACTGGATGACTCCGCCAGCCGGCGGATGGTCGAAGGATTAACCGTTAAAACCAAAGTGATTAAAAAACAAATAGTTTTAACTTGACAAAAAAATGCCGAATTTCAACCTTGATTACAAAAAAATCATTCTGGGTCTGGGCCTGCTCCTGGCGGCCGGACTGATCGGTTTTTCGATTTATTGGGTTTTCTTCCGGACCGCGCCTCCGCCAGCTGGCGAACCCGCCACCAATACTAACACCAATACTGGCTTAACCGGCCAACTGCCAACGGCTGAACCGAGTACTGGCCAGCCAAGCTACCCGCTCGGTCCCGAAAGTCCCGGCCAAGCCGGCTTGCCAATTTCCGAAACTGCCAAAGGCGGGATCACCTACACGGCGCCTCTGACCAAGGAAAGTTCGCAATTCGTCACTTGGTTAGGCGGGACTCCGCCAGCTGGCGGACTAACCTATTACCAACCTAAAACCAACCAATTCTATCGCTTAACCGCCGACGGCCAAAGCCAACTATTAACCGACAAAAAATTCTACAATGTCAGCAATGTGGTCTGGGCGCCAAATCAAGATAAGGCGATTTTGGAATATCCCGACGGTTCCAAAACCGTCTATGATTTCAACACCGGCCAGCAGGTTTCTCTGCCCAAACACTGGCAGGACTTTGATTTTTCCGGCGGCGGCGACCAGATTGTCGCCAAAAGCTTGGGTCTGGATCCGGAAAACCGCTGGCTGATCGTCAGCAACGCCGATGGTTCGCAAGCCAAAAAAATCGAGCCCTTGGGCGAGAACGAAGACATTGTCACCGTCGGCTGGTCGCCCAACAATCAAGTAATCGCCACTTATGTCAAAGGCATTGATTTTGACCGCCAGGACTTGTTCTTCGTCGGGTTGAATAATGAGAATTTCAAAAAAACCACCATTGAGGGCCGGGGCTTCCAAGGGCTCTGGTCTTCCCAGGGCGACCGGATGCTCTACAGCGTCTACAACAGCAATAACGGCTTGCGGCCCGAGCTTTGGGTGGTGGATGCCCAAGGCGACAGCATCGGCAACAACCGCCGGCGCCTGCAAATCCAAACCTGGGCCGACAAATGCGTTTTTGCCGGCAACACCACCCTCTATTGCGGTGTCCCGGAAAGCTTGGAAGAAGGCAGCGGCCTGTTCCCCCAATTGGCCAACAGCACCACGGACCGCCTCTACCGGATTGATTTGAAAACCAACAGCCAGGAAATGATTGCCCAGCCTAATGGCGATTATGCGATTGACAAATTATTGATTGCTCCCGACCAAAGCGCTCTTTACTTCACTGACGCCAAAACCGGACAGATATTTAAGGTGAGATTAAAATAAATAAAATTAACCTAATTGCTCTAATTATTCTAATTGCCCTAATCAAATCCCAATGCCTAATGGCCAATGGCCAAAAAGAATATTTTAGACATTAGAAATTAGGATTTGGGATTTGATTAGAATAATTAGAGTAATTAGAATAATTAGAAATTTAAACGAAATATTATGTTCAAAAAAATCATCTCCTCTCCTAAACTTTTTCTGACTCTGGCTTTCTTGAGCTTGCTGATTGTCTTCAGCGCTTTCTTCTATGCCAAAACCCAAATGGCCGGCGCTAAAGCGGCCTACTGGCAATTCAAACTGCAACGGCTAATTAATCCGTCGGCTAAATACCAGACCGCTGACCCTTTGATTACTCAAGCCAATTCGCCGGACAAACAGCCAACCCAACCGACGGCCGGACCCAATGATTCAAAAAGAGGCCAAGACCAAGCCAAGGTGGTTATTTTTGAATTTTCCGATTTTACTTGCGCTTACTGCGCCGCTGTCCAGCCAATCTTAAAACAAGTGGAAGCAACTTACAAAAATCAAGTCCAAATCATTTGGCGGGATTTTCCTTTGACCACCGCTCACCCCGAAGCCCTGAAAGCCAGTCGAGCGGCCCAATGCGCCCGCCTTCAAACCAAGCCCGGCGACCAATTCTGGGCCTATCACGACCTGCTTTTCGCCAACCAAGGCCAGCTTAACTATGACAACTACCTGATTTGGGCCAAACAACTGGGGCTGGATAAAGATATTTTTGTCGATTGTTTAGCCA
>JAZDFN010000048.1:0-18005 GCA_043807885.1 bacterium | reverse complement strand
CCACGCCTGCTTGGTCTCGGACAAACTGCCCCAGTCGTCAGCTAGTTGCGATTATTGCCGATATTTGGAAGCGGTTAAAAAGGCAGAGTTATAAAATAATCTGCCTCCGCCAGCTGGCGGCCTGAATTGACTTTTTGGGCTGAAAATGGCAGAATTAGGGCACTATGTGCGGGATTAACGGCTTTTCCTGGTCAGACCGGGAATTGGCCCAAAAAATGAATAATCGGCTGAAACACCGCGGTCCGGACGGTGATGGTTTTTATATCGGCGAAAACATCAGTTTAGGCCATACTCGGTTAGCCATTATTGATTTAAGCGAGAAAGCCAAACAGCCGATGGCCAGCCATAATGGCCGATTCGCCATTGTTTTTAACGGCGAGATTTATAATTTCGCGGAAATTAAAAAAGAATTGGCAGATAAAGGCCATCAATTTGCTTCCGCCTCGGATACGGAAGTTTTGGTTAATGCTTGGCAGGAATGGGGCGTTGGTTGTTTGCCAAAATTAAACGGCATTTTTGCTTTTGCCGTTTGGGATAAAGTGGAAAAAAAATTATTTTTGGTTCGCGATCGGTTGGGCGTCAAGCCATTATATTATTATCATCAAGGCGACAAGCTGATTTTCTCTTCAGAAATTAAAGCTATTTTGGAGCACCCGATAGAAAGAAAAGTCAATCTTGAAGCCCTGAACCATTATTTCCGCTTACTTTATGTGCCAGCGCCCTTGACCATATTTGAAGACATTTTCAAATTGGCACCGGGACATTATTTGATTTTTCAAAATGAGCGGATTGAAATCAAAAAATACTGGGAAATCAATTTAGATAAAATCAGTAAGCTAAAAAGCCGGAAAGAAGCCAAGCAGAGAATCCGCGAGCTCTTGGCCAGTTCGGTTGAATATCAGAAAATCGCTGACCGACCAGTGGGGATTTTTTTAAGCGGCGGCATTGATTCCACTTCAGTGCTGGGCAATTTCAAAAAATATATTCATGGCCCCATCAAAACTTTTTCCGTCGGTTTTGCCGTTGAGGATCCGCGGGAAAAGTTCAATGCTGATTTTAAGCTGGCGCGCCAGACCGCTGAACATTACCAGACCGACCACCATGAATTGCTGGTTACTGGTCAAGATTATTTGAATAATTTGGAAAAAGTCGCCTACCAGCTGGATGAGCCAATCGCCAACACCGCCCAAGTCGCCACCTATTTGTTGGCTGAAAAAGCCAAGAAAGAAGTGGCGGTGGTTTTGGGCGGCGATGGCGGAGATGAATTATTCGGCGGCTATGAGCGCTATGCTTTAAGCAAATTGGTCAGCTATTACCAGAAGTTCGTACCGCTCGTTATGCGGACGAATCTGGCGGTTTTAATTGATTTATTGGGCGATGATGATTTTGCCGATAAATTGCAATTAAAGCCGGGAGCCGAGCGTTATGCCCGCTTCATGTTTCAGAAAGAAAAGAGGATTAGTCGATTTTTTAAGGCCAATCAGATTGGCGAAACTGAACGGTTTTTTGAAAAAAAGTTTTTCAGTCAATCAGCCAATGATTTTGAAAACCAATTCATGCTGGCTGACATCCGGTCTTGGCTGGTGGATGAATCCTTGATGCGAACTGACAAAATGACCATGGCTTTCGGCTTGGAGTACCGCGTGCCGATTTTAGATCATCGACTGGCGGAGTTGGCTATGCGGCTGCCGAGCGCTTGGAAATTGAGATGGTTTCAGGGCAAAATCATTTTCAAGCAGGCGATGAAGCGGTTTTTGCCCCAGCATGTTTTGGCTTCGGCCAAAAAAAAGGTCTGGCTGCCGCCAGCTTCCCAGTGGTTGCGGACTGATTTGCGTGAATTTGCCAAAAAAGTTTTCAGCCGGGACTATGCCGATACCGGCGAGTTCATTGATTTGGCCGAAGTTAATAAAATGTTTGACGAACATTGCGAGAAAAAGGCCTATCATCTGGACGCTCTTTGGTCGGTTTTGATGTTCCAATTGTGGTACAAACAATACATTAAATAATATGAAGTTAATTTATATCGCCACTTCAGTCATTCCAGCCCATAAAGCCAATGCCAAACAGGTGATGAAAATGGGCCAGGCCTTCCAGCAATCGGGTATTGAAGTTGAACTGATCATTCCGGTCCGTTTCGGCCGAGTGCGGCTTAAAGCCGACCCTTTTGAATATTACGGGGTTAAGGAAAAGTTTAAGATTACCAAGATTTTTTCCTTTGATTTGATTCCTTGGGAAAAACAGATTGGCCATCTGGGTTTTTGGTTGCAAAATATTTCTTTCGTTTTTTTTACGGCTGTTTATCTGCTGTTCAAAAAATATGATCTGATTTACACTCGCGACGATTTCAGTTTGTTCGGCCTGAGTTTTTTTACGGAAAAAATATGCTGGGAAGCCCATAATTTTCCCAAAAAAATCCGCTGGTTTCACCGGGTTTTGTACAAACGCGTCAAACAGATGGTGGTCATTAGCAAGGGGCTGAAAGACGCATTTGTCAAACAGGGGATTAGCCCGGAAAAGATTCTGGTCGCGCCGGACGGCGTAGATTTAAACGAGTTTGATTTGGCCATGGCTCCGGCCGAAGCCAGAAAGCAACTGGACTTGCCTTTGGACAAACGATTGATCGGCTATGTTGGCAGTTTGCGGACTCGCCAAGAAGAAAAAGGCGTTGATGGTTTGATTGAGTCAATGAAGTTCTTGGCTGACAACAGTTTGCTGGTTTTAGTGGGCGGAGAAAAAGACGATATTGATTTTTATCGCCAACTGAGCGAACAAGCGGGCGTAACTGATCGGATTCTGTTTGTCGGCCAAGTCGTTCCCCGACTGGTGCCGATCTATCAGCGGGCCTTTGATGTCCTGATTATGCCTTTTCCTAAATTGCCTCATTACGAGTTTTGCATGTCGCCTTTGAAGCTTTTTGAATATCTGGCCAGCGAAAGGCCGATCATTACGACTGACTTGCCGTCAATCAGAGAAATTCTGTCTGACCGGGAAGCGGTTTTTGTCTTGCCGGGCCGGCCGAAAGCTTTGGCTGACGGCATCGCCAAAGTTTTAGCTGATCCAACGCAGGCCTTGGTTATGGCCAAAAACGGCCGGCAATTGGCCGAACAATACACTTGGCAAAAACGAGCCAAAACAATCATTGATTTCATTAAGATTTGATTATGAAAATATTTTTTGTCACTTTGCAATTTCCCAGAGATGATTCAATGGGCGGAGCCGAAATCCAATGTTTGTTGTTGGCCCAGTATTTAGCGCGGCGCGGCCACCAAACTGTTTATTTGGGCTTGAAAGAAAAAACGTCGGTTAACATGATTAATTCAATTCCTTTAATGGCTGGCAATAATTCAATGTTTAGGGCCTTGATTAAATTCTACCAATTAATTAAAAAGGAACAGCCGGATATTTGCTATGTCCGGAGTTTCAATTATTTGTTTCCTTTATTTCTGATCTGTCGTTTGAATAAAGTCAAAGTGGCCTACAATACTTGCCACATCAATGATTGTTCTTGGGTTAGCCATGACGACACTGGTTGGAAGGCCAAGGTTTTGCATTTTTTGAGCTTTCAAGCTTTAAGAATGGTTAAGGTCATAACGATTAACCGCGAACATGCTAAGATTCTGGAGCGAAAACTGGGGGTTGAAGCTGAAACCATCCATAACAGCATGGCCGATAATTACCAGCCGGTAGCCAAGCAACAGCAGGTGGTTTGGGTCAACAATATCAAACCGAGAAAGAATCCGGAAATGTTTTTAAAACTGGCTGATGAATTCAAAACCGGCAATTGGCAATTTTTGATGATCGGCGGTTTGCAGGACGAAAAATATCTGCCCGCCATTAAAGCGGCGGAAAATAACAACCCTAATTTTAAGTATCTGGGCGCTCAACCGGTGGCGGCAGTTGACCGAATTTTAGCCCAAGCGTCAATCATGGTCAATACTTGCGAATCGGAGGGTTTTGGCAACAATTTCATCCAGGCCTGGCTGGCCCAGTGCCCAACCATCACTTTGAAGTTTGACCCGGAAGACATCATCAAGAACCGGCAATTGGGTTTTCATTCCGGCGGTCTTGAACAAATGGCCAATGACTTGGCCAAACTGATGGCGGATGAGAAATTAATAATGGAGATGGGCCAAAGAGCCAGGGTTTACGCTTTAGCCGAACATCGCCTTGAAAAGAATGGATTAAAATATGAAGCTTGTTTTCAAAATCTGGCGCTGGGTCAATAAGCCGATTAACCGGCTGGAGATTTTTTTCAGCCGAGAAAAGCTTTTTTCCCAGCCCCGTTACATCCAAATCGAACCGACGAACCGCTGCAACCAGCGCTGTTTGATGTGCCCGCGCAACCACCAATTGGCTGGCCCCTTGGGCGATTTGCCATTAGCCGACTTTAAAAAGATTATTAACCGCTTGCCGGCCCTAGAGGACCTGTTGCTCAACGGCTTGGGCGAACCATTGCTTAATCCGGAACTGCCGTCCATGATCGCCTATGCTGCCAGTCGGGGCATCAAGACAGCCATCAATTCTAACGGCGCTTTGATTGACGAGCCATTGGCGAAAAAGCTGATGGCCAGCGGTTTGGGCTTGCTGAAAATTTCTTTGGATTCGGCCGACTCCGCAGTTTACCAGTCAATCCGCCAGGCGTCCTTGGCCAAGACAATAGAAGGGATTAAGGCCATGGTCAAAGTTAGGCAGGAGCATAAATCCCATTTGCCCCAACTTTGGTTCAATTCCATTATCATGAAAAGCAACTATCGAGAATTGGCCGGGATTTTAAAGTTGGGCGCGGAATTAGGCATTGATTTGGTCAGGTTCAAGCCGATTAATGAATTTTGGCTGAAATCAAAAAGTCAAGAATCGGTCATTGGCCCTGACGATTTGATTTGGGCAATCAAGCAGGCAATAGCCGCTGGCGAAGGTTTGCCCGTGAAGCATAATTTGGCGGAACTGTTGGCGAAACTGGCCGTCGGCCAATATGCCCGGCCAAAAAGCGATTGGCCGTGCTTTTCGCCTTGGTTGGAATTGTATATCCAATATTACGGCGGGGTCCGGCTCTGTTGCGAGTTTTGCCTCCGGCAGGATGATATTGGCAATCTGCTGGCGGAAGATTTCCAGGCGGTTTGGAACGGTTCCAAAATGCGCCAAATCAGAAAAGAGTTTGCCAAGGGCAACACTTATTTTCCGGCCTGCCGAAACTGCAACCGTTTTCAGAGGAATGTTTTAATTCAGCAGAGGATTAATAAATTGAGAAAAAATTATAAAAAATAATTATGCCTGTTGACGCGATTTTAATCCAGCCCAAGACCGGCGCTTGGGACGCCATGTCTTTGCGATTGCCGGAGTCCTTGCTGGCGATTTCGGCTTTGCCGATTGAGCGGGGCTTCCGGATCGCCATTATTGACCAGCGGTTGGAAAAGGACTGGCGTCGGAAGATTGCCGATTACTTGGCAAGCGAGCCCTTGTGCGTTGGCATCACTTCAATGACCGGCGAACAATTGAAGCATGTTATGGAAATCGCCGAATTCATAAAATCCAATAGTGAGGCGCCGATTGTTCTGGGCGGGCCTCATGCCACTCTTCTGCCGGCCCAGACGGCGGAATACAAGAATATTGATATTGTGGCCGTGGGCGAAGGCGATTACTCTTTTTATGAAATCCTGAATTGTTTAAAAACCAATGGCGACTTGCAACAAGTTAAGGGTGTTTATTATAAAAAAAATAATCAGTTGTTTTTTACCGGGCCGAGAGAGTTGATTAATGACCTGAATATTTTGCCTGAATATGATTATTCGCTGGTTGACATCAGCCGTTATGAGACATTTGATTTAGGCCGAGATCGGTCTATTTCTATTATGACTTCCCGCGGTTGTCCGCATAAATGTAAATTTTGCGCTATTCCGGTTATTTATCCTTTGTGGCGGGGCTATAGTGTTGAAAAAGTGATAGCCAAAATCAAGAAACTGCGGCAGGAATATAATATTAACAATTTTTATTTTCAAGATGATAATTTAGGGGCTAATCCAACCAGATTTATGGGGATAATCAAAGAACTGATGACTTTGGAGAAACCAATCAAATGGGGGACTTTGGGTATGAGAGCGGATACAATTAATCGTTTTACCGATGAAGAACTGGAATTGATTTGTAAAAGCGGTTGCCACGATTTGGACATTGGCGTAGAAACCGGCAGCCAACGGGTCAGCCAGTTTATGAATAAGGGCGAATCCATTGGAACGATCATTGAAGCCAACCGGCGTTTGGCCAGATTCCCCATCAAGCTCAAATATACTTTTATCATCGGCTTGCCGACAGAAACCAAGGCCGAAAGAAAGGAAAGCGTGGCTTTAGCTCAACAATTGCACAAAGAAAATCCTCACGCTTACACTTTATTTTTTACTTTTTCGCCGATAATCGGCACCGCTTTTTTCCAACTGGCTTTGGATTACGGTTTTAAGGCGCCCCAGTCCTTGGCCGGCTGGGCTAATCTGCGGTTTGACGATTGGCTGGAAAAGTATTCTTCTTGGCTTTCCAAGAAAGAGATTGCCGAAGTGGAGGAAGTTTGTTTGGTTTCTTTTTTCGCCAATAAAAATGTTGCCTACAAATTTACTCGTCCTCTGTTAAAAATTTTGCTTTTATTGTATAATCCTTTTGCCCGGCTTAGATTTCAAAAGCAGTTTTTCGACTGGCCGATAGAAGTGAAATTAAGGAGTTTCTTTTTTACTTTAAGAGATTATTTGTTAAAATTATGACTAATCAAGACCAAGAGAAAAAATTGCCGGATTTAAGCGTGATTATTCCGGTTTACAATGAAGCCAAGGTTTTGGCGGAATTGTTTGATCGGCTGAATCAGGCCTTAAGTTCGATTACCGCCGACTTTGAAGTGATTTTTGCGATTGACGGTTGCACTGACAACAGCGTTGAAATAATTGAAAGTTTTCACCAAAGAGACCGCCGTTATAAATATCTGGTTCTTTCGCGCCAGCATGGCCAAGAAATAGCGATTGCCGCCGGTCTTGATTTTGCCGAAGGCCGGGCCGTGGTAATTATCGACGCGGATTTGCAGGACCCGCCCGAATTGATTCCGGCTCTCTGGGCTAAGTGGCAAGAGGGGATTGAAGTGGTTTATGCCCGCCGGGAAAAGCGGGAAAAAGGTTTTTGGCTGAAAAGCTTGGGCGCTAAATGTTTCTACCGTTTGATGAATAAATTCAGCCCAATGAAAATACCGGAAGACACGGGCAATTTTCGCCTATTGGACAGGCAAGCGGTCTTAATCCTCAGACAGACCAGAGAGGCCTCTCGTTATTTGCGGGGCTTGTCGGTTTGGATTGGCTTCAAACAGGGTGCGGTTTATTTTAAGCGGGGAGACCGAAGTGGTGGTCAAAGCCACAATAATTTTGTTGAGATGTTCAAGATCGCCTTTGATGCCATTACCGCTTTTTCAATTGTGCCTTTGCGTCTGGCCACTTATTCGGGCTTGGTTTGCGCTGGCTTGGGTTTTGTCGGCATTCTTTGGGTGATTATTGTCAGGTTTTTGCCTAATTACAATTCAGCCGGCTGGGCGACGATTGTGGTGGCGATTCTTTTTTTGGGCGGCGTCCAATTGCTGGTATTGGGCTTAATCGGCGAATATATCGGCCGGATTTACAAAGAAGTTCAGCGGCGGCCTTTGTATGTCATCAGCCAAAAGAAAGGATTTGACGCTTTATGAGCGAACCGCAGAAAATCGGGATTATCGGCGGTGGCATTAGCGGATTGGCTTTGGGTTATTATCTTGCCAAATTAAATTTTAAGGTGGCAATTTTTGAAAAAGATAAAGATTTAGGCGGCTTGCTCGGTTCTTTTGATCTTGACGAATCAGGCAAGATTAAATTGGAAAAAAACTATCATCATAATTTTACGGACGAAAAGCATATCTTGGAATTAATCAGTGATTTGGGCCTTGGCGGTGAACTTGAATGGCGCCGGGCGCCGATGAGCGTTTTTATTCATAAGCAATTTTATTCCTTTATCACCCCGTGGGATTTATTGAAGTTTCCCCACCTTAATATCATCTCTAAAATAAGGTTGGGTTTGGTTACGGCCTTTTTGAAAATCCGGAAAAATTTCGGGGAGCGCCAAGACGCCCCGGCCGCCGCTTGGCTGAAAAAGTATGCCGGCCAACAGGTTTGGCAAACAATTTGGCAACCGCTTTTTGAAGGGAAATTCGGTCAGTTTTACCAGGAAATCAGCTTAAGCTGGTTTGCGACCAGAGTTAAACAAAGAGGGCATTCGGCGAATAAAGCCGGCGAGGTTTTGGGTTATCCGAAAAATGGCTACCAGCGGATTATTGACCGGCTGGAAACGGCAATATTGTCGGCCGGCGGCCGAATTTACAAAGGCATTGGAGCAAAGAAGATTGAGCAAATGGCCGGCGGCCGATTCAAATTATTGACGGAATCCGGCGAAGAAGAATTCGACGTAATTGTCAGCACTATCGCTCCGCCTCTTTTGGCCGGGTTATTGCCGGCCGAGTTAGCTCAATTCAAGGAACGGCTGGCGGCCATAAAATATATCGGCAATATCTCCGTTATCTTTGAGCTGAAAGAACCTTTAACCAAGTATTATTGGACGAATATTCTGGCCGGCGGATTTTCTTTCCGAGGGATAATGGAACAGACCAATTTTATTCCCCGAGAGAGATATGCGGGAAAAAATTTATGCTACTTGTCACATTACACGGCAACCGATTCGCCGTATTTTAATTTAGGCAAAGAAGAGCTGATCTCTTTATATGTCAGTGATTTAAAAAAAATAAATCCGGCCGTTGCTGATTTAATCGTGAAGCATTGGATTTTCAAAAACGAGTATGCCCAGCCGATTATCACGCCTGATTATCCGCGGAATCTTTTGACCCTTAAAACGCCGGTTGATAATTTGTATTTTCTCAGCATGGCTCATATTTTTCCCGGCGACCGGGGAGTGGATATGGCGATCGGCGACTGCCAAAAATTAGCCCGATTAATTTCAACCGAGCATCAAACTTTTTTATCGGCGCAAAAGTGGAATGAAATGATGTATGAAAAATATCCAACCAAAAGGACTTACGAAAATAAGCGCTGGTTAGTCAGATTTATTGAACGGCGGCGGATAAAAGCAGTGATTAAATTAGCCGCCATTAAGCCGACGGATCGGATTATTGAAATCGGTTGCGAGGCCGGCTATTTGTTGAACCGATTGCCCGATGCTAAAGAGATAGTCGGCCTTGATATCGCCGAGAAGGCCTTGGCGGATGCCCGCCGTAACCTCAAATCGGATAAAGTTAAACTTATTTGCGCCGATGGTTCGGATGTTCCTTTTGCCGATAATTATTTTGATAAAGTAATTTGTTCGGAAATGTTAGAGCATGCCGCTAATCCCCAAAAAGTCATTGCGGAAATTTACCGCTTAGTCCGGGCCGGCGGCGAAGCGATAATCACCGTGCCTTACGAAAAAGTTCTAACGGACTTTAAGAAATTATTTAGGAAATTAAAATTGTTTAATTTTTTATTTCCCAATATTGAAAATAAAACTTCGGCTTGGCATATTCAGAATTTTAACAAGCCGCGGATTTTGGGCCTCTTGAAGACCTATTTTGAAATCAGCAAGTTCAAATGGGTGCCTTTTTGGCCGATCGGGCCTATTATGGCGATCAAGTGCCGGCCAAAAAAATTTAAAAATTAGGATTAGCGGCGTTTTATGAAAGTGCTATTAATCCAGCCCACCCAGAAGAATGTTTATGGCGTAGAAATAAAGTCGCCTTATGCCCCATTGGGTTTGCTTTATGTCGGCGCCTGTCTGGCCCGGGCTAATCACGAGGTTGATTTTATTGATATTGATGCTGATGGTTTTAACGAGGCGGAAATAGTTGAGCGGATGAACATGAAAAAATTTGATTTGGTCGGTTTTAGCTCTTTTACGGCTACTATTAATAATGTGCTAAAAATGGCCGAATTTATCAAAAAAACAATAGAGATACCGATAATTGTCGGCGGTATCCACGCGACTATCGCGGGGGAGGAATTAATCAAAGATAAAAATATTGATTTTGTGGTCAGGGGCGAAGGGGAAGAAACCATTATTGAATTGCTTGAAGCGCTTGGGGGGAGAAAAATATTGTCAGAGGTGAAAGGAATATATTATAAAGATAAAAATGGTATTATTTTTACGGGCGTCAGGCCTTTGATTGAGAATCTTGACGATCTGCCGTTTCCGGCCCGATATCTTTTAAAGCATCCGGCTGGTTATATTTCTCCCGATGCCCTAAAAATGCCGGTCACTTCCATCATGACCAGCCGAGGTTGTCTTGGCAACTGCACTTATTGTTGCACTAAACAAATTTTTGGCCGGAGTATAAGATTTAGAAGCGTCAGAAATGTTGCTGATGAAATAAAAGAGGCGATAGAAAAATACGGTTTTAACGAAATCCATATAATGGATGATTCTTTTACCCAGAATAAACAGCGAGTTCTGGAGTTTAGAGACACCATCAAAGAGAGGGGCATTAAGACGACTTTTGTCTTTTCCAACGGCATCAGAGCCGATCAAGTAGATGAAGATATTTTGCGGGCGTTTAAGGACTTGGGCGTGTTAAGCGTCGGTTTTGGCGTTGAATCGGGAAATCAAACAATCTTGAACAACATTAAAAAGGGGATTAAACTGGAGACGGTCAGGCGGGCTTTTAGATTGTCGAAAAAATATGGTTTTGAGACCTGGGGATTTTTTATGATTGGCTTGCCCGGCGAAACTCGGGAAACAATCAGGGAGACGATTGATTTTGCCAAAGAATTAGAGCCTGATTTTGCGAAATTTCTAATTCTAAAGCCATATCCGGGCAGCGAGGTATTTAATCAATTATACCAGCAGGGCCGGATTTTTGATTTTAATTACAATCATTACGGGACTTATACGGCGCCAGTGCATGATTTGCCGGGCTTGTCGAAAGAAGAAATCCTTAAGCTGCAGAAAGAGGCCTTAAGAAAATTTTATTTAAGGCCGTCTACCGTGCTTAAAACGATCAGAAGGATGCGCTCGTTAACTCAAATCAAGCTTAATCTAAAATCGGGGATATTTCTTTTAAAATCAATGCTTAAATAATTTAATAGGTTTTAAATAAAAAATATGAAATTTTATGAACTGCTGGAAAAGCCCCAAGTTTATAACTGGAATATGAAAATTTTTTCACTGAACAATAAAACTTTGCTTGGCTGCCTGGACCGGCTGATTGACGCCCAAGAGGGAGACCGGATATTGGATGTCGGCTGCGGCACCGGCAAGTATGCGATTTTCAAAAAGGGCTATTATTTGGGCATTGATCCCAATGGCGAGTATATTGATTATGCCCAGAAAAATCATGCCGGGGAGTTTTTGGTTATGGACGCCAGAAATATCGCTTTAGCCGATAACAGTTTCAATAAAGTTTTTTGCCTGAGCACCTTTCACCACATTGCCGATGAAGATACGGAGAAAATAATTCAAGAGATGAAACGGATTTGCCAACCGGGCGGCTATGTTTATGCGATTGATGCGGTTTATCCCCGGAACTTATTGGGCGATTTGCTGTTTAAACTGGATCGGGGCCGCTATCAGAAAAGTTTCCGCCAGTTGAATGATTTCCTGTCTCGGCGCGGTTTTAAGGTGGTAACCGAGAAAGTGAAAAAGACCTTTCCTTATCGGTGGGCGGTTTTTTCTTATCAAAAACCTAACTAAGATATGTTAATTTTTTTATTGACAATTATTTTCGGTTTGGTTCTGTTTTTCAGCGGTTGGCAAATCAGTCGCTGGGCGTTTAGGGAAAACCGGGCTGAAGTTTTGTTGCCTTTGGGCGGTTTGTTCGGCATTGCGCCGTATCTTTTTCTGTTAAATCTTTCTTCTTATTTTATAGATATAGAAATCAATTTTTATTTGGTTCTATTATTTTTATTTTTAATCGGCGGTTGGTTGTTTGTTTATAACAAGAAAGATAAATTAGAATGGGGAATAAATAAAAAAGAAGCGATTTTAATTTTTGCCTCAACTTTGGTCATTATGATTTTGGTCGGCTTGTCAGTTTCTCGGACCTTAACCGGCGATGAGCTTTCCCAGTTTCATTTAACCTCCGCCGCGTCCATTGCCGGCGGCAATTTCCCGGTCAAAGAAATTAACATTCCCAGTAATCTTCAGGCCTATCATTACGGCGCCAATCTTTTATTCGCGGCTTTAGCCAAGGTAACGGGTTTGCCTATTTGGTCAGCTTTTTATTTAACCGCCTTTTTATTTAGCGGCGTTATTTTTTTATTGCTTTTCTTATTGGCTCGGCTAATCATCAAAGAAAATATCAGCGCTTTTTGGGTCGCCTTGGTAGCGATGTTAGCCGGCGGACTGCGTTTTGTTTATTTAATCCCCGGCCTCGTCACGCTTTTTAAGCGGTTTGTCCTGCATCAAAACATCGCCCATCCTTTTGAATTTTTTGCCTGGGTTTGGACAGCTGGGCCGGCGCTGACCAATTCTTTGCCGGAATTATTGGCGGATATTTGGGCGCCTTTGGGCTGGGCTTTATTCTTGGGAATTATTTTTATTCACCAGCAGTATTTTTTATCAGACGATCGCCAAATGAGATTTTTTAGCGGGCTGGCTTTGGTGGTTTTTTTGAGCGTTTTGGCTTTGGCGATTGAGACCAGTGTTTTGATTCTCGCTCTGGCTTTTTTGTTTTTTCCTTTGTTTGGCCGTTTTTTGGGCTGGCAAAAAAGCCAATCAAAACGGTTGTGGCTGGCTTCCGCCCTGGTCTTGCTGGTTGCCGGTTGTTTGATTTTGGTTCAAGGCGGAACAATGACGACGATTTTATACAATTTTTATATTGGCCAACCGTCCATGGGCGAGCCAATAAATATTTTTTTCTTTAACCATCCTTGGGCATTTTTAAACAATGGGCAATTAGTGTCTTTTTATAGCCGAGGATTTGTCCTAAACTTTGGATTGATTTATTTTTTAATTATCCCCGCCAGCATTTTTCTTATTAAACGACGCCTCCGGGCGGGCCTCCTTCTTATTATGGCAAGCTTCTTATCGTTTATTATTCCTTTTTTTATTTCTTTTAATCCATTTTGGCAAGATACGGTTAATCGGTTATTTTGTTCGGTTAATTTTATTTGGGGTCTTTTAACGGCGGTTTTTTTATTATTAATCATAAAAGATTATCTGTCTAAAAGCAGATTTATAAAGTATTTAATTGTTTTTATTTTGGCGGTTGTTTGTTTGGACGGTTTTGTCTCTCTGTTGACCAGACCCCTTTACGCCCCTCGATTGGCCACGATCAATAGCCATGGTTTTTTTGCCGGCTTGCGGCCAGCCAGCCCGGCCGAGGCCAAGGCCTATGATTGGGTAAAAAATAATACCGCCATTGATGATTATTTTTTGGCTTTTGATAACATCGAAGAAGTCGGAACGGACTTCCCGATCGCCCAGAATTACCGTTTTGTTTTTTACGCCCAGCGCTTGGCTCCGATTTACAGCGAGGGGCATAATTATTTAGCCACCCCTAACCCCGAATATCCCTTAGCCGTTAAATATCAGGAGGTGATTAGGACTTGCAACCCGGATATTCTGAAGGAACTTAAATACCGGTATTTATTTATTGATAATAATTGGCCGGCCAGTTTAGCCGAGCAGTGCTTGACCAATAACCATTTAGAGCTTAAGTTTGAGAGCCGGGTCTCGGGTGAATCGATTAAGATTTACCGGGTTGCCTATTAATCAACAATCGAATGAAAATTTTGTTTCTTTCGGACAATTTTCCGCCGCAAAGCTTCGGCGGCGCCGGCATCGTCGCCTATCGGCTGGCCCAAGCGTTGAAAAAACAAGGCCACGATATTTTTGTCATTACTACTGTCCAAGAAAAAAATCGTCAAGGCGAAGAAGAAGCAAATGGCCTGAAGATTTTCAGAATTTATGCCGACTATCACCCTCGCTGGCAGGCCTGGTTGAGCTTGTATAATCCGCAGACAGCGGCTCGGGTGAAAGAAATTATCCAAATCGTCAAGCCGGACGTGGTTCATGCTCACAATCTTCATTACTATCTTTCCTATCATTGCCTGAAAATCGCCAATCAATTCAGCCGAGCGGTGTTCTTAACCGCCCATGACCTGATGCTGGTCCATTATGGCAAGTTGATGCCGAAAGACGGCCGGGTTGATTATCGCTTGACTTTTAAGGACCATTGGGCGGCGGCCGGTAAAAGGTATAATCCGTTTCGCAATTTGGCGATCAGGCGCTATTTAAGGTACGCGGATAAGATATTCGCGGTCAGCCGGGCTTTGCAAAAAACCTTGCGGATTAACCGGATTAAAAATGTGGAAGTTGTTTTCAACGGCATTGATATTAATGAGCGGCCGGTTGAGCCGTTCGCGATTGATGAGTTTAAGCAAAAGTTCGGCTTGGTTGGCAAACAGGTTATTTTGTTCGCCGGCCGGCCGAGCGGAGCCAAAGGCCGTGATGTGATTTTGCTGGCCTTGGCTAAGGTGATTGAATCAGCGCCCCGCGCGGTTTTGCTGGTGGCCGGCAAGATTGATGATTACAACCAGAAAATGATGGAACAGACAATCGGCAAATCGGCGCCCGATCTGAATCGGCATTTAGTACTGACCGGCTGGCTGGACAGCCAAGAAATGAAAACCGCCTTGGCAACGGCTGATGTCTGCGTGGTGCCTTCGGTGGCCATGGATTGTTTTCCGACGATTGTTTTGGAAGCAATGGCCGGCCAGAAGCCGGTGGTGGGCACCTGCTTTGGCGGCGCCAATGAAATGATAATTGACGGCGAGACCGGTTATACAGTTGATCCGAATAATATTGAATTATTGGCAGAAAAAATAATTGATTTATTAAAAAGCCCGACTAAGGCCAAGGAGTTTGGCCGTCATGGTTATGAAAGGGTCAGACAATTATTTTCTCTGGACCAACAAGTGAAAGATTTATTAAAGTGGTATGGCCGTTTTTTGAAATCAGAATAATTACCCTTAAGCTATTTTTTTGAATAAATAAGTAGCGAGAAAAAAATAAAGGACTTGGTTCAGGAGAATGGCGATCACCACTCCCCAAATGCCGTAAAGCGGAACAAAGATTAAGAAGAGAATTATTTTGGCCAGCGGATTGATGATGCTTGATTGGTAGAGTTCTTTGGTTTTCATTTTTGCCGCCAAAGCCAGAGTCATCATTGACATCGGAAAGACCAGCAGATTAAAAGACAAAACTTGGGAATAGGGGATGGCGTCAGCGTATTGGGGGTAGAAGAGTTTATAGAAAAAAGGAGCGGCCATGACATAGGCGCCGATCAGAAGTAAAATTAAAACGCATGATTTGAGCAATTTTTTCGGCAAGGTCTTTTTGATTTCCTCGCCGCTGCGAGTGGCTAATTGGGGCCAGGCCAGTTCCTGGATATTCTGCAATGGTCCCCGGAGGTATTGGATGGGCAAGCTGGCAAAAGAATAAATCGCTAATTGGGTTGGGCCGAGAAAAAAGAAAAGCAGGATTTTATCAATCTGGCCGGCGATGATATTGAGAACGCCCATCAAACTAAGATGCTTGCCGTAATTCAGGACTTGCGGGTCAACAGCCCGGTTGGGCCTCATTTTTTTTATCAGCCAAAAAGTCGCTATCAAGCGAAGCAGGCAGTAGGCGGCGAAATAGGTTAAAATTAAAACCAGCAAATTCCGGGTTAAAAAAATGGCCATAACAATGGCGATGGAAGCCAGGACTTGAATCGTCGCGGTATAAGCCGCTCGTTGGCCGAATAATTTTTTGCCGGTCAAATAGGACTGAAAAGTTTCTCCGGCTTTGAAAAATGGCAGGAAAAAAGCTATAATCAGGAGAGCTAAGGCAAAAGTGGTATTGTTTTGCAGCCAGAAGTAAAAGCCGACGCCGAGGGCCGCTAAACTGCCCAGCAGGCCCCATTTTAGCCGGATTCGCAGTCCTTGGCCGAAGGCGCCTTCCAGACCCCGGGCCACGCCTTGGATAATCGCGTTGTTCATCCCTTCCAGCGAACAAATGGCTAAAATTGTGAAGATGGCCAGAAGGTACTGGTATTGGCCGAAGACCTCTTTGGGCAGCCAGCGGGCAAAGACCAGCGATAAAACAAAAGCGGATGCTAAACTGACTAAATCGCCGAGAGTAAGGTAGGAACCGTATTTGAACAAATAAACATTGTCGGTTCGGGTGTATTTTTGGCTTTGCCGGAGGAGAGTGGTGATTTTTTCTTTGACTTTAATAATCATAAGGTTAATGGTTTTAATCATACATTATTTTTCAATAAATGGCTAATCGATTGACAAAGAAATTGCCCGACTGGAAATTGCGATTTTATCTGGGACGGCAAAAATTTTATCGTCGATTTTGGACGAAAAAAAACTGGGAAATGGCGGCTCAAAGCAAGCGGGCCAAAGAGATGGCTTTACCGGCGGTCCGGGCTAAAGTTAAAGAGTATTATTATCAATACCGGTTTTTGCGGGAGATTATCGACCAGACCGGCTTAAATGGCCAGTCCAAGATTTTGGATATCGGCTGCGGTATTAAAACCGTCCTGCATTTTTTGCCGGGCGCCTTAAAAGTTGGCTTGGATACTTTAGCTGATGATTATCGAAAAATTTATAATTACCCCCAAGATTTAACCATTCAAAAATCACCGGGCGAAAAAATCGTTTATCCGACTGATTTTTTTGATGTCGTTTTTATTACCAATGCCCTGGATCACACCAAAAATCCTCGTCAGGTTGTCACCGAGGCCGGGCGAGTCTTGAAAAAATTTGGTTATTTAGCTATAGTGAATGAGTTGGTGCCCGAGGCCGGCCAAAGAGACCGGGCGCATCCCCACAATTTAGATAAAGACGGCATTTTGTCTTTGCTGGAGAATAAATTTAGAATCATTTTTATAAAATATTCGCCCTGGCTCGGCATCCGGCAATATTATTTGGGAGCAACCGAGCCGGCCGGGATTAAAGATAAACAAATAACTATCTTAGCTCAGAAATTATAAATTTATGAGAACTTGGCTTAAAAGATTGTTAAAGATTATTTTTTTAGTATCGGTTTTTGGCTTGGCAATCGGCGTTTGGTATTCGCCGGTTATTTTTAAGGGTTATCCCGTGTCGGGTCTTAGCGCGGAAGCGATTTTGGCCAAAAATTATCATCAAACCGGAGTTTTTGCCATTCAAAACGATAAAGGCGTTACTTTGGCTTCAGGTTTGATTAAGGCGCAAGGCCGGCCTTTGCTGATGTCTGAATATCTGGGTTCCTTTTTTTTGGCCAAAATTTTTGACCTAACCGGCGTGCCTGATTACAACCAATTGTTTTTATTGTTAGCGGTTCTCCATGCTTTGGTTTTGGCGCTTTTCACTATTTTGGTTTTATTTTTATTTGATTTTAAGACGGCCGCGGCTTTTTCTTTGATTTATATCTTTTCGCCTATTGGTTGGGGCTTAATGCAGGATCCGGGCGAATATGAATTCTGCTTGGGTTTTTGGGCCGGCTTTTTTATTTTTTATTTTTTAGGCGCAAAAAAAACCAACCAAAGCCCTTCTAAGCTTAATAACTTATTCTTCTTTTTTTCGGGCATTTTTTTGGCCTTGGCCGCCCTATCGGCTGAAGTTGCTTTACCTTTTGCTTTGGCTTTTTTTATTTTTTTGGCCGTAAAAAAACTCAAATATCAACTGGTTTATATTTTTGCTCCTTTTATCATGGTCCTGGCGGTTTTTTGGTTGCCTTCGTTTTTAAGCGGCGAGAACCAATATATTTCCATGATTACCAATCGCCCGACCAAGGAGTCGGCGGTCTTTCTTCAACTGCATATTTTCCCCGACCCTTACACGTATTATTTTAAGAAAGATGAGTTTTTAAGGCAGTTTGCCAATCAAAATTTGGGCTGGACGGAAAATTTGCAGACAGAAAAGGCCCTAGCTAATTTTGGTCTAGCCAAGATTAGTTTATGGGGAAGAGCTAGGGTCGGCTTTTTTATTTTAGCCCAGCAC
>JAZDFN010000047.1:0-9294 GCA_043807885.1 bacterium | reverse complement strand
TGCCTTTGGAAACGCCGTCTCTGGAATACCAAGAGATCTTGACCGGCAAGTACGGAGAGGAAATCGACAAGCAATTATATTTGTTCAAAGATAATGGCGACCGCGACATCGGCCTGATTTTTGATTTGACCGTGCCTTTGTGCCGAGTGGTTGCCATGTATCCGGATTTGCCCAAGCCATTCAAACGCTACCAGATCCAGCGCGTTTGGCGGGCGGAAAAACCGCAGTCCGGCCGGTTCAGGGAATTCTACCAGTGTGATGTGGACATTGTCGGTTCGGCCGAAGCCCTGGCGGACACGGAAATTATTTTGATTGCCATTGAGACCTTGCAGGCCTTGGGCGTTAAGGACTTTACGATTAAAATAAACAATCGCAAGATTTTGAATGAATTTTTAACCGGCCTTGGCATTAAGGAAAAAGATTTTGGCAATATCTTGCGGGCGATAGACAAGCGCGACAAGATTGGCGAGAAAGAAATGAGGGAGCAATTGGATATAGATAAAAATTTAATTGATAGAATTATTGAGTTTATTAACATCAAGGGCAGCAACGAAGAGATTTTAAAAAAAATAAAAAAAATTATCGGCGGAACTAAGGGCTTTGAAGAATTAGAAGAAGTGGTTAATAACCTGTCAGCCGGCGGAGTTGAAGAAAAATATTTTCAAGTTGATTTAGCTATGGTTCGTGGCGCTGATTATTATACCGGTATGATTTTTGAAACAATTTTGAATAGTTTGCCCAAATTTGGTTCAGTAATGTCCGGCGGCCGCTATGACAAACTGATTAGTTTGTTTTTGGGTAAAGAAATTCCGGCGGTAGGCATTTCTCTGGGCATTGACCGATTATTGGCGGGGCTGACAGAATTAGGATTGGTAAAAGAAAAAAAATCTTTGGCTGAAGTTTTGGTGACAATTTTTGACCAAAAAAATATCAAAGAATATCTGAAGATTGCCGGTGAATTGAGAAAAGAGGGGATTAAAACAGAATTATACAGCCAAGTTGATGATTTAAGAAAACAGATCAAATACGCGGACAAGCAGGGCATTCCTTGGGTGGTGATTGCCGGCGAAGATGAATTGGGAAGAGGCGAGGTTTCAATAAAAAATATGCGAACTGGCCAACAGCAATCAGTAAAAATCAAACAAATAAAAAATTTTCTAAAATGACCTTAAAGCAATTTCAATCTTTTTTGGATTTTTTAAAGCAGAAAGGTTATTTTGTTATTGCTCCGCAAAAAACCGGCTCAAAAGAAAAAGAAGAGGCAGTAGTGATGAAAGAGTTGGATGACGTTAACGGTTTTGAAGTCGTGAATGAATTGCCGTTTTATCCTTTCAAAAATTTTTTAATCCCTCCTCAAGAGGTTTTATTTGATTATGATAAAAATAATTTTAAGGAAGTTAAAAATAATAATAACTTGCAGGCCTTGGTCGGCATTACTTTGCCGGATTTGCGCGCCTATACTTTATGGAACCAGGTTTTTGATAAAGATCCGTATTATCAGGCGAGGAAAAAAAATACCCTTGTCATCGGCCATAGCGTTTTGCCGGATGATAAATTCGCTTTTTATTTGGAGCAGTTTGAAGAAAATATTCTGGAACATCTTAATTTTGACATTTTTCTCGGCGTTGAAGGTCAGGAGTTTAAAGTGTTCACCGGTTCAGAAGAAGGGCAAAAAATGTTGGACGGGTTTGGTTTTGGCGATTACCAACACATTGAGTTTGCCGGGCCGGTCAAGGAAGAAGGGATAGACCAAGAAACGGCCTTGATCAGGGATAAGATGAAAAATCATCATAACCAAAAAATTTGGAACGATTTGGGCAAGCGGTGTATCGAGTGCGGCAAATGCGTTATTGTCTGCCCGACCTGCTTTTGTTTTGATTTAAGCGATAGCCCTTCTTCTAAAGACGGTGAAGGCCAACGGTTGCGTTGTTGGTCTAGCTGTTTTTATTCGGAATTTTCCCAGGTGATGGGCGGGTATCGGTTTTTGAACAGCCCGGCCGAACGGATTCATTTTTGGTATGAACATAAATTCGTCCGCATTCCCGATAAATTTTCGGTCATGGGTTGCGTGGGCTGCGGCCGCTGCAGCCGCGCCTGCCCGGCCGATATCCAGATTCATAAAGTTTTAGAAGATATTAAAAAAATAAATCCGCCAGCTGGCGGAAAAAAATCATGAAAAACCCCTATCAGCCCGAGTGGGCGAAAATTTTAAGGATTAAAGAAGTCGGCACGGGCATCAAGCTCTATGATTTGCAATTGGCAGGCGAGCGGAAAAGTTTGGCTTTCAAATCCGGCCAGTTTGTTTTAATCGGCTTGCCCGGCTTTGGCGAGGCGCCGTTCGGCATCTGCAATGATTTGGCGGAGAAAAAATTTTTTCAGATTTGTATTTTTAAAATCGGTAAACTGACAAATCAACTGGATAGATTAAAAGCGGGGGACAAGGTGACAGTTCGCGGCCCCTTGGGCAACGGCTGGCCAAAATTGCCAAAAAACAAAAATATCTTAATCGTGGCTGGCGGGCGCGGCATCCTGCCTTTGCGGTCTTTGATTTTGGATAAAAAACGGGAAAACAAATTGCAGATTTTTTACGGCAGCCGCGGTTTGGATACTTTATTATTCAAAGACGAAATCAAAGAGTGGCAAAAAACCAGCCAAGTGGCCGTGACTTTGGACAAAGGCCGGCTGGGCTGGAAGGGCCTGCCTCGCGGCACGGCGGGCTATAACGGCTTAATCACCGCTTTGTTTGATAAAGAAAAAATTATAAGTAATGCCGTAGCTTTTCTCTGTGGCCCGCCGGCGATGTTTAAGTTTGCTTTGCCGAAGTTAAAGGAGTATAATTTTAAGGACGAGGATATTTATTTATCCCTGGAAAGAAGAATGCACTGCGGGGTCGGCATTTGTGAACACTGCGCCTGCGGTTCGTATTATGTTTGTCAAGACGGGCCGATATTTCAATACAATATTATTAAGAAAATTAAAAATGTAATATGAGCAATAAATTATTTAAGCAGTTTTTAGTTTTTATTTGTGTTGCTTTTTTTATTTCTTTGGCGGTTAATGTTTTTGCCCAGGAATCCGCCCAAGGCGGACCGGTGTCGATTGTGGCCTTCCATCAGACCGGCTGCCAATTCTGCGCGACTCAGGTTAAATTTTTTAATGAAAACCTGAAAAAGAATTATCAGGTGGATATTAAAATTTACGATATTTTAAATAACGCCGCTAATATCCAGTTATTTCAAGCCATGGTTGGCGCTTATGGCAAGGAATTGTCCGGCGTACCCACGGTTTTTGTCGGCGAAAAAGTTTTTTCCGGGCACGATGGCAATTCGGAGTTAGAAATTATCGCCGAGGTCAAAAGATGCTTGGTTGAGGGCTGTCAATCGCCTTTGGAAAAATTAAAGGACTATAATCCCGACCAAAAACCGGTTAGCATTGATGAGAAGTATAAAAATATCGGCTATGTGGTGCTGGGAGGCATTGGCGTTTTGATTATTGTGATTGTCGCTTTTACCATCAAGCCCAAGAGAGGGAATAAAAATAATTAATAATCATACGAATTACAAATTCGTATTCGTACTATTCGTACAGATTCGTAATTCGTAGGAAACAAAAAATATATGATTGCCGGCATTACTTGGCCGGCGGTGGTTGGCGCCGCCGCCGCCGATTCCATTAATCCTTGCGAGTTCGCCGTCTTGATTATTCTGATGGCCACGGTTTTAAAGAGCGGCTCGCGCCAGCGGGCGCTCGCCGCCGGTCTGGTTTTTACCGCCGTGGTCTATTGCGTCTATTTTCTGATGGGTCTGGGTTTAATGACGGCCATTGCCGCCGCCGGCATCACCCGGAATTTTTATTTAATCGTCGCCATTCTGGCGATTTTAATCGGCCTGTTCAATGTCAAGGATTATTTTTGGTACGGCAAGTGGTTTGTGATGGAAGTGCCGCCTTCTTGGCGGCCGGCCATGAAAAATATTTTGCGGGGCGTGACTTCCATTCCCGGCGCCGCCTTGGCCGGTTTATTAGTCAGCTTTTTTCTTCTGCCCTGCACTTCCGGCCCCTATATCGTGATTCTCGGCCTGTTGGCTGACACCGCCACGCGACTGCAGGCCATTCCTTTGCTTTTGCTTTATAATTTGATTTTTGTCTTGCCGATGCTGATTATTACGATTGCGGTTTATCGCGGCTTGGCTACTCCCAGCCAGCTGGAAGAGAAGCGCGTCAAACGAATTAAACAAGTTCATCTGATTACCGGTTTGATTATGATTATTTTGGGCGCTTGGATGCTATTACGCTATTTTTAATTTTTATGGTAAAATATAAAGAGATTAATTCCTTCAAATAATTTCAAACATCAAACCAAAGCCATGCCCAACTTAAACAAAATGAACTTAATTGAACCCAACCCGCAAAAATCCTCCGGCAATCATTCTTCTGCCCGCCATTTCTTGGTTCATTTTGTCTTGATTGCCTTGGTTTTGTTATTCGCTTCCTTTACCTCCTATTTTACTTTGTTTAAGTTTGGCCCCTTAAGGGGTTTTTACGAAGATTTTTTAAGCCCGGGTCGAAAAGCCACGGCCGCTTCTTGGTATAACGGCAACTATCAATATCGGCAGTTGATCACCATCCCATCAAGCAACATTTCCGGTACTTTGGCTAATTTCCCGGTCATGGTTTATATTGACAACCAAAGCAATGGAGTTTTTAGCCATGCCCAGGCCGACGGCGATGACATTGTTTTTGTGGCTAATGATGATTCAACCAAGCTTAGCCATGAAATAGAGCAATTTACCGTTTCCGGCGCCAAACAGCTGATTGCCTGGGTCAGAATCCCCAGCTTAACCGCCAACAGCAATGCCACCTTCTATATGTACTACGGCAATGCCGCGGCAACGAACCAGCAGGATGCGGTCAATGTCTGGGACATCAATTACGCGGCAGTATGGCACATGAACCAAACCAGCGGCAGTATGCAAGATTCCACGGTTAATAATAATGATGCTGCTCCCGCATACGGAGCAACCGGCGCCAGCGCCTATATCGGTAATGGCGGTTCGGTTGACGGCATTAATGATTACTTTAACGCCGGAAACGGCGCAAGTTTTCAAATAACTGGACCCCTGACAATTGAGGCCTGGGCTTATGCTGACCAGCAGGCAGGTACCCCACCCAGCAAGAACCCGCGGATATTATCAAAGCAGAGCGGCGATGTTGGCTGGGAGAGCACGGTTGAGTCCGCGGAGGGTAACACGCACCAGCAAAATATCCCGAGTAGCAGCACCCAAGGCAACTGGTTCAACTCCATGTATGCGCTGGTTCCACAGACGTGGTTCTACTATGCGATGTCTTATGCTCCCTCAACCGCAGTGAGCTTTTACATCAACGGCTCGCCGGTCAAGACAATCACTGCAAATGTTCCTTCCGTAATGTACAATGGCAACAGCAATGTCTACATCGGTGCTAGGCCTTCAAGCGGCGACTGCTACTGGAAAGGTAAATTCGACGAAATGCGCGTTTCTAAGGTTGCGCGTAGCGCCAATTGGCTTTATACCAGCCATAAGAATCAGAGTTTAAAGGCTGGCTTTTTTACTTTCGGGCAAGAGGAGACAAACGGCAATCCGCCAACCTGCACTGATGCTGACGGCGACGGTTATTATGTCCAAGGCGGAACTTGCGGCAGCGTTGATTGCAATGACGCCATCACCGCCATTAATCCCGGCGCTACCGAAATTTGCGGCAATTCAATTGACGAGAATTGCGACGGCGCTGTTTTGCAGTGCGGAAGCGGGCAGCAGGTCGGGCTTTACGATACTTTTGAGTTCAGCGTGACCAATAACAATAATTACACTAACAAATTCAATTTCAACGAAATACAGCTGAATGCCACCTTTACTCATGTTAATTCGGGGAAACTGGTAAACTTTTACGGCTTCTATGACGGCGACGGGGCAGGGGGGCAGACGGGCAATGTCTGGAAACTGCGTTTTATGCCCGATGAACTGGGCGCTTGGTCGTATACTTATTCATGGTCGGGCACAGGCACAAAACCTGTGGGCGGCTCAGGCAGTTTTAGTGTTGTTCCCTCGTCAAACAAGGGCTATCTAAAGATAGACCCCTTGCACCCGCACTCCGTGATGTATGCAAACGGCGAGCACTTCTTCTGGAACGGGGACAGCGAATGGTTCTTCCTTGGGGACAGTTTCACAGACCGGAGAGATGCGGCGATAGACTTCCTATCTTCAAAAAAAGTGAACAATCTCCTGATAGGCATGATTAACGGCGATGACGGCGAGTATTTTTATGTCTTTCCATGGCTTACAACAGAGGATAAAACGCATTTTGACCTTGCTAAGATGAGGAGGTGGGAGGAGACCGTGGAGTATATGGGGGAGAAAGGCATTATTGCCGACTTCTGGTTTTTGCTGGACGACTCGGGCTGGCTTATTCCGGGGGCAAACTCCGCGGAGGAAGACCTGTATTTCAGATACAACATTGCAAGGTTCGCGGCATACAGCAACGTCACCTGGAACCTTGCGCTGGAATACGACGAATACCGCACGGATGCATGGGTTGTTTCAATGGCGGCATTTGTGAGAGCCAACGACCTATATCCCCGCCTCCTTGGCGTGCACCGCACAAACGAGCAGTTCCCGTTCATGAACAATGCTGACTTAGACCATACCTCACTACAGACACTTGGGCAGACCCCTGCAGGTCTGAATAGCGCTGTGATAGCTAGGCGCAACGACTCGGACCAGGTAGGGCATCCTAAAGCCATAATGTACGAGGAGTTCTACATTGAGGGGCTGAATAACAGCTCGCTTTCACAGCTCAGGCAGGGCATCTGCGCCATTACCGCAGGCGGGGGCTTTTACAAGGCGGCTTCGCTCGGGTGGTGGGGGGCAGGCTGGCCGCCATACCAGAGCGCGCAGCACTTTGACATTACCAAGCCTTTCTATGAGTTCATAATCCAGATGCCATGGTGGGAGATGTCGCCGAACAATTCTCTTGTTACAGCAGGCACGGGCTATGCCCTGGCCAAATTTGGGGATAAATACTTCATTTGTGTGCCGAACAGTGGCAATATCAGCGTTAATCTTTCCGCAGCCAGCGGCAGTATGGCTGTCAAGTGGTACAATCTTGCCACAGGGGTGACAACCAACGGTTCTGCGGTGAACGGCGGCGGAACTGTAAGTTTCACTCCGCCGGGCTCAGGCGATTGGGCGTTGTATTTGTCCGCGGCCAGCGGAGGGACTTGTACCGACACTGACAATGACGGCTACGGAGCTAGTGGCAGCAGCGGTTGTACTTATTCAGGCGTGGATTGCAACGATACTGTTGCCTCTATCCACCCTAACGCCACGGAAGTTTGCGGCAATAACATTGACGAGAATTGCGACGGTTCAGACCAGCAGTGCGGGGGCGGAGGCGAACCCGGTAATATCTATGCCTGCGACAATGGAAATGATTGTAACGCGCAGGGGCCTGGAGGATGGGTTACGGGAAGCGATTCATATGACGGCCTATCCAAGAGTTCGCCGAAAAAGACAATTAAGGCCGCCTTAAACATTTTACCCTCTGGCGGAACTTTGACCATCGGCAGCGGCACCTATAAAAATACCAGCACAGGTGTAAATAATATCATTGAGAAGGTAGCCTCCGGAACAGCAGATAATTTTACTTTAATTCAGGCAGAAGTTCCATTCAGAGTTACTTTAGACGGTGAAAACAATCCTTGGGATCCTGATGATTATGCAAGTATGATATATCTTGCCAATAAATCATATATTCATATTGATGGGATATTTGTTTTTAGGGGCGGTGGTTTTATACACAGATCCAATCATATTAAGATTACACGTTGTGGATTTGCGGAAGCAACACCTGCTAGTGCTGCAACGTATAATTTGCAAATAGCATCCTGTTCAGACATACTCGTAGAAGAATGTTTTACTTTCGGCGAAGGAAGATACAAATTTGGTGTTAGTTCCGGCGAAACAAGCCATAACATACTATTCAGAAGATGTGTTGGCAGGTATGATTATTATTATATGAATGGAGGCGGGACAGGTGTCTTTTGTAATTATAATAATGATAATGTTATATTTCAAAATTGTATTGCCCTTGACGGCCTGGCGTTCAGGTCATATTCTGATCCCAACCATTTTGATGACATGAGAACTTCCGGATTCATCAATTCTCATGGTGTGAATAAGACAACTATTGATGGCTGTATGGTTCTGAATAGTTATGGGAATGGTGTTATGTCTGAGGGTGTAGTGGCAATGGGCATGCCGATTACAAATACTGTCCTCTGGGATATCCATAGTGGTTCTGACCATGCTACATGGATGACACTCCTAAATGGCGATAATGGATTATCTAATATCCGGAATGTAACTTCGGGCCAGACAGATGTCATCAGAAACTGGAAGATGCCGTACGGGACTCCGCCACCTATGGAAAATACCATTTTATATGGCTTTACCAGCCCGCCAGATGGGGAAGGCCGCAGATGGGGCGCAAATGGCGGTTTTGCCGCTAACTACAGCAGTTTCTACAACAATGCCAAAAACGGCGATATAGGCACTAATGCAATTACAACAATCGACCCGATAGGCGGCGGTTCCCTGATGTATTTGCCAAAGATAGAAGTAGGTTCGCCTTTATATGGGGCCGGCACGGGTTCGGTAAACGGCCAAGGCGGAGCCATAGTTGGCGCCACCATCCTGAAAAGAATAGGCAGAAGCGGGACATTTTACGGAGATGCGGGCTGGGATGAAGTTACCAATGAAAATCTCTGGCCATATCCATATGAAGATATTATTAAAGAATTTATGAGTAATGAAGAAGATTACAATATGCATAAAGGCGAACGCGATTTATCCGGCAATCCGGTTGACTTCAACCGCGGCTTCTGCGCTGACGGCAACGGCCTCTACGGCGGCCCGATTACCTTAACCAGCTATATCTGGGAATATCTCGGCCATTCCTGCCCTGATGACAATCCCGGCGACCCTTGCTATTACGGCGATTTGCCGCCAACCTGCGCTGACGGCGTTCAGATTGGTTCCGCCTGCCTCTGCGGCGGTTCCCAGCGCGATTCCGGCTTTTGTTGTTCCGGCTCTTGGCAAGCGCAAGGCCCTTGCGCTCCTGCCTGCCCCCAGGGCTACATCACCTGCGACAATACCTGCTACGACCCGGTTTGTTCCAATAATAACGAGTGCCATGACAACAATCCGGACACGGCTGATACCTGCCTTTTTCCCAACACCTGCGAGGCCAACTGCCAGCATG
>JAZDFN010000046.1:0-11687 GCA_043807885.1 bacterium | reverse complement strand
TATTGCGGCATCAACCGAAAACGCTTCTATCTATACTTAAAAGAAATGGAATTTCGTTTTAACTACCGGAAAGAACCGAATCTTGGCTTATTAATCAGAAAAATCATTAAAAAGAACTTTACTGTTCTATACTAACTCCTTAAATTAATGCCGGTTTTCAGCGAAAAATTTCCTCGTCCGGCCAGGCGGCCAAAACATTCGGTTTTATTGAATACGAAATTGCCGCCGTTGCGTCCTTGGCCGGAAGCGCTGAGGGAATTCTTAAAAAATATCCCGGCGACTTGATTAAAGGCTTTTTAGATTATAGAATTAATAATTCTAAATTAGGAGGGGAAAATGGATCGCAAAAAATTGTTCGTTAAAGCGGCCCTTGCCTGTCGCATCGCGTTCCTTCTGCCGTTATTTTCTTTTTTAATTTATTCTCAATACCAGCAGTCAAGTTCCCCGCACGGAAAAAAATACGCCGTTGTCGGAATTGTCAGCGTGGTCGGGCTATTGGGGATAGCCGCCTCTTCCTTGGGCATTTTTAGCCGGCCTTGGAATATTCCCGTTTTTTTAATCGGCTCGGCTTTATACATTGCCAGCGGTTTGACTTTTTGGGAGTATTATCGGATGAGAAAAGGAGGCAAAATTTGTTTCTGAACCGGCGCCTCTTTTTGGGGCGCTTTTTCTTATGGATTCGGCATTGATTAAAAAGCAGAAGAGATTAAAATTGAAATATGAAGAATAAGGCAGCTAAAATTTACCTCGCCGCCATAATTTTAATTTTTTTGTTGCTGTTTTCAGCGGCGTTTTTGTTTTGGCAAAGGCGGCCAGCCTTGGATAATAAAACCGCAGAGAATCAGCTGGCACAACCGTCCGGTAATTTTTTGGTACCTGCCAGCAGCAGTTTAATAAATTTGATCAAAGCAGAAGAGCCACTCAGGTTTTTATTTTTTGGCGATATGATGCTGGATCGTGAAATCGGGTTAAGAATTAAACAAAACGGCCTAGCCTATTTTTTTGAAAAAATTGCGGCAACTGATTTGTTCCAGGACAAGGATATTATTTCTTGCAATCTTGAGGGCGCGGTTACCAACGGCGGCGCGCATTATGCTCCCGATAACGTTTATGATTTTGCTTTTTCGCCAGAAGTCATCGGTCAGCTAAGGGCTTATAATTTTAATTTTTTCAATTTGGCCAACAATCATTTAGCCGACCAGGGAGATCGCGGTCTTTTGGAAACGCGGACAAATTTGGGTGGGCTGGGGATCGGTTTTTCTGGCTGTCCAGACGGCCAAGTGGCCGACTGTTCTTATGAGATTTTAGAAATAAAAAATAAAAAAATCGGGCTGGTCGGCTTAAGCATGGTTTACGGTTTATTAAGGGATCAGGATGTGCGGGATTTGATTGCGGGTATTGCAGCCGACGTTGATTTGGTTTTGGTAAGCATTCATTGGGGGGCCGAATATGTTCACAATTTTAATTCGGCCCAGCAAACCACGGCGCGCTTATTTATTGATAGCGGCGCCGATTTAGTTGTTGGTCATCACCCTCATGTGGTTCAGGGCATAGAAATTTATAATAACCGGCCGATTTTTTATTCTTTGGGCAATTTTATTTTTGACCAATATTTTTCCGTTGATACCCAAAGGGGATTGGCGGTTGAGGCGGTTTTTGGCGAAGACGGCGAAGAATTTTTGTTGAGGCCGTTGAAGTCAACGGCCGGGCAAATTTCTTTAATGGAGGGTTCGGGGCGCGATGCTTTTTTGCGGGATCTGGCCGGTTGGTCCCGGGTTGAGGATTTTTATTCGGACCAGATTAAGGCCGGCCGGCTAATTTTTGACAAATAAAAAAGAGAAACAGTCGGGAAGCGGTTCTCGCGGCCGATTTTTTGTTGACCAAAAAAAAGATTAAGATTAAAATTAAGCTAAACGAAAAAAGCCATGAACGAGCGCCAAGCTGTTTTGCGGAGGGCTATAGACCTGGTGTTGGCAATTTACCGCTTGACCGAGCATCTGCCCAAGGATGAAATTTTGGCTCGGCAGTTACGGAAGGAAGGCAATGAATTGGTGGGTGATTTAACGATGGAAAATTTTTTTAAATCGCCGAAAAGAATAGAGGCCTTATTAAATTACTTTGAAATTGGTCGGGCGCAAATGTGGGTTAAAGAAATCAATTGGCAGATCCTAGATGATGAATGCCGGAGGATAAAACAGCTAATCAGTTTTTTGCCGGAAGTTGGCGATAGGGAGGGGGGCGAAAAAATTGAGAGAGTGCAAAAAAAGGAAGATATCGTGTCGCACAATATTAGGGAAAGGAATATAATAACCAAAAAGGTCTTTCATCCGCTCGGGCTTTCTTTGCGTCAGAGTAAGCTTTTGGGGGAGATAGAATTGCGAAAATCCATAAAAATGTCTGATTTGATCCCCCTTTTTAAGGATCAGGCATCAGAAAGAACTCTAAGAAATGATTTGCGGTTTTTAATAAAAAAAAGATTGATTAATAAGGCGGGCGACAGAAAATCAAGTCTGTATTTTCGCAGATGATTATCGGCAAAAAAGAAAAGAATATATTGCCGATAAGTTGCCGATAAAATTTTTGATTGCCGATAAGTTGCCGATAATTTAATTAATATTATGAAGGGCATAATTTTGGCTGGCGGTACCGCCACCCGTCTTTTTCCGCTAACCGCCACAACTTCTAAGCAGCTTTTGCCGGTTTATGACCGTCAGATGATTTTTTATCCTCTCAATACGCTGGTGAAGGCCGGGATAAGGGATATTTTAGTTATCGTCGCGCCGGAACACAGCGGACAATTTTTGAATTTATTGGGCTCGCTTTTTAAAAAATACGACATTCGGCTTTATTTTGAAGTACAGAAAGTGCCGCGAGGGCTAGCCGAAGCGTTTATTTTGGGAGCTGGTTTTATCGGTCGCGACAATGTGGCGATGGTTTTGGGTGATAATATTTTTGAAGATGATTTTTCTTCCGCCATCAGAAAATTTAAGTCCGGCGCGCATGTTTTTGCTAAAAAAGTGCCAGACCCGGAGCGAAGTGGCGTGGTGAAATTTGACGCTAAGGGCCGGGTAGAAAAAATCGTCGAAAAACCCAAAGAATGGATAAGCGATTATATTATCACCGGTCTGTATCTTTATGATTGTCGAGTGATTGAGGCGGCTAAAAAGCTTAAGGCTTCGGTTCGGGGAGAGCTTGAAATTACCGACCTCCACAATTTTTATTTAAGGAAAAACGAGCTTAAGGTTTCTATTTTTAAAGGAGCCTGGTTGGACGCCGGGACATTTGATTCATTGCTGGAGGCTGGTAATATTGTAAAGCGCAAAAAACTTAATAAAAAATTTCACCCAGCCATAGATGCGGCTATTAGTGAATTTAACGCCGAACTAAAATCAATTTGTCAAAACAAATTAATTAATTCTCAAAAAATACCGATAAAAAACTTCAAGCCCCTTTAATTTAACTGATTGTTGATAACTGATTCCCGTTTTCACGGGAACAAGATTTAAGGGTTTGTTCTTTTAAGGAACTATCAAATACGCGCCGCCGTCGCAGTCACGGCACGAGATAAAGACACAAGCTGTCACTTACCGATCCGTGCCATGAGCACACGCAAAGCTGTCGGACACCCAGGGTCTCACAATTATGAAATGCGTCCTTCTCTTAATGAGAGACGATATTTTTACGGTGAGCCTCCCTGGCTTCCGATGATGGAGGAATAATTTCAAAAGGACGGTTATCCTTCAGTATCCTCCAGACCACGGCTAATAGTTTTCTTGCCGTGGCTGCGGCGGCGGCGCCCGATCCCTTCCGCTGTTTAATCCGCTGATAATACCAGCCCAATCCTGGTTTTTTCTTACACAGCAACTGTCTTTGGGCGATTTCAATCATTACCCATCTTAACCAGCGGGAACCCTGTTTCGTCAGCTGGCCGTGAACTATTCTGTCTCCGGAAGCATAAGTGGAAGGCACCAGACCGGCATAACCCTGCAGTTTCTTGGCACAAGCAAACCGTTCAATCGTGCCGATTTCCGCCATAATGGTCAGAGCCGAGATGTAGCTGATACCCGGAATTGAAGTCAGCAGTTTGGCTTGCTGGTTGTCGCCGACCACTTTGGCTATCCGTTCATCCGCCTCTTTGATTAATTGCCCAAACGCGTCAATTAATCCAAGATAATGTTTCAGATTAAAAGCAAAGTGTTCTGCTAAATCAAGAGAGTCCAGCCATTTTCTGCCAGCGACTCCAAACAGATTGGTAAAAGCATGCCTCAACCCATTACGAAACAAAATGCTGTGAATCTTGTTTTTAATCTGGGTGCGCAAGCGAATTAAGGAAGCTCGATAACGCACCATTTCTTTCCAGTATCTGGCGCCAGGCGAGGCAAAATATGCTTCGGGCAAAAGATTGCTTCGTAAGAGATCGCATAGTACGCCAGCATCAATCTTATCGGTTTTCACCCGAGCCGAAGCAATGGCTTTGACCTTTAAGGGATTAGCCAAATGGACATTAATGCCCAGGCCTTGAATCAGATCGCCGTAAAAGTACCACTGGCTGACCGGCTCCACGGCCAAAGATGAATCCGGATATTGTCTCAAATACCCTTTAATGGCCGAAGGTTCGGTGGCAACCTTTTGTTCATCAATTAATTGCCCGTCTTTATCCTTAACCGAAAATGTCGATGTATTCTTGTGCAAATCCAGGCCAATATATATTTGATTATTCATTTCTTAATCACCTCCTTCCTGGTAATATTATCTTATCAGAGATGAGGCTTTTGAGTTTTTTATAGCATTATGAAAATTAAAAAAGCGATTGTCGCGGTAGCGGGTTCGGGCACCAGGTTTTTGCCGGCAACCAAAGCTATGCCCAAAGAAATGTTGCCCATTGTGGATAAACCCATTATTCAGTTGGTAGTTGAGGAATTAGTTGAGGCGGGCATTGAGGACATAATTTTGGTCACCAAATGGGATAAAAAGCCCCTAGAGGACCATTTTGACCATAACTGGGCCCTAGCCAATGAATTAAAGATGGCCGGCAAAACACAGATTTGGGAAGAAGTGAAAAAGATATCGGAATTAGCGAATTTTATTTATATTCGCCAGAAAGGGCCCTACGGTAACGGGGCGCCCATTCTTTCGGCTGCTAGTTTGGTAAAGGACGAGCCTTTCGTTTTTTGTTACGGCGATGATTTAGTTAAGTCTGAAATTTCATTTACTAAGCAGCTGGTTGATGATTTTGCCGAGCACGGTTGTCCCGTTATTGGTGTTCAGGAGGTACCCATGGATCAAGTTTACCGTTACGGCGTTATGCGACTTAAGGGTAGACCCAGGAGCGTGATGAAGGTCAAAGAGGAAACCCGGCAACTCGAGGAAATTATTGAAAAACCGACGGTTGAATTAGCGCCGTCAAATTTGGTAAATTTTGGGCGGATGATTTTAAATCAAGAATACATAGATATTTTGAAAGAAACGCCCATCGGTAAGGGTAATGAATTGTGGACAAACGATGCCATTAATACCTATATCAAGCGAGGGGGAGTTTTTTATACCAAAAAAATAGAAAATGGTGAATGGCTGACCACCGGCGACCCGCTGAATTATTTAAAAGCCGTTCTTTGCTACGCTTTGGAAAGACCGGAAATCGCAGATGAATTGATGGGTTATATTGAAAAACTTAGGCAAGATCACAAATGTTAAGCAAAGGCGGTTATTGGCTCAATGTCACTTATTTCAGAAAGTCAATTCTTAATACTTTACGATCAATATGTAGACAAGATATATCGCTACATATTTTTTAGGATTGGCTCGGAAGAAGCGGCTAAGGACTTAACCTCGGAAGTTTTCTTGAAATCGTGGCAATATTTGAACCGGTCAAATACTGAAAGTCGGCGGGAACTGGCTAACCCGCGAGCGTTTATTTATCAAGTTGCGCGAAATCTGCTAGTCGATTTTTATCGGCAAAAAGATAAGTTGCCGATATCGCTGGATGAGATTGCCGATAAATCCATTGCCGATAAAAATGATGATCAAATTGAGCGAACATCGCGTTCGTTAGAAATGGAATCGGTAAGGGGGGCGCTGGCTTATCTTAGCGAAGAATATCAGGAGGTTATTATTTGGCGATATTTGGATGAGCTGGAAATTAAAGAAATCTGCGAAATTTTGGATAAGTCAGAAGGCGCCGTTAGGGTCCTTTTGTCAAGGGCATTAAGCGGTCTCAAATTAGCCTTAAATAAACAAGCTAAAGGAGTGTAATATTTCTTTCGCTTTTCCGTCATCTTTAGTGATGAAAGAAAATTTTAACGCTGAAGAAAAATCTTATTCGGCGGTAATCGAAAAAATAAAAACGCTGGAAGATGTAAAGCCTAATAACAATTGGGTTGATTTTTGTCGGGAGAATTTGGTGATCCAGATGAAAATTGAGCACAAAAAGGAACTTTTTGCTAAAGATACGAAAGCCGCGCAAGGATTTTTTGCCTTTCTTCGGAAGCAAAATACGGGCCCCTCCGTTGTTTTTAGGGCTGCTTATGCCCTTTTGCTGGTCGTTTTTATGATTTTAGCCGGTGGTGGTCTGACCGCCTGGGCGGCTATGAAAAGTTTGCCGGGCGGCGCACTTTATCCGTTAAAAATTGCTATTGAAAAATCTCGTTTAATTGTGGCTTCGGCGGAGTCAAAGAGCCAGCTAAGGTCTGAAATTGCCAATAGGCGCCTTGAGGAATTAAAGACAGTTTTGGCTAGTCAGGAATCAGGTGAAAGCAAAAATGAGCGAGCCATGGAAGCTGTCGGCTATATTCAGCAGCAATTAGTCTCAGTAAGGGAGGAATTGCCTAGGGTAAGCCAAAAAGAGCCCGAGAAGATGGCTATCGCTGTTAAAGCGGTTGGTGAGCGGGCCGACCAGATGGAAAAAGCCCTGGTTCAGGTAAAAGAGGGTTTGTCCGATGATGTCAGGAAAAATGTTGGGGAAAAAATGACTGAAGCCGCCGAAATGGCGGAGAAGACCAGTACCCAGGCTTTGGAAATTATGGTTAATTCGGCAGCCGACAAAGATGATATTATTGCGAAAGTAGAAGAAAAAATAAAGCTGGTTGAGCAAAAAATTGCCGTTGCGACTTCAACTGCCGATAAATTGCCGATAAGAGCGGTTTTAATTAGGGATCAATCAGATAAGGCTATGGAGCTTCTTAATCAGGCCAAGGACAGCCTGCAGAACCAGGATGCTTCGGGGGCGCTGCAAACCATTAAATTGGCTACCGAAATAGTAAACAGTACCGAGCGGATAGTTGAAAGCGCCGGCCTCCAGAATAGCTTAGAGGTAGAAACAAAAACGAATGCAGAGAGCGATCAGCAAGCAAGCAGTTCTACGCCTCCGGACGCGCTTAAATAGGTTAAAAATTGCGTACTTTCAGCTATTTCATCCACAGGGAATTTTGTTGACCCCGTTAGAAGTTTTGCTCCAAAATTGCTAATATTATCAATGAGATATGCAAGTGATATCTCGGATATTTAAGTGTAATTATTTGTTGCAGTTGAGCTTCTAATGAGGTTGACAAAGAAAGCAATTTTATAATAGAATACAGCCAAGCTTAATTTGAAGAAAAAGACCATTTGTCTCCGTCATTGGCGGATTGGCAAACAGGGATGGAAAAAAGGTCGGCAAATATTCGGGGTTGAAATTCCCTGAAAATTTTGTGTTCCATTCTTAATGGCTTTTTTGTCACTCGACGGATGATCGTCCGGCGGGTGAAAAAATTAGAATAAAAAAATAAAATAAGTCGAATTTAAAGAATCTGTTTCTTTCTATCTGGTCCCCCAATCTGTTAATAAACAATTAGCAGGATTGCCAAATAGGGGGGGTGGCAGATATATATTCTGCTGGCCAGAGGCCAGCAGAGTTCCGCGGTGTAATTAGCCGCGGTTCGTAACCTCGAGGACACCTCGCTTTTGTTCCGCTCATGGCGGACTTTGGCAGGGGGATGAAATTTTGCGGTCGATGCAAAATTCGAGAGGTCAGAGACAATTCTTTAAAACAATTCCGCATAATCAATTTTAAATTGATTAATTGATTACCGGAAAAGAATTAACATTAACAATGAATAAAAAATTTAGAAAAATAGCTTCAGCTACCACGTCCATTGTAACAATTGCTTGGATGAGCGGTTTGGCCATGTTGGCCCCGGTGGCTGTGTCCGCGGCCGCGGTGGATGGCGATTTAGTTCGCAATCCTAGCGCCGAGGGAATGGCTCAATTTGACATTTATATTGTTAAATTGATCAATGGCAAAACGTTCAAGAGGCTGATTCTTAGCCCTCATGTATTTGAGAGCTATCAGCATTTTGACAAAAACGGCAATGGCACTCCCTGGGATGATGTCTTGACCGTGGATCAGGCAACAATGGATTCTTACACCACTTCGGAATTGGTGCGGGCAGTTGGCGATCCAAAGGTTTATCGCTTAGGCGATGGCGTTGGATCCGATACTGGCACCAAGCAGTGGTTGAATATGACAGCGGAACAGTTCGTGGCTGATGGTTATGATTGGGATTCAATCTATAACATCAACACGGTTGACCGCGACGCTTATGCTGCCGGTTCTGACATAATCGGCGGTGGCGGTACTCCTTCCACGGCGCCCGGAGCGCTAACCGTTGCGTTAGCTTCGGATACACCGGCGGTCGGGGTAGCAGTTGAGAGCGCGGCGAGGGTTCCCTTTACCAAGGTGAATTTTACCGCTGGTTCTGATTCGGTTACCATTACCGGCTTGACGATTCAGCGCACTAGCTTGAGCGATGACGCGGTTTTTTCTTCAGTGGTTTTAATTGATGACTCAACTAATTTGCAGGTTGGTTTATCTCAAACCCTGAACGCCGCGCACCAATCCACCTTCAGCGAATCCATAATTATTCCCGCCAATACCACCAAGAGTTATACTTTGGCTGCTAACATGCCTGCCAGCTTAAATAGCTATGCTGGTCAGTTGGCTTCTTTGGCTTTGGTTTCCGTAACCACTTCGGCGACCGTTTCCGGTTCTTTGCCGATCACCGGTAATTATCAGTCAATTAACGCTACTTTGGTTATCGGTTCGGCAACTGTTGCGGCGGGTTCTTTTAATCCGGCCACAAGCACCAAGGAAGTCGGGACTGCCAATTACAATTTCTCGGGAATTAAAATTACCGCTGGTTCAACCGAGGACGTTACCGTACAGTCTATCAGATGGAATCAGTCCGGTTCGGCCGCTTCTTCGGATTTGGCCAACATTGTTGTGTCTGATGGCACAACTAATTACGCCACGATTGTTTCTTCCGACGGCAAATACTACACAGCATCTTTTGGCTCGGGTCTCGTTATCGGCAAGGGTTTAAGCAAAGAGTTTACGATTAAGGGCGATATTGTCAGCGGTTCAGCCCGCACAATTTCGTTTGATATCTACAAAACCACCGATGTTACTGTAAAGGGTAATGTTTATGGTTATTACATGACTCCGACCAGCGCCGGGACATATCCGTTTAACAACAGCAGCTCTCCGTTCTTCAATGGCAACAATGTGACCATTGGAACTGGTTCTCTGCGGGTTGATAAAAACTCAACGGCCGCTCCGGCTGGTAACATTACCGAAGGGGCAAGCGGTGTGTTGCTTGGCGCCTTTGACTTTGTAGTTCAGGGCGAGCCGGTTAATGTCGCCGCTATTGTGGTTGATTTTGACCACACCGGCACCGGTTCTACTTCAGACATCACCAATATCACCTTGGCCAAGGCCGATGGAACAATATTGGCTGGTCCGGTAAACGGCACTGACGAAACTACTGTTCATGTTGCTACTTTGGATGGTACCCGCGACGGCTACGCTACTTTTAGTGGCACTGTAACCTTCCCGGTCGGCACCACCCAGATATTGGTTAAGGGTAATTTGAACACGGATTTTGCCGCAGACGATACGTTGCGCGCCGGCTTTAATACGCCGGCCACCAAGGTTACTAGCGTAACCGGCGGCACGACCGGTAATTCAATTACCACGGCTCCGGCTTCGCAGGTTTGGGGTAATACCATGACCACCAAGTCAGGTTCTCTGACTGTGACCGTGGCTGGTACGCCTGTTGCCCAAACTGTAGTCAGGGGCATTACGGGTTTCACCTTTGCCAATTATGTCTTTGACGCTTCGGCTTCTGGCGAAGATATCAGAGTGACCGCTTTTGAGCTTCAGCAGGTTGTTGACGCCGCAGCTAATGACAGCGCGGTAACCAGCATGGTTTTGTACGATGAGTCAACCGCTCTGAATACGGGTTCTAATGTTTTGAATCCGGATGGCGGCGCAACCACCAATACTTACACCGTTACCCTAGATAACTATTTGATCATTCCCAAGGGAACTCAAAAGACTATCGCCTTGAAAGGTAACATTTCCGGTACCGCGACCGCGGCCGGAACGCAGCAGTGGGGTGTTGAGGCCAGCGCTACTGTAACGGCAACCGGTGTATCTACCGGTCAGACCATTACTGTGACGACTGCCGTGCAGGCAGGCCAGGCAATGACGATTGCGGCGAACGGTCAGTACAGCGTGGCTCTGGATGCTTCAACCCCGTCCTCTAGATTGATCGCTGCCAATACAACCGGCAATACGCTGACTGTGTTGCGCTTTAAGGCAACGGCTGAACCGATTAATGTGACTAAGGTTCGCTTGGCTATGGTTTCGGGCAGCTCCACCACCAACGATTTGGCCAACGTATATATTTACGATGGCTCAACTCTGTTGGGTTCCGGAGTGCTCGGTACGGGTAATTCCACTGGTGGCACGGCTAATGCCAGCTCTACCTTCACTTTGACCACGCCAATTTCTATTCCGACTAACGGCGAAAAAGTGATTACCATTAAAGCTGACGTTGCGCCAATTAGCACTACCGATACTACTGCGACTTCGGGTCACTACCTTGCCATAGATTACTATGGTTCAACGAGTACGTCCGAAAACATCGGTACCGGCGTGTCTTCTGGCGCCAGCATTGCCAATTACAGCTCAACTACCAGTCAGGCCGGAGCCTATATCCATCGCTCCGTGCCGACAGTAGCGGCCGTGACTTTGCCATCTTCAACTTTGGTCAATAGCACTATGGTTATCGGCAAGTTTAAGGTAACGGCCGACGCCAAAGGTGACATTGATTTGTACAAGTTCACCTACTACTTCGCTACTACTTCGGGCAGCACTGGTGATTTGGGTGTTGATACTCTGACCTTGTATGATGTGACCGAGGCAGCCGAAGTAACCTGTCATGTTTCCACGACGCTCTACGCTGATGCCAATCATTATTTTGAATTCTACTTCACTAATGTTGGCAGCGGCGGTACTTCTGGCAGCGGTACGACCACCAGAACAGTGGCGGCCGGTACTTCTCGCACCTTTGAAATCAGAGGCGTGGTTACCGGTGTTGCTTCTGGCGCGTCGTTGAGCTCGCAGTTGGAAGGTGATTCCGCGACAACGGCCAAAGCTTCCGGCACTTACAGCCAGGCAGCCTCAACCGTTGACAGCGATACTCACAATGACTTTATCTGGGCCGACTTTAGCGATGTTGACCACAGCGCCAGCACTTCGTCTGCTATTAACACGAGTACCACTGACTGGTACAACGGTTATCTGGTGTCGGGATTGCCATCGTCTAATCTGCCAGCGCAGGTCTTGAGTCAGTAATTTCAGCTTCTAA
>JAZDFN010000045.1:0-19651 GCA_043807885.1 bacterium | reverse complement strand
AGGCCTATGTGCCGATTATGACCGGCTGTAATAATTTTTGCGCCTATTGCGTGGTGCCTTATGTGCGCGGGCGGGAGCGTTCGCGGCCGGTTAAGGATATTTTGGCCGAAGTTAAAAAGTTGATTAAAAATGGTTATAAAGAAATTATTTTGCTCGGGCAGAATGTTAATTCGTATCGCGGCAAGTTAAAAGTCAAAAGTCAAAAGTTAAAAGTCATTGATTTCGCTACTCTTTTAAAAATAATAAATAATATTCCCGGCGATTTTCGGATTAAATTCCTTACTTCCCACCCTAAGGATATGTCAGACGAATTGATTGACGCCGTGGCCAAATTAGATAAGGTTGTTAAATATATTCATTTGCCGGTTCAGGCGGGGGATAATCAGGTTTTAAAAAGAATGAACCGCGGTTATACAGTGCGGCATTACAAAAATTTAATTAAAAAAATTAGGGCTAAAATTCCGGGCGTGATGATTACCACTGACATCATTGTCGGCTTTCCGAGCGAGACCAAAAAGCAATTTGAAAAATCAGTAAAATTATTCAAAGAAATCAAGTTTGATATGGCTTATATCGCCCAGTACTCACCTAGGGCGGGCACGGCCGCCGCCAAAATGAAAGACGATGTGCCCAAAGCGGAGAAAAAAAGAAGATGGGGAGTTTTAAATAATTTATTAATGAATTATGGCAGAAGATAATTTGCAACAACAAATTGACGAGGCAATTAATGAGAAGTTAAGACAGGAAGAAGAATGGGAGAAGCAATATGGTCATCTCTTTATGGAAAAGAAGCTGGATAAGATTAAATTTGCTGGTGGGACTTTGGCCGGCCAGAGCGAAAAAATGAAGGTCAATAAGGATTATGCGCGCGGTAAAGTTAAACCGAAAGTGATTGTTAAAATCAAAAAGAAATAATGACCAACAAATTATTAATCATTTTAGGTCCGACGGCGTCGGGCAAAACTACTTTGGCCGTCAAATTGGCCCGCCGATTCAAGGGCGAGATTATTTCCGCTGATTCGCGGCAGGTTTATCGGGGCATGGATATTGGCACGGGCAAGGACTTGAAGGAATACAAGAAAATTCCCCATCATCTGATTGACATTATTTCGCCCAAGAAACAGCTGACTTTAGCGGATTGGCAGGCGTTGGCGTTGCAGAAAATCAAGGAAATCCAAAAGAAAAGCAAACTGCCAATACTATGTGGCGGCACGGGCTTGTATATCAGTTCCATAATTGAAGGTTATCAATTACCAAAGATTAAATCCGCCAGCCGGCGGACAAATTTAGATAAACTGACTTTAAATCAATTATTAAATAAATTAAAAAAGATTGACTTGGTGACTTATAAAATTATTGACAAAAAAAACAGGCGAAGGGTTCAGCGGTCTTTGGAAATCTATTACCAAACCGGTTTGCCGAAATCAGCGCAGTTAAAAAAACAAAAGCCGGCTTGGGATATTTTACAAATCGGCCTTAAAATGCCCCGCGAGGAATTGTATCAGAAAATAGACAAGCGATTGAAAAGTTGGCTGGAGAAAGAGGATTTAATTGGCGAAGTTAAAAAATTAAGAAAGCAGGGGATTTTCTGGCAACGACTGGAGGATTTTGGTTTGGAATATCGCTGGGTGGCAAAATATTTGCAGAAGAAAATTGATTATCAGACGATGTTTGAACAATCAAAAAATGACCTGCACCATTATGCCAAGCAGCAGATGACTTGGTTTAAGCGGGATAAAAAGATAAAGTGGATTAATGATTATGGTTCGGCGGAAAAATTTTTATCTCAATTCCTGTTTCAATAACTTTTCCACCAGTATTGGGTCGGCTTGGCCGCGGGTGGCTTTCATTACTTGGCCGATGAAAAATTGCAACAGGGCTTCTTTGCCGCTCCGATATTGTTTAACTTGTTCAGGATTATTTTTAGTCACTTTTTTAATAATCTTAATAATTTCCTCTTCATCGCTAATTTGACCTAAGTTCTTATCAGCCAAAATATGGCTGGGGTCGGCGCCGGTGTCCAGCATTTCGCTCAGAATTTCCAAAGCGTTGCGGCTGTTGATTTTATTCTGATAAATCAAAGTGATAAATTCAGCGAAATTTTCCGGTGTGACTTTCATCTGGCTGAAAGAGATTTTTTTGTCGAACAACAAACCAAACAATTTATTAATCAGCCAATTGGCCGCCAGCTGGCTTAATTGTTTTTTGTGTTTTTGCCAGATTTCTTCCTCACTGCCGGCCATTTCTTCCAGGGCGACCAGCCAGGCCTTTAATTCGGATATAACTTGTTCGCTGTAATCGGCCAGTTTTTTGTTATTGACCAAAATTTGGGCGTCATCCGGGCTGAATTCGTATTGCTCAATAAAGCGTTCGGCTTTGGCTTGGGGTAGTTCGGGCATTTCACCTTTGATTTTTTCCAGCCATTTGGCATCAATCATCAAGGGCGGCAGATCCGGTTCGGGAAAATAACGGTAGTCCTGGGTTTCTTCCTTGCCCCGCTGTTCCACAGTGATTTGTTTTTTGTCGTTCCAGCCGCGTGTTTCCGATGATACGCGCGGAGTGTTAGACAACCAAAGTTCAGTTTGCCTTTCAATTTCATAAATCAAAGCCCGCTCCACATTGCGGAAAGAATTGAGGTTTTTGACTTCGGTTTTGGCGTGAAGTTTTTTGTCGCCCTTCGGCCGCAAAGAAATATTGGCATCGCAGCGCAAATGGCCTTTTTCCATATCCGCGTCGGAAATTTCCAGATAACGCGCCAAGAGCCGCAGTTCTTGCAAAAACATTTTAGCTTCTTCCGATGAATTGATATCCGGTTCGGTCACGATTTCCAATAGCGGCGTGCCGGCGCGGTTAAAATCCACCAAAGAATTCTTGGTGTCAGCACTGTGCAATAATTTGGCAGCGTCTTCTTCCAAATGGGCGCGATTTATTCTAATCTTGTGTTTGCCAATTGATAGATGGCCGTTTTTGGCAATCGGCTGGTCGTATTGGGAGATTTGATAGCCCTTGGGCAGGTCAGGATAGAAATAGTTCTTGCGGTCAAACTTGGTTTCTTCGCTGATTTGGCAATTCAAGGCCAAGGCCATTTTTAAGGCGAAATCAACCGCTTGCCGGTTAATCGCCGGTAATGTGCCGGGCTGGCCGGTGCAAATCGGGCAAATTGTCGTATTGGCCGGCTGGTTTTCGCCGGTGTTGTCGCAGGCGCAAAACATCTTGCTCTTGGTCTTGAGCTGGATATGGATTTCTAAGCCGATGACCGGCTCTAATTCCCGTTCTTTGGTTTTTTTGGAAGGCATATTGATAGTTTGATTTTAGCATATTTTTTTATGTATTACAATATAAAAAAACCTGCCCGACCAAAGCCGAGCAGGATAAGAAATTTATTATTCTGGAATTTCAGTGACGGCATAACTAATTGTTTCTTTACTTTTAGGGATTTGGAAAATATCATCTTGTTCATAAAGGACAAAATCATCAAAAACAATTGGAATCAATTTTTGAACCTCTTTAAGAAGATTGCACATTACTCGCCTAATTTCCCAGTGAGCTGGTTTACCGCAACGCATTCGGAAAATATGCCGCCATTCCCGAAAATTTGTCGTAATGACAATTTGGCTCTTAATCCCTATTGGCAAAACTTGACGAGCGTCTTCGGTGGGCCAACCACTTGCCCGCAAGCCGCGATACATTTGTTCATTTAATTCCATCCAATCCTGAAAAGAAACTTCTATGTTCCCCCCCCCGCCGGATAAATTGAGTTTTACTTTTGATTGATCAGTATATTCATAGGGCGGAATCACTACTAAAAAATCCGATTCATCAACATAACGAGTTGACTCCTGGGTGATTGCCATTAAGCGATGACGAACCAATTCATGGGTAAAACCGCGAGAACAATCGTTGAACCTGACAGTTAGGCCAGAATGCTCTAAAACACTGAAATGACCTCTCTTGATTATCATCTTGATGAATTTGGCAGCCGAATCCTCTGTGATTTTATCCTGTGATTGATAAGCTGTTCTTCCCGCCATCTCAATTACTTGAAGCGGATTCTCGCCGTGAATTCCTTGCATGATGCTAATAATTTCATGAAAACCAGCTTGTTTTAAAATTTTTACCATTATCTTATCTCCTTTTTGTAAATGTTCAAATCATAAAAACCGTCCTTATCTTAGCAAGTGGTGGAATTTTAGTCAAATTTTAGTCAAATGGCAAATGTCAGTATTCGAATAATGACAAGAATACTGACATTAATCGGAGTTTTGTTACGTAGCATGCTCCCTACCTTGCTACGTAACATGCTACGTAACAAAAAAAGAGGCAAGTAATCTTGCCCCTTTAATTTTCCGTTTGAAATTTTAAGTTGATAGAATTGGTTCAACTTTCTTCCAAGCCAGTTCCAGAATCTCTTCTGGCGTCTTGGCGGCGTCAAGAACCAACCATTTATCTGGCTCTTTCTTCGCTAACTCAAGGAAACCCTGGCGGACGCGATTATGAAAATCAAGCGTTTCACTGTCAAACCGCGTTCTATTTTTTCCTTGGTCTTTAAGGTTGCGCAACAAGCCAATCTGCGGGTCAAGGTCAAGTAGAATGGTCAAATCGGCCGCCAGGTCTCCCAGTGTGAATTTGTCTAAGAATTCAAATTCCTCGGGAGTAATCACTTGCCGACCCCGGACTTGATAAGCCCAAGTGCTGGCGTTGAGCCGGTCGCAAATGATAATGCGGCCTTCGTTTAGCCATGGAATGATTTCCTTGGCTAAATGATCTGCTCGGTCGGCTAAAAACAGCAACAATTCAGCTTTATCGTCAATAGGTTCTGGGTTATGGAGCAGGATTTCTCTTAGAGAAGCGCCTAATTTTGTCGCCCCGGGTTCCCAAGTGGGATATGCCCCATAGTAAAGATTTCTCATCGTAGTCAGGCGTTTGCGTAACTCTGTTTTACCGCTGCCTTCTCCGCCTTCAATGATAAAAAGAAGTCCTTTTGGCATCATTACATCCTCCTTAATATTGTTTCACTGTTTTATCCTTGATAATCAAAGCGACACCTGCTTCTTGGAGTTTAGCCTTAGATTCTTCGCTATCCTGATAATCTTGCAGGCAGACCACTCTTTTGATGCCAGCGCCGATAATCGCCATGGCGCAACGATAACAGGGAGTCATTTTACAATACAAGGTAGCGCCGTTAATGGGCGGACCACATCTCGCCGCTTGAATGATTGCGTTTGCTTCGGCGTGAATTGTCCTGACGCAGTGTTCTGATTTTTTGCCGGTTTGTTTGTTAGTCACTTCCTCCATTAAGTGACCAACTTCATCGCAATGGGCCAGCCCGGGCGGAGCGCCGGCATAACCGCTGGTTAAAATCCGCTTATCCCTAACGATAATTGCGCTGATGCGACCGCGATCGCAAGTAGAACGAGTGGCTAATGGTTTAAGTTGACCTAAAAAATACTTATCCCAATCAGGACGTTTATGCTTTTTCTTATCCAATTTTTCCTCCTTTGGCAATAAAAAGATCGTTGATATTATTTCAATAAACTGACAAACAAAATTAAACAGCGATTTTGACGCTCGGCCCCATGGTGGAGCAGAGGTGGGCGCTTTTGATGAAGGCGCCTTTGGCGGTCGGCGGTTTGGCTTTTTTAACTGCTTCCAGGAAAGTTTGAAAATTGGCCGTCAATTTTTCCTTATCAAAAGAAACCCGGCCGATTAACTGATGAATATTACCGGTATCGTCATTTTTAAAAGTTATTTTTCCCTTTTTTATCTGGGCGATTGCTTGGGCGACGTTGGTGACGACGGTTTCATTTTTGGGCGTGGGCATCAGGCCTTTGGGGCCGAGGATTTTGGCAATCATTGCCAACCCCTTCATCATTTCCGGCGTGGCAATGATAATTTCGGCGTCAATTTTACCGCTGGCCTTGATTTCTTTAATCAACTCTTCCCCGCCGACGATATCAGCGCCGGCTTCTTTGGCCGCGGCCGGGTCGTTAGTGAAGACCATGACTTTTTTGGTTTTACCGGTGCCAAAAGGCAGGACCACATTGCCCCTCACTTGCTGTTCGCCTTTTTGGGTATCAATGCCCAAACGCAGATGGACTTCCACCCCGGCGTCAAATTTGACTTTAGAGTTTTTTTTCACTAACTCAATCGCTTCCTCAATCGGATAGGTTTTATTCTTATCAATAAAATTATTGTCCGTCATTTTGTTATGAGTTATTCGTCATTAGTTATTTGTTATCTCAATTCCCATCTGCCGGGCGGTGCCGGCGACAATTTTCATGGCCGCTTCAATGTCATTGGCGTTCAGGTCCGGCATCTTGATTTCCGCAATTGCCCGGACCTGGGCTTGGCTGATTTGGCCGATTTTTTCTTGCTTGGGTTTGCCTGAGCCCTTGGCCACACCAGCCGCTTTTTTCAGCATTTCGGCCGTGGGCGGGGTTTTGAATTTCAGGGTGTAAGTTCGGTCTTCAAAAACCGTCAGTTCCACCGGAATGATATTATCGCCCTTGTCCCGGGTGGCTTCGTTGAATTTGGCGCAGAATTCCTGGATATTCAGGCCATGCTGGCCCAAAGCCGGACCAACCGGCGGCGCCGGGTTGGCTTTGCCGGCCGGTATTTGTAACTTGATAATTGTTTTGATTTTTTTAGCCATAAATTTATAATACGAATTAATGCGAATTAAGTATGCGAATGTTGCGAATTATGCGAATTTACGAATTTGAGGCATTAGCATAATTCGCGTCATTCGCATGAAATTCGTAGATTAGTATTATATTTCAAATCTTTTTAATTTGCAAGAAGTCCAGTTCAATCGGGGTTTCTCGGCCGAACATGCTGACCAAAACCTTGACTTTGCCTTTGGCTTCGTCAATTTCCGAGACCTTGCCTTCATAGCCTTTGAAGGGGCCGTCATTGATCCTGACCGGCGAACTGACCGAAACATCAATCTGGTATTTGGGCTCTTCCACGCCCATTCTTTTCTGCAGGACTTTGATTTCCTGATTGGACAAAGCCGTCGGCGTGGTGCCGGAGCCGATAAAGCCCTTAACATTGGGGGTGTTTCTAACCACGTACCAGGAAGCATCGGTAACGGTCATTTCCACCAGCACATAGCCCGGGAAAATTTTTTCCGTGACGATTTTCCGCTTGCCGTTTTTAATGCGAATTTTTTTTTCCGTCGGAATCAGGATGTTAAAAATATTGTCTTCCATATCCATGGAGTCAACCCGTTGCTGCAGATTGCGGGCAACGTTTTCTTCATAACCGGAGTAAGTGTGGATGGCATACCAGCGCCGGCCTTGTTGGAGGACTTGCTTAGGCATTTTTTAGCGCAGTAAAGTTTCTAAGAGGTAGGCGAATAAATAATCGGCCAAGCCCAAAAAAGCCGCCATACCCAAGCTGATGCCGATAACCAACAGGGTGTGATTGGTGGTTTCCTGTTTGTTGGGCCAAGCGACCTTTTTCAGTTCCTCATAAGAGGACTTAATGTAGTCAGTCAGGGCTTTTGCCGGGTTTTGCATAAAATATTAATTATTTGTTCTAATGATGTCCCGACATGAAGTCGGGATCCCGATTTTTCGCTTCGCGAAAACATCGGGAGTTCTTAAAACAGCCCTTGGGGGCCGTTGAGTATCTGTGGATATCATATACAAAAAAGGGAAACTTGTCAAATTAAATATCCAAATTCTTGACCGCCTTGGCGTGGGTCTGGATAAACCGCTTGCGGGGCAGGACATCCGCGCCCATCAGGATGCTGAAAATTTCGTCGGCTTTGGTGGCGTCGTCAATGGTCACTTTTTTCATCAAGCGGGTCTGAGGGTTCATCGTGGTGCTCCAGAGCTGTTCCGGATTCATTTCGCCCAGACCTTTGTAGCGCTGGACGCTGGAAGGGGGAGCCATGGGAGAAACAGCTTCTTCTGTTTCGGGGATTTCTTCTGTTTTTTTCCCGCCCGTGGCGGATCCGCCTTGTCCGCCCTGGGCGGATTGGGCGGACTTTTCTTTCTTGTTTTCTTTTTCTTCTTTAACCAACCGGTTTTCTTTGAGCAGTTTTGCCAGCTCTTCATCATTGTAGGCATATTTTAATCCTTTGCCCGATTTGACGCCGTAAAGCGGTGGCTGGGCGATATATAGATGGCCTTGCTTGATGATTTCCGGGAAATAACGATAGAATAAAGTCAGAATTAAAGTCCGGATATGGGAGCCGTCAACATCAGCGTCAGTCATGATGACGATTTTGTCGTACCTTAATTTGGTAATATCAAATTGTTCCCCGAAATTAGCGCCTAAAGCGATAATCAACGATTTGATTTCGTTGTTAGCCAACATTTTGTCAATGCGCGCCCTTTCCACATTAAGGATTTTGCCTCTTAACGGCAGAATGGCTTGGAATTCCCGATCTCGGCCCTGTTTGCTCGAGCCGCCGGCGCTGTCGCCTTCCACTAAGTACAATTCGCTTCTTTGGGCATCGCGAGTGGAGCAATCCGCTAGTTTGCCCGGCAAAGTCAGGCCTTCCAAAGCGCCTTTGCGCAGAACGGTCTCTCTGGCCGCCCGGGCCGCTCGCCGCGCTTGGGCTGACAGGAAACATTTGCCGATGATCGCCTCGGCGTCATGGGGGTTTTCTTCCAGAAAGTCCGTGAATTTTTCAACCAAGACGTTTTCCACCGCCGATTTGACTTCCACATTGCCCAGCTTGGCTTTGGTCTGGCCTTCAAACTGGGGATTTTCCACTTTGACGCTGATGACGGCATTAAGGCCTTCGCGAACATCTTCGCCGGTCAGATTTTCATCTTTTTCTTTCAGCAATTCGTGTTTGCGGGCGTAATTGTTGAGCGTTCGAGTTAAAGCTGTCCGGAAGCCGGCCAAGTGGGTTCCGCCTTCGGGGTTGAGGATATTATTAGCAAAAGCCAAGACCGTTTCCGTGTATTCGTCGGAGTATTGCAAGGCGATTTCCACATTGGTGCCGTTGGCTTCTTTTTCCGCGTAAAATATTTTTTCATGCTTGACTTGCTTGTTATGGTTAAGATGGCGGACGTAAGAAGCGATTCCGCCTTCAAACAAAAAAGTATGGCTGTTCGATTGTCCGCTCCGCCCCCCGCCAGCTGGCGGGGCGGATGGCGGATTATCCCGTTGGTCATTGATGATGATTTTAACGCCTTTGGTCAGATAGGCCTGCTGGCGCAAGTGCTCTAAAATTATTTCCCAATCAAATTCCAGGGTGGAAAAGATTTGGGGATCGGGTTGAAAAGTGATGATCGTACCGTGGCCGCTGGCCTTGCCGACCGGCTTGACTTTAGCCAGGGGCTTACCCCGCCGGTATTCCTGCATATATAATCTCCCGTCTTTTTTAACTTCCGCTTTAAGATAAGCCGACAAAGCATTAACTACGGAAACACCCACGCCATGCAGGCCGCCCGAGACCTTGTAACCGCCTTGGCCGAATTTAGCGCCGGCATGCAGTTTGGTTAAGCAGATTTCCAGAGCGGATTTTTTGGTTTGCTTGTGGATATCTACTGGAATGCCCCGGCCGTTGTCTTCAACTGAAACCAGGTTGTCAGGCAACAGGGATATGGTCAGGCAATTGCAAAAGTCGGCCATCGCTTCATCAATGCCGTTATCCACCACTTCCCAAATCAGGTGGTGCAGGCCGGTTTTACCGGTGTCGCCAATATACATGCCCGGCCGTTTTCGGACCGGTTCCAAACCCTCTAAAACCGTAATCTGCTCGGCGCCATAGGCGTTGGGATCGGCTTTTTTTGGTCCGCCAGCCGCCAGCCGGCGGAGCGGATTTTTGGCCTTTTTTTGAGACATAAATTGAGACATAAATTGGGTAAAAAATAAGGGTTTTCAGTCCCGTTTTTCTTACCTTAATTTTAGCATAAAAAAAATGATATGGCAAGGGGATTCCGCCTTCGCCATCCGTCAACTGACGGAGGCGGAGGCGAATAGCCATTTTTTTATTTTTATGGTAAAATATAGTCACTATGTTTTTCAACAGAAAAAGCGACCAAGAAGGCCAATTGGCCGAAGAACCGGTCTCGCCGGCCCGCCTTGACGAGCAGTCGAGGCAGGCAGGCGGGCCGGCTGAATTGACCGAGGAGCAATTGGAAAAATCAGCCGAGGAGATTAGTCTGCCGGATAGACCTTCCGGCCGGCAATTGAAATTAGGTTTTTGGCTGACTGCCAATCGCCTGCTTTTGCACCAGAGTTGGGTGACTTTTTTGATTATTTTGTCGGTTTTGGTTTGGTTTTATATCGGTTATCGGCTGATTATGCTTTTTACGGTGGAAGCTCGCCAATTAGCGGTGGCCGAGAATTCTTTAACGGCTGACTTAATTGATTATCAAGGTTACCGCGATAGGAATAAACCGCAACCGCTGGCGATTTTGGGAACCAATGCTTTGTCGGGCAGCCAACAAACCGATTTTTTCGCTAAAGTTAAAAATCCCAACGGCGATTGGTTGGCCACTTTTGATTATCGGTTTGTTTCAGGCAATGACGATTTGGCCTGGCGAGATGGTTGGTTGCTGCCCGGCGAGGAAAAGTATTTGTTGGAATTGGCAGTTAAGTCCGGCCGCCAGGGCGGGTCGCCTAAAGTGGAAATCAAAAATGTCGACTGGCAGCATCTTAATAAGCACCAAATTCCCGATTACCGGTCATATTTTCAGGACCGTTTTAATTTTGAAATCGCCAACATAAACTTTATCGCCGCCCAGGAAAGCTTGGTCAGTGATAAAGTGCCGATTAGCCGGGTGGAGTTTGAAATAACCAACAATAGCGCTTATAACTTCTGGCGGGTCGGTTGTCAGGTAATTCTCAAAAGCGGTAGCCGGATTATGGCGGTGAATTATCTTGCCTTGGAGCAATTAGGTTCTGGCGAAAAGCGGGCGGTAAGCGTTGACTGGTATGAGCAGTTGCCGCGGACCACGCAGGTGGAAATCATTCCCGAAGTTAATATTTTGGATCCAGCGGCTTATTTTGATTTTGAAGGCGGTGCCGGCGAACTCAAATAATTATGAGCGTTTGGCGTTTTTTATCACCCCTAAAAAAACTGGATTGGCTGCTGCTGGCAGTCGCGATTTTTCTGGTTGTTCTCGGCTTGACTGCCCTTTACAGCGTCAGTTTGAGTTTGGCCGGCAACAGTTTTTTTAACTTTCAGAAGCAGATAATCTTTTTCTTGATCGGTTTGATTTTGTTTTTTCTGGTTTGCTTTGTTAATTATAAGATTTTTAAGTCATTAAGCGGGCCGATTTATTTGCTGGCGGTTATTTTGCTGGTCGGGGTTTTGTTTTTCGGCCGAACCATCCGGGGCACCACCGGCTGGTTTGATTTCGGCTTTTTCAATTTGCAGCCGGTGGAATTCGCCAAATTGGCCCTGATTGTTTTTCTGGGCAAATATTTCAGCGACCGGCGGGAGACCTATGATTTGCGCCATTTGATGATTACCGGCTTGGCCGCCGTTATCTTGATTGCCTTGGTTTTTCTCCAACCCGACCTGGGTTCAGCTTTGGTGCTTTTGCTTTTGTGGTTGGGCTTATTGCTGGTTTTGGGCGCCAAGCGCCTGCACTTGCTGTCTTTGGTTTTATTAATTTGTCTTTTGTCGGTGATGGCTTGGTTTTTTGTTTTGGAGGACTATCAGAAAGACCGATTGATTACTTTTGTCAGTCCGGCCGCTGATCCCCTGGGGATTGGCTATAACATCAAGCAGTCGATTATTGCCATCGGTTCCGGTCGGCTTTGGGGCCAAGGCCTAAGCTTTGGTTCGCAGAGCCAGTTGAAATTTTTGCCCGAGAGCCAGACCGATTTTGTTTTCGCGGTCATCGCTGAAGAGCTGGGCTTGCTGGGCGTGGTTTTGGTTTTGGTTCTTTGGGCGGTCATTTTTTATCGCTTAATCAAAGCCGCCCGCCAGACCAGCGACGATTTCGGCTCAATTATAATTATCGGGCTGGTTATTTTGCTGGTCATCCAAGTTTTCATCAACATCGGCACCAATCTCGGCTTGGTGCCGGTCACCGGCATTTCCTTGCCTTTGGTCAGCTACGGCGGCAGCAGCCTGATTATTTTTTTGGTAATGATTGGCTTAGCCCAAAGCGTGATTATAAGAGGTCGGGGGAGATGAAAATTGACTTTTTTATCAATAATTGCTACAATATTTAACACATTTAAATTCACCCCTGTTAAATCCCTGCCTGGGGCAGGGTGCTCGCCAAGGCGAGCAATTTAACGGGGTAAAGATAAGTTTTATGCCTTTTGACGAATCATCATTGCCTTTTTTTCAGGAAGGCCTTAAATTGATTAACTATTGCCCGGTTTGTCAGAACCGTTATGAACAATTGGAAGCCAAAATTTTGGAAGAACGCGAAGATGCCTGTTTGATTCACCTGAAGTGCCGGCGTTGCAGCAGCTCGGTGGTGGCTTTGGTGATCGCCAATGTTTTAGGCGTTACTTCCGTCGGGTTGATCACTGATTTGGCCAGCGAGGAAGTTTTGAAATTCAAAAACCTCACTCCGATTGGCGCTGATGAGGTGATTGGCATTCATCAGTTTTTGTCAGCGGATAAAGAGAGTTTTAAGCAATTAATGTTTTAATATGAGTAGTTTGACTTTAGTGGCTAATTTGCGTCAGATGGACGAAAAGTCCGCTGATTTAAGAAAGGCCGGTTTGGTGCCGGCGGTAGTTTATGGTTCAGGGCTGACCACGCGCCGGCTGGCCGTTAAATATTTGGATTTGGAGAAGGCCTACAAGCTGGCCGGCGAGAGCTCGCTGATTGATTTGAAAATCGGGCCGGCTGAATCGGTTAAGGTTTTGTTTAAGGAAGCGCAAATTGATCCGGTCAGCGGCCGGTATTTGCATGTTGATTTTCATCAAATTAAGATGGACGAGAAGTTGAAAGCGGAAATTCCGCTCAAATTTGTCGGTGAAGCGGAAGCGGTTAAGAATCTGGGCGGCGTCCTGGAAACCAGTTTGCAGGCGGTGGAGGTGGAATGCTTGCCCAAGGATTTGGTTCATGAAATTGAAGTTGACTTGTCGCCCTTGAAGACCTTTGACGATATTATTCACATCAAGGACTTGAAAGTGCCGGCCGGCTTAACAATTCTCAATAAGCCCGACGAAGCGGTGGCCTTGATGGTTGAACCGGCCAAAGAAGAAGCTAAACCGGCGGCGGAAACGCCAATCGGGGAGATTCCGGTGGTAGGCGAGGAAAAAGAGAAAGAAACCGCTGAACAAAAAACCGAGAAAAAAGAATAATATGCCTTGCCTTTTAATTAAGGATGTTAAGAGCCGCCTGGATGAATTCATTGCCTTAAAGGGTTGGGTTTTTAATTTCCGTTCTTCGGGCAAAATTTATTTTTTGCAAATTCGCGACGGCAGTGGCGTGATTCAGGCGATTGTTTCCCAAGCGGAAGTGAGCGCGGAAGTTTGGTCAGCTTGCCAAAAAATCACCATAGAAACATCAATTGAAATTACCGGTAAAGTAGTTGCCCATCCCAAGCAAAATGGCGTTTTTGAATTGCAAGTTAAAGATTTGAAAATTATTAATTTAGCCGAAGAATATCCGATCGGCAAAAAAGAGCACGGCCCGGATTTTTTGATGGACAACCGCCATTTGTGGTTGCGCTCGCCAAGGCAGTGGGCGGTTTTGCGCGTCCGCAACACCATCATCAATGCTATTTATGAATATTTAAACAAAGAAAATTTTATCAAAGTGGACGCGCCGATTTTTACGCCCAATGCCTGTGAGGGCACAACCACTTTGTTCAGCGTTGATTATTTCGGGGACAAGGCGTACCTCACCCAATCCGGCCAACTTTACATTGAAGCCGCTATTTTCAGCGTCGGCCGGTGTTTTGATTTCGGCCCGGTGTTTCGGGCGGAAAAATCCAAGACCCGGAGGCACTTGATTGAGTTCTGGATGATGGACGCCGAAGCGGCTTTTGTGGAGCATGAGGAAAATATGAAAATTCAAGAAGGAATGATTTGCCATATGGTAAAAAAAGTTTTAGAGGATAATAAAAAGGAGTTGGCGATTTTGGAAAGAGATATCAAGCCGTTAGAGAAGATTAAGCCGCCATTTTACAAAATCACTTATGATGAGGCCATAAAAAAATTACAGGAACTGGGTTCGGATATAAAACACGGCGATGATTTCGGGGCTGATGATGAAACTAAATTGACCAAAGAATACGACCGGCCGGTTTTTGTGGAAAAGTTCCCTTCCGCCATCAAGGCGTTTTACATGAAACGCGACCCGCAGAATGAAAGATTGGCTTTGTGCGCCGATTTACTGGCAACCGAGGGTTATGGCGAAATTATCGGCGGTTCGCAAAGAGAAGATGATTATGACGAATTGGTTAAACGGCTTAAGGAGCACAAACTGCCGAAGAAGGAATTTGCTTGGTATCTGGATTTAAGAAAATACGGCTCGGTGCCGCATTCGGGCTTTGGCATCGGTTTGGAACGAGCCGTGGCCTGGATCTGCGGTTTGCCCCATATCCGCGAGACTATTCCATTCCCCAGGATGCTGAATCGGTTACGGCCGTAACCTAATATCTTTTTAGAATAAATTAAAATAGTTAAAAATGCTAAATAGCGAAAACATTAAATTAGTCAGGCCTTTGAAGTGGGAAGAGGTTTTTTCTTTTTGGTATCAGAATGAAGGCGACAAAGAAAACTGGATTAACTTGGCGAAAGAGCGCGGTTTTGCCTCTTGGGCGGATTGGCGTTTGACCGGTTATGCCATTCCTTTTGAATGCGCCAAAGCCGGATGGGGATTGTATGAAATATCAAATCCACTGCAAGTAGTGCCGCAGTTTTATGGCGGCCCGTTCAGGGGTTGGACTGAAAATTATTACGGCGGAGCTAAAGAAAAAACTTTTAAAGAACTGGCAGTTTTGCCGGAGATCATTAATCATTCTTTTATTCAAAGAGCGAAAAATGATTTTCCGGTTGATAAAATTATTACCTGTTTGGAAGTGGGCGGCAAGGTTTATACTGTTGAAGGCATGCACCGTTGCTGTACCTTGGCAATAATGGCTCAAGAAAATAATAATTTTAATAAAATCTTGCTTTTTGCAATTGGCGAATCGCCCTTAAAAGAGTTGCCGTTGATTGGCAGAAATGACAAAAAATAAATGACAACTTATTTTTATCCCTGTTTTTACGGGGATTTTTTTATTTCCTCAAATCCCCCAAAAATGCTATAATTGCTAGTGAGGAACAAATGAACACTGGTGTTCATTTGGGCCGAACGACGCAATTACATGTAATCATATAATTCCTCTATGAGAGTCAAAACGGCCCACTGGTCGCTGATCACTATTTTTTCGATATTATTGATTTCCAGCTCCGTTTGGTGGGCCAGTTTTAATTTCCTTTTGGCCGACCAGACCAACCGCCTTTTGGCCGTGACCAACTTGACGGAAAATTACCTGAAAAAACAATTTATTCCCAAAGTCAAACCACCGGAAGTTTATGTCAAAGGCATCTATTTGTCCGCCCCCAGCGTAGCTAATGCCAAGAGCCGGCAGGCTTTCATTGATTTGCTTAAGGCCACGGATTTGAATGCCGTGGTTTTTGACATCAAAGACGCCACCGGCTATGTCTTCTACTCCAGCCGGATTCCGGAAGTGATGAAGTACGAAGCCCGCAAACCGATTATCGATGATCTGCCCGGCTTGGTGGCTGAATTGCACCAGAACGGCATCTATGTCATTGCCCGGCAGGTGATTTTTGTTGATCCGGTTTTAACTACGGCTCGGCCCGAATTGGGTATTATCCGCAAAGGCGGCCCGCCTGCCGGCGAGGCAAGCGGCGTTTGGCGCAATTACCGGGGCGAAAAATGGGCTGACCCGACGGTTAAAGAAGTCTGGGATTACAATTTGGCGATTGCCCGGGAAGTGATCAGCGCAGGCGTGGATGAAATTAATTTTGATTATACCCGCTTTCCTTCAGACGGGCCCATGGGGCTGGCCGAATACCACAATCCGCCAGCCAAAAGAACCGATACTATCAGTGAGTTTATCGCCTACATGGATGAGGGTTTGAAAGACGAACCCGCCTATGTTTCCGTTGACTTTTTCGGCCTGGTCATGGACAATGCTGTTACTGACTATGATCTGGGCATTGGCCAGCATTTGGCCATTGCCACCTCCACCGTTGATTATATTTATCCAATGGCCTACCCATCGCATTACGCGCCCGGCCATTTGGGCTTCAGTAATCCGGCCCAGTATCCTTACCAGGTGGTCAGCCACGGCTTGAAATTGGCCCAGCCCATGATGACCGAGTCATCGGCCAAATTGAGGGTTTGGCTTCAGGATTTTGACATGGGCGCGGTGTATGATATAGCTAAAGTCAGGGAACAGATCAGGGCGGTGGAAGAAAGCCCGATCACCCGGGGCTGGGTTTTGTGGAATGCTAGGAATGTGTATAATTACTATTGACATATTATTGATTATATGATAAGCTGTAATTCCAAATAAAATAATCGTTATGGAAAGATTTCATCCCAGAGAGAATTATGATCCAAGGAAGAAAGGCCATGTCTTAGAGGCAGAATGGTTTGGCAAAGTATTTGAGCCCTTATCTTATGAAGAGTTTAATGAGATATACGATGCTTTGTCTGAAGAAGCCAGAGAACGGATAACTTTTGAAGCAACAGAAGACGATGCCAAAGGTCGCCAGCCGCGCCTTGATTATCCTTTTAAACCCACCAAGAAGCCGGCGAGAGATATACGCGAAGCCATAGCGAAGGAATTAGGGTTAGAAGTAGAGGATAAAAGATTAAGATTGTATACAGCGGTTTGGTCTATACATGATTACAAACATTCCGTTGATGCTTGGGTGGAGTTTGACGAAGGCGAGACAACTAAAAAAGTAACTTTGGGCATTACCGGTAATCCAAAGAAAGAGAAAAATAAAATATATAATCCGGATATTGAGATTTTAGTAGAAAAGGAAGGCGGACTTGATCCGATAGAAGACAAGGAAGAATATGAAGCAAAGATTGATGAAACAGTTTTTAGAATAATGGAGAAATTAGGACATTAATATAATTAAGGAGGAAATGTCTATATGACCACAGATGACAATAAGCTCGCCGAAGATTTTTTCGACAAGGTAAAACCAAAAATAGCAACTGGCGCTTTTGTAGTTGACCCCGAGAAGATTTTGAAATCTCCCGAGTGGGATCAAGCGTTTATGGTCTTTTTCTGCACAGGTTGTGGTACCTATACAGATATTACAAAAAGTTTGGCTGAAAAAATGGCTAAAATGGCGGCAGTTGATTTACCGGAAGATCCGACTGGTTATTATTTTGAGCTCAAAAGTTGCCGAGTTTGCCAAGGCCCGAAAGGAGCGGACGCCATAGCATTGAAACAAGTTCCTAAAAATTAAATCCGTACCTTCAAAAGGGCTCTGCTTGCAGAGACCTTTTTATTTTATAAAAAAAGAGCCAGATCTTGGTTAAAGTCTCTGGCTCGGATGGGTTTGACCTTTTTGCGGTCATAGCCCCTAGCTCCCTTTTGGGTAGAGTGGGAGCCGCCTCGTTTCCGCAACGTCTCCACGATTTCCATGGGGAGGCGGTTTTTTAAAGAACGTTTTTTCTTTTTCACTTGCTTTCCTCCTGTTGTTTTTGTTGTTTTAATTTTACCTCGATTTTAAAAAGATAGCCACTCTGCCATCGGCGGAGTGGCTAATAAGACCATTATTTTTTCTCTTTGAAATTCAAGATTGCTTCAGAGAATCTGATAGCCAAAACTCCATATTTATCAAATAGCCATTTTGTGTTACAATGGAATTGTTAATAAATCAACCATTTTTATGGACAAATTAGAGCAAAGAACCATTGAGCAGTATTTTCAGGAGTTCCAAATCACTGATCAGGCGGTCAAAGAGAAGATTCTGTTGAGAATCACCGATTTGGTCTATGACCGCAATCGGCACGTGATTGAGCATGAATCGGCAACAGACGACTACCGGCGCCAGCAACTGGCTAACGGCGTCAAGGAGCTGGAAGACAAAATCGTGGAGATTATCAAAGAGAACCAATAATCATTTATGAAAAAATTGTCGTTAAGACCGATAGTTTTGATTATTTTAGATGGCTTGGGAATTGCTGAAGCCATTGATACCAACGCGGTTTGGCGCGCCAAGACGCCGTTTCTGGAGGGATTAATCGGTAATTACCCCACCACATTGCTCCAAGCATCGGGCTTGAGCGTGGGCCTGCCTTGGGGCGAAATGGGCAACTCGGAAGTCGGCCATTTGAATATCGGCGCCGGTTTTTCTTTTTACCAGAACCTGCCGAGAATCGACAGGACGATTGAAAATAAAAGTTTTTTTAAGAACCAATGGCTGTTGGAGGCGGTTAAAAAAGTCAAGCAGAATAATTCCAATTTGCATTTGCTGGGCCTTTTGGGCAATGGCGGCGTTCACGCCCACGACCGGCATTTGGCCGCTTTGGTGGATTTTTGCAAGAAGAATGGCTTGGCCGGCAAGGTTTTCCTCCATTTGTTTTTAGACGGCCGGGATTCTTCCCGCGACAGCGGGCAAGGATTTTTGAGGGAGGCGATTGACTCTTTTCACGAGACCGCCTCGGTGGCTTCCATCAGCGGCCGGTTCTATGCCATGGATCGCAATGAGAATTGGGACCGGATTGCCAAGACCTATCAGGCAATTGCCTTGGGCCAGTCAGCCAAAAAAGCTGAAGACCCGATCAAAACCATTGAGGCCTCTTACAAATTAGGCGTTTATGACGAAGAATTTGTCCCAACGGTGATTACCGACAAAGCCGGCCAGCCGATGGCGGTTGTCAAACCGTCGGATGTGGTGATTTTTTATAATTTCCGAGCCGACCGCGCCCGCCAGCTGACGCAGGCCTTTGTCCAACCGGATTTCAAAAAATTTAAACGGGAATTTTTAAAGGGGCTGACTTTCATTACCATGACCGAATATGAGAAGAATTTGCCGGTCGGCATCATGTTTCCGACCATTTATCTGGCCAGCCCGTTGGCCAAGGTCTTCAGCGATAACGGATTAAAGCAATTGCATCTGGCGGAAACGGAAAAATATGCCCACGTCACCTTCTTCTTAAACGGCATGCATGAAGAGAAGTTTCCGGGCGAAGAGCGGGCTTTGGTGCCGTCGCCGGCCGTAACCAGCTATGACCAAAAACCGGAAATGTCCGCGTTGGCATTGACCGCTAAATTATTGGCGGCGATTAAAAGCGATCAGTTTGATTTTATCGTTGTCAATTACGCCAATCCGGATATGGTCGGCCATACCGGTAATCTGCCGGCCACCATTAAGGCCATTGAGACCGTGGATAATTGCCTCGCTCAAGTGGCGCCGGCGGTTTTGGAAAAAGATGGCGCGGTTTTTTTGGTGGGCGACCATGGCAATGCCGAAGAAATGATGAATTTGCAGACCGGCCAGATTGACAAGGAGCACAGCACTTTTCCCGTGCCGTTTATTGCCGTGGCCAAGAAATGGCAGGGTCGGAAGTTAGCCGAGATCGAAGGCAAGGACTTATCGTCCTTGACGCCCGGCGGAGTGCTGGCCGATGTGGCGCCGACTATCTTGGCCGCGGCTGGGATTCCTTTGCCTGAAGAAATGACCGGCGCCAACTTGCTTTAATTTTTGTTTGTGGTATTTT
>JAZDFN010000044.1:0-2681 GCA_043807885.1 bacterium | reverse complement strand
GGAAATGTCAATGGCATAAATCGTGGCTTGGGGCAAATGTTTTTTCAGGGTAATGGCGATACAGCCCGAGCCCGTGCCAATGTCGGCGATAACAACTTTTTTGTTTTTTACTTTTTTAATTATTTCTTCTACCAATGTTTCCGTCAGAGGGCGGGGGATTAAGACATTTTTGTCAACATAAAAATCCAAGCCGTAAAATTCTTTGCGATTAATTAAATAAGCCACCGGTTCGCGTTTGGCGCGGCGATTGATTAATTGGTTGAATTTGGCCAGCTGATTTTTGGTTAATTTTTTTTCCGGATAAGAATATAAAAATTCTTTGGGTTTTTTGAGGGTAAAGGCTAACAAAATATCGGCGTCGAGAAACGCCGAGTCAATTTTTGCCGCCTTTAATTTTTCAGCCGCCTGTTTTAGAATTTTTTTAATATTCATACTTTTAGTTGTCATCCTGGAGGGACCCGCCCAGGGCGGGGACCGATAGGATCCCCTTCATTGACAGTAATTACAGACAACTACGGGATTCTATCGCTTCGTCCCGATAGTCATCGGGACTTCGCTCCAGAATGACAGCCAAGAAGTTTGTCTCGCAATGACACTTAGTAGTTTTTTAATTTTTCAATCATCTTATTAATATCGCCGTCCATGATATTATTCAGCCCGTACCAGCTTTCTTTGAGGCGGTGGTCGGTGACGCGATCTTGCGGAAAATTATAAGTTCTGATTTTTTCGCTCCGATCGCCGGAACCAACCTGGCTTTTCCGGTCTTGGGCGCGCTCTTTTTGTTTCTTTTCTTCTTCCATGGCCAGGATCCGGGAGCGTAAGACCCGCAGGGCTTTTTCTTTGTTTTGCTGAAAAGACCGCTCGTCTTGGCACTGGACAACCAAGCCCGAGGGCTTGTGTTTGATGCGGACGGCCGAATAAGTGGTATTGACCGATTGGCCGCCGTGCCCGCCGGCGGTGGAAGCGATGATTTCCAGATCATTGGGCTTTAATTCAACATCAACCTCTTCGGCTTCGGGCAGAACCGCCACGGTGGCGGCGGAAGTGTGCACCCGCCCGCTTTTTTCCGTTTCCGGCACGCGCTGGACGCGGTGAGCCCCGCTTTCGTATTTCAGATTGCGGTAAACGTTTTGGCCGGCAATCTCAAAAATGGCTTCTTTGATCCCGCCCACGCCGATGCGGTTGCTGGATATTAGTTTGGTTTGCCAGCCCATTTTTTCGGCATAGCGGGAATACATCCGGAACAATTCGGCCGCAAACAAGGCGGCTTCGTCGCCGCCGGTGCCCGCCCTGATTTCCACAATAATGTTCTTTTTGTCCAGAGGATTTTTCGGTCTTAACTCTTCGTCAATGGCGGTTTCCAGTTTTTCCTTTTGCTCCCGCAAATTGGCCAGTTCTTCCGCGGCCACGGTTTTCAGTTCTTCTTCGGCGCTTTGGAGTAAATCCTCATTCTCTTTGATTTGGTTGGTGATTTTTTCCCACTCCTCAATTTTAGCCATGAGGCTTTTCAATTCGCCGTATTCCTTGCTGATGGTTTTTAATTTTTGAATATCACTAATGATCGCCGGATCCTGGATCTGATTTTCCAGCGCTTGAAAATTTTTTTTGATTTTAGCAATCGCCTCGGGGTTCATGTTTTTCCTTGTTTCTTGGTATCCCTGATGGTCCGCTTGGCTTTCTTGCTGGTCACTTTTTCCGACTTTTTTTCCATTTTCTTTTTGAACTTATCAACCCGCCGGGCCGTATCCAACAGCTTCTGCTTGCCGGTGTAGTAAGGATGACAGGCCGAGCAGATTTCCACTTTTAATTCCGGCTGGGTAGAGCCGACAATAAAAGTATTGCCGCAGGCGCAAGTGGCTTTGGCATCGGGGTAGTAAAGGGGATGAATCTCTTTTTTCATATAAAACGGCTGTTAAATTAACATAATCAATTTATCACATCCCTTGATTTTTGACAAGGACTTGATTTTTGCTTGGTTTTTATTTATAATGACTGATTATAGGAGGTAGGCATGCCGGATCTTTCCTTGGCCGTTCAGATTGAAAAGTTGAAATCAGCTTATGATTTCACTTCAAGTCCCGAAAAAGAGAAATAAATTTTGAAGCAAATCATCGAAATCATTGAATCGCTTTTCAACCCTTTTTTAATCTGACCGGCAAACAAAACGCCCCGCGGGAATTATCCCACGGGGTGTTTTTCCAGAAATTTTAAGAAGCAAACAACAAAAATAACGGCGCTAATACCAGTGTGAGAGTGGAGAGCAATTTGATCAAGACATGCAATGACGGGCCGGCCGTATCCTTGAACGGGTCGCCGACGGTGTCGCCGACCACGGCCGCTTTGTGGGTTGGGGATCCCTTGCCCCCGTAAGCGCCGGTTTCAATGTATTTTTTGGCATTGTCCCAAGCCCCGCCGCCATTGTTTAAGGTTAGAGCCAAGATAATGCCGGTAATGGTGCCGACAATCAAAGTGGCGCCGACCGCTTCCGGCCCCAGGAGGAAGCCGACGGCTGTCGGCACGATGATCGCGGTCAAGCCCGGTAAAACCATTTCTTTGAGGGCGCCTCGGGTGCAGATGTCAACCGAGCGGGCATAGTCGGGTTTTTCCGTGCCGGCCATGATGCCCGGCTTTTCCTTGAATTGCGCTCTGACGTCGTTAATGATGTAGTAGGCGGCTCGGCC
>JAZDFN010000043.1:0-6532 GCA_043807885.1 bacterium | reverse complement strand
AACCAGCCAGGAAATAGATGGATTGGTGGCCATAATTTTTTCTATTTTCATGAATATAATCGTGATTTTAATCGCCGCATTCACTTTTTTTGCCGGCGCTTTTTTTATGATTGTCCGGACCATAACCTTCTGGTTTCTTTTAATTCTGGCGCCCATAGCCTGGCTTTGTTCCATCCTTCCGGGCACGGCTAAATACTGGCATCAATGGTGGAGCACTTTTATGAAGTGGATTATTTTTGCGCCCGTGTATACTTTTTTTCTTTATCTAACAGTTTCAATCATCAGAAGCGGAACGCTGTTGAAGAATGCCGGTTTCAATGATCAGCATATTGCCAATCTCAAAACTGCGGCGGCGACACCTGTCGGCCAATTCGGCGGCCAGACTATTGAAACAATTTTCAGTTATATTATTATCATTGGCTTTTTGATAGGCGCCTTGAGGGTGGCTGAAAGAACCGGCGTCTTGGGCGCTTCGGCCGCTATGTCTATGGTGCAAAAAGGGCGCAGTTGGGCCACAGGCAAAGTGAAAAGAACCGCTGGCAGAACCGCTGGCTACCCATTACGGCCAGCCAGATACGGAGCGGCCATGGGCGCAGGCACACTGACGGGATGGACCGGAGGAATGTTGAAAAAATGGGGCCCGACGCAGAAATGGGGCGGGCGTCTTGAAGCCAAGGCCAAACAAATCAAGGGATCGCCGGCAAAGGCGCCTCAACACGAAGCGTATCGGAATCTGACCACCCGAATGTCAAACGACGATATCCTTTTTGAAACTCAAAAAGCTTGGGGAGCGCGCAAATTAATTGCCGTGCAGGAAGCCCAAAGAAGAAATCTTTTCAAAGAAAAGGCCGGCACTCCTGAAGTGAAAAGAGCGCACGAAACCCTAAGACACTTTGGTCTTACCGAAGAAGCTGAAAAGCTTCAAGAAACCCGACCGGATTCAATTGATTCAAGCACTGCTGCCGGCTTTAATGAATTATCTAAAACACTGGAAAAGGTTATTCGCGAAGGCAATTTAAATCTTGTTTCGCATCTGGCGCTTTCAGATACCAAGGTTGTTGAAGCAATTGCGAAAAATGCTTCACCCAAACAAATTGAAGATTTACGCGGTAAATCAAAACAGCATGAAGAGACTTTGAAGATAGGATTGGCTGCGGCCAGCATACAAAGCGCTGTTCAGCTTGCTGCCAAAGGCGCAGCAGCTACTGCCGCTGATATAGCAGAAGATGACAAAATTCAGTTTGCTCACGCTTCTCAATCCGGTGATATTTCTAGACTAAATACCAGACAAAAGGCAGAATGGGCTCCAAAAGCCGGAGCCGAAGGCCTAAAGAGAATAACTATCTTTGATGCTACTGTATCTGAAAATATCCCCGCCAACAAATTGAGGAAAATCATTGATGAAATACAAGACGGCACACTGGCAGCCCAAATAGTCCGCCACATTAAAGCCACTCCAGGCGCAAAAGCGAACAGTCTCGTCAATGCCGATCCCTATCTTGCAAACTTATAACAAAAGCTAATTAGATTTTTCTTCAAGTAAACAACCATGCCTACAGATTTCCGCGAAAAAGTAAATAAACTAGTTGAGCCGGTTAGAGACATGCTGCTTTCAAATTTGCCGGCTAAGGCAAACTATAAAGCGGCAACCAGCTATGGATTAAACGACCAGCAATTGCAGGAAATTGCCAAGCTCATGGGCCTCATTTTTGTCGCTGAAATAAATTTGTCTGATTTTGCGCAAGCGATCAAAGACCACGCCGATGTGCCGCCGCCAGTCGCCTGCGGTTTGGCCGCGCAAATCACCAAAGAAATTTTCTTGCCTTTGAAGGAATTTTTTTCCGACGCGCCGGCTTTGGTCAGCTCTTGGAGCCAAAAGGCGACTCCGCCCACGCACGAACCAAAAACACTTGAGATTGAAGAAGAAGAAAAAGGAGCTCCGAAGGAAGAAAAAATTGCCGAAGAAATTATTTTTCAGTCGCTTGAAGAAACGCTAGCCGCCGGCCGCAAAGAATGCCTCTTGCAAAAAATCGGCGACACGCTTTTAAAAATCAGCGATTCCCCGGAACCCCTGCAGCCGTTTGTCAAAAATTGGCTTCTTGACTACAAACAATACAAAGGCCAATTTCCTGACGGCGATCTGCCTTTGGTCCGGCTCGGATATTTGTATAAAAGCGACAATGGCCGAAATCTGACCTACAATCAGCGCGAGGCGTTAAACGCGCTTTTAAAAGCATATGACGATAAAACCAAACTGCCTTTTTCCAAAAAATCCGGGCTGATTCTATTTGAAAAGCTGATCTCCCGGGCAAACCAGACGCCCGCGCCAAAACCAATTTCGGCAACGCCGGCTGCGCCGCCAAAAAATATTCAGCCACCCGCCAACATCCCCACGCCGCCATTACCGTTGCAAAATAAACCAAATTACGCCCGCATCGTGCCGCCGTCGCTTTCGCCAAAGCCCCAGCCCGCGTTGCCGCCGCAGCCGCCTCCGCCAGTTGCGCCAGCCCGGCCGGCCGCCAGACCACAAAATAATCCTTACCGCGAACAAGTTAACTTTGAAGATTTGGCCGGCCCGCAGCCGCCGCGAAAACCAGAGCCGAAGCTGGAAGGAAATGTGGTGGACTTGAAAGGTTTTAGAGGCGAACTCTGATTTGGATTTAAGATTTAAGAATCTAGATTTAAGAATAAATGCAAAATGAAAAAATACGCTCATTCACCGATTTAAAGGCATGGCAAGAAGGACATGAATTAGTTATTTCCATTTATCGGATTACAAAGAGATTCCCGAAAGAAGAGTTATTTTCTTTAGTAAATCAAATGCGGAGAGCGGCTATATCCATCACCTCAAATATTGCTGAAGGATTTGGAAGGCAGGGCTACAAAGAAAAGGTTCAATTTTATTATCTGGCGCAAGGATCTTTAATTGAATTAAAAAATCAAATTCTGATAGCTAAAGATGTCGGGTATTTAGAAAAAAATGCCTTTCTGGATTTAGCGGAAAAGAGCAATCAAGTCCATAGGCTTTTACAAGGACTGATCACAAAATCAAAATCATTCTTAATTCTTAAATCGTAAATCTTAAATCTTCTTCAGTATGCAATTCAACATCCCGCAATTTTTGGACATTGAAGACAAAATAATCGGGCCGCTGACTTTAAAACAATTCGGCTGGCTGGCCGGCGGGGGAGTGGGTGTTTTTATTTTATATCACTATCTCCAATTCTGGCTTTTTTTACTTATTGCCGCCCCGGTTGTTGCGCTGTGCCTGGCGCTGGCCTTCGTCAAAGTCAATGGCCGGCCGTTTGTCTTCGTGTTTGGCTCTTTTATTAATTATTTAATCCGGCCAAAACTTTTTGTCTGGAAAAAGAAAAAACAATGAACGGCGAAAAAGCGGATATCCTGCAAAAAATTCCAATTAAGGAAATAAAAGACGGCGTCATTATTATGAAAGACACCTCCCTCCGAGGCGTTTTAATGGTTTCCTCGGCCAACTTTGCGCTAAAATCAGCCCAAGAACAAGACGCGTTGACGATGCGCTATCAGGAATTTTTAAATTCACTTGATTTTCCCATCCAAATTTTAGTCATCACCAGGCGCTTTGATGTCACCGAATACCTCTCGCTCCTTGAACAAAAAAGAAACGAACAGGAAAATGAACTGCTCAAAATCCAGACCGGCGAATACATTGACTTTATCAAAGGCCTGACACAAATCGTCAACATTATGAGCACATTTTTTTATGTGGTGATTGGCTATGCCCAAAGCGAGCCCAGAGCCAATGCCGGGCTGACCGATAAAATAACCGGCTTGTTTAAAAAAGAATCGCCGGAACAGCAAACCCAGACCTATGAGCAAATGCGGGCCGCGCTCTGGCAAAGAATAGAATATATTTCCGCGGGGCTGACCATCTGTAATTTAAAAAGCGCTGCTTTAAACGATCAGGAACTGACCGAGCTTTTTTACCGGCTTTATAACCCGCAGGCAAAAGAAGCGCCCGCCGAATCCGCCAAAGAGACTGTCGGCAACCAAAATATAAGACCCCAACAATGAACCTCCCATTTTTTTCCAAATTAAATCCCAAACCGAAGCCGACGCAAGAACCGGAAACTTCTTCCGGTATTGCCGGCATTATTGCGCCTCCGGCCCTGAAAATCAGCTCAAACTACGTTCAAATCGGCGGCAAATATTGCCGCGTCCTTTTTGTCTTCACTTATCCCAGAAACCTGAACACAAACTGGTTCTCGCCGGTGCTAACACTGGATAAAGAATTAAATGTTTCTATGTTCATCCGGCCGGCGGAAACGAATGTTATTTTGAAACAATTAAAAAAGAAAGTCGGCCAAGTGCAGTCCCAGATTTCAAGCCAGCAGGAAAAAGGCAAAGTGCGCGACCCGATTCTGGAAACCGCGCTTCAAGATATGGAAACTTTGCGAGACACTCTCCAGCAGGGAACGGAAAAGTTTTTCTATTTCGGCCTTTATGTGGCGATTTTCGGCGACTCCCTTCAGGAGCTTGACGCGACTGAAAACGAAATCAGGGCCGTCATGGAATCAAAACTCGTTTACGCCAAACCGGCCACTTTCCAGCAAGAAACCGGTCTGACTTCTGTGCTTCCTTTTGGCAAAGACGCGCTTGATATCTCAACACCCATGAACACCGCGCCGATTTCAAGCACCTTTCCTTTTATATCTTCGGATCTATCACAAAACAAAGGCATTCTCTACGGCATTAACCGCCACAATAACAGCTTGATTCTTTTTGACCGTTTTTCTCTGGAAAACGCCAATATGGTTATTTTCGCCAAATCCGGCGCTGGTAAAAGCTACGCGGTGAAATTGGAAATCCTGCGCTCGCTGATGATGGGCGCCGATGTCATTGTTATTGACCCGGAAAACGAATACCAATATCTGGCCGAAACCGTCGGTGGCTCATACATTAAAGTTTCTCTTTCTTCTCCCAGCCATATCAATCCTTTTGATCTGCCTATTCCGCGCAAGGACGAGCATCCCGGTGACATCCTGCGCTCAAACATCATTAATCTGGTGGGCTTGATCCGCATCATGATGGGCGGCCTAAGCGCGCAGGAAGACGCGCTCCTGGACAAAGCGCTCACTGAAACCTATGCCTCGCGCGACATCACGCCCGACTCCGATTTTTCCAAAATCACGCCGCCGCTTCTGGCTGATTTAAAAACCGTTCTGGAAAATATGGAAGGAGGCCAAGGCATGGCCCAGCGCCTGGAAAAATACACCACCGGATCTTATGCCGGCTTCTTTAACCAGCCGACAAACATCGCTGTCAAAAACCGGCTGGTGGCCTTCTCAATCCGCGACATGGAAGAAGAGCTGCGGCCGATGGCCATGTATGTCGTTTTGCATTACATCTGGAACCTTATCCGCTCGGAACTTAAAAAAAGAATTCTGGTGGTGGATGAGGCCTGGGTGATGATGCGCTATGAAGACGCCGCCTCTTTTATGTTCGGCATTGCCAAGCGCTGCCGCAAATATTTTCTCGGCCTGACCACCATCACGCAGGATGTGGCCGATTTTATGGCTTCGCCCTATGGCAAGCCGATTGTGACCAATTCTTCCATACAGCTTTTGATGAAACAATCACCGGCCATCATTGACATTATTCAAAACACTTTCAATCTGACGGACCAGGAAAAATACCTTCTGCTTGAATGCAGTATCGGCGAAGGAATTTTCTTTGCCGGCTTAAAGCATGTGGCTATAAAAGTGGTTGCCTCCTACACCGAAGACCAAATTATCACTTCTGACCCGGCCCAGCTGCTGGAAATTGAAAAGGCCAAAGAAGAACTGGCCCAAGAAGAAAATTCCAATGATAGCCGCCAAGCAAGCAATCTGTTTTAGGGTCAATTTATGGAAAAAAATACCAACAATACAGCCGCGCCTCCGGATCAAATCCAGGCCCCGGCAAACGATCCAGAAATTCAAACTGAAGAAAACGAAGACGAAAATACTGAAATAAAGAATGAAAAAGCGGGTTCTGAAAACCAAATCTCAATCATTGAATTTTTATTTATCGGCCTGATCGCTTTTGGCAAAGACAGCCTTGATGGCGGCGCCACGCTTTTGGTTATCGGCATCCCTCTGACGCCGATTGCCAACATCTCGGCTATTTTGTCGCTCTGGCTTTGGTGCGCAGTCAGATTGGGCCGCTTTCCAACCAAAAGATTTATGGGCGCGACTGTTTTAGAATTTATTCCTCTGATAAACGCCCTGCCTTTTTGGACCGCTTTTATGGTCACTTTATACCTGCAGCAGCATGGCTATATTCCTAAATTTTTGACAAAGAATAAGCAAAAAAAGTGAAAAAAATATTTTTTACAACTTTAGGCTTTTTTTTCGGCTTTGGCGCCAAAGCCGCTCTGGCCCTTGAGTACCCATTCGGCAATCTTTCGGCCAATCCCACGCCCTGCGAATACATCAAACAGGCGTACATTTGGGGATTGGGGATTGTGGGCGCTCTGGCTGTGACCGTGGTGGCCTACGGCGGCTTTTTGTAT
>JAZDFN010000042.1:0-9175 GCA_043807885.1 bacterium | reverse complement strand
TCCTGCTGGCCGGCGAAAGAAGCTGACGGCAAATCCTCGGCCGTAGCCGAAGAACGGACAGCCGTATCCACGTTATCGGTTTTATAAAACTGACATAATTCTTTGTAGGCGCTGGCAATTTCTTTAACTAATTCTTCAGGCAACTCGGCGTTTAAAATCGCTTGTCTGGTCGCCAATGCCCTCTTTTTTAAATCACTTATTTTTCTCGTGTCCAAACCCTTGAGGATTTTTTTAATTTCCTTGTCGGTCTTGGTTTTTTTCATAAAATAGCGGTAGCCATAGGCGGTCACCGCAAAGCCGTTGGGGATATTGACGCCTTGTTTCACCAAATGGCAATACATTTCGCCCAAAGACGCATTCTTGCCGCCGACTAAGGGAACATCCTTAATGCCGGTTTCGTTGAACCAGAGGATGAATTTTTGATTTTTATTAGACATAAATTTGATTAAACTAATCTCTAATTATTCTAATTAACCTAATTATTCTAATCAAATCCCAAATCCCAATTTCTAATGCCTAAAACTTTATTCTTTTTTAGTCATTGGTCATCAGATATTGGGGTTTGATTACCTGCCCGACTTCGCCTTGACGATTTAGCAAGAATAAATAAGTAAATTGTCGGGAATTAAGTTATTAATAAAGATTTTTCCTAATAAACTGGGCGAAGTCAAGGCGGGCGGGGGTCAATTAGAATAATTAGAGCAATTAGGTTAATTTATTTAATAACTTCTACTTTAACGAAATTCATTCGGCCTTTCTGGACCAAGGGATGGCTGGCGACCAAAACGATTTCCTGCCCGGGCTTGACTATTTTTTCCTGTTTTAATTTTTGGCTGACTATGGGGATCATCTGGTCCAGGTCATTGGTAATTTTCAATTGGTACGCGTAAACGCCCCAACTCAAAGCCAATTGGCGCTGAAGCAAGGCGTGGTCGGTAAAAGCGATAATCGGCACCTGGGGCCGAAAACGCGAAATCAGGCGAGGCGAGACGCCGGAGCGGGTAATAATGGCAATCGCCTTGGCTTTGGTATCTAAAGCGGCGGCATAAACCATATGGCCGGTCACTTCCAAAGAAGAGGTTTTGCCATTAGGCGACCGGTAAAATAAATCATCATAAGGCGAGCGCTCGGTTTCCTCAACAATTTTCGTCATCATGGAAGTGGCTTCCACCGGATGGCGGCCGGTGGCGGTTTCGCCGGAGAGCATGACCGCGTCCGTGTGGTCAGTCACCGCGTTGGCGACATCGGAAACCTCCGCTCTGGTCGGCCGCGAATTTTTAATCATTGACTCCAGCATCTGGGTAGCGACAATCACCGGCTTGGCCGCCTTCAAGCATTTTTCAATCATTCTTTTTTGCAAAATCGGCACTTCCTGTGGCAACATTTCCAAGCCCAAATCCCCGCGCGCCACCATCACCCCGTCGGCGGCAGCCAAAATCTGGTCAAAATTTTTCACCGCTTCCGGCCGCTCAACCTTGGCAATGATTTTTACGGCTGGACTGCCGTATTTTTTAATCAAACTTCTTAAATTATCAATGTCTTTCTCGTCTTTAACAAAAGAAAGCGCTACCCAATCAACCTTCTGTCCCAAACCAAATTTCAAATCCTTGATATCTTTATCGGTAATCGCTGGGGCCTTGATGGCAATACCCGGCAAATTGATGCTTTTGTAGGAAAAAATCCAGTCGCCGACTATTACTTTGGCAGTGATCAGGCCATTTTTGATTAACATTACTTTTATTTCAACCAAACCGTCATTAATTAAAATCTTGTCGCCCTTCTTAACTAATTTGGCAATGTCATACTGCAAAGGAATCACCCGCTCCTCGCGGCTGGTCAGAAAGGCCTTGTAATCAATTTTCTTTTCCGGCGCCAACACCACCTCTTGGCCCTTTTTTAATTCCAAACCCTGCTCCGGCATGGCGCCGACTCTGATTCGCGGCCCTTGCAAATCCTGCATGATGGCAATGTTTTGTTGGGCTTTCTTGGCGGCCAGCCGGATATTCTTAATCAGCAAGGCGTGATGCTGATAATCGCTGTGCGAAAAATTAAGCCGAGCCACATTTAGGCCCGCCTTGATCATTTTTTCCAAAATCGGAACCTTCTCGGAAGAAGGCCCGAGAGTGCAGATTATTTTGGTTCGTTTCATAGGAATAAGTTGTCATCCTGGAGGGAGCGAAGCGACCGATAGGATCCCCTTCATTGACAGTAATTACAGACAACTACGGGATTCTATCGCTCCCCGCCCCGGGCGGGTCGCTCCAGAATGACACTTTTTTGGAAAGGATTATTACGTCGCCCTTCGGGCTCCTCATAATGGCAGCAGGAAAATTACAATTTTATCTTTTTAGCATACTTACCCAAAAAAGGCATTTCCCAATATTTTCCGGCTAAAGCGTTGACAATGCCCATGATGCTTAAAACCAGCAAAGCGATATTGCCGATTGCCAGAATCGGCCAAATGACCGCGCCTACCACCCAGATGATAAACCAACAGATTACCAACACCAGACCCTGCTTAGCGTGAAACTGGGCAAACTCGCTGTCTTTTTTGCCCAAGAGAGGCAAGAGGCAGAGAATAAAAATGTAGCCGATGGCGGCGACAATTTTATTGTCTTCAATGTCTTTGTTTTTTGTTTGAGCCATAGTTTTATTTGCCATCCGCCAACTGACGGAGGCGGATTAATTTTTAAATATTTTATCAAATAAACTTACAGACCAGCGGACCAAGACGGCTCCCAAAAAACCAAGCATCAACGGCTCCGAAATCAGGTTGAAGAAAGTCCAGAACTTATGATACCAGAAAATCTTGAAAATAGCCAAAAGCAAACCGGCCAAGAGCCCGGCCAAAGCGCCGGCCGTATATGCGGGCTGGGCCAAGTTAATTCGATTCTTGACTGATCGGGACAAAAGGTACCCGGCCCAAAAACCGGCCAAAACATCAATGCCGATGAAAAAATATAGTTGATAATCCAGCCACCAATAAACTTCTTGCCAATAGCGCTCGGTCAGAATTATTAAAATAATTTCCGCCAAGACAATAATAACAATCGGCAGTTTGACTACCTGCAAAAGAAAACTGGTGTTGGGTTGGGCCTCTCCGGCCCAAAGGTTGTCTTTCATATAAATAATTATACCATAAAAAATAAACAAAACAAAAAGACGGGCACTAGGCCCGCCCTTTTATTTAAATATTTTAATTTTTAGTTATACTTTTAACTTTTGACTTTGGACTTTTAACTTGTTAATACATCCCTTCCATCCCGTGCATGCCGCCCATGCCCAGTCCGCCTTGGGCGGATTCTTTTTCGTCTTTCTTCGGCAGGTCAGTGACGACCGCTTCGGTGGTCAGCATCATGGCCGCGACCGAAGCCGCGTTCTGCAAAGCGGAACGGGTTACTTTGGTTGGATCAATAATGCCGGCTTTGACCAAGTCCTCAAACTTATCAATCGCCGCGTTATAACCGAAATTTTCTTCTTCGCTTTCGCGGATTTTCTGGACCACCACTGAGCCGTCTTTGCCCGCATTAATCGCAATCTGGCGGATTGGCGATTCCAGGGACTTTCTTAAGATATTCAAACCGACTTCTTCATCGCCTTCGCCCTTAACCTGCTCCAAGGCCCTCATAGCGCGAATTAAGGCCACTCCGCCGCCAACCACCACCCCTTCCTCAACGGCCGCTTTGGTGGCTTCCAAAGCGTCTTCCACCCGGTGCTTTCTTTCATGCATTTCGGTTTCGGTAGCCGCGCCGACTTTAATGACCGCCACCCCGCCGGCTAGCTTGGCCAATCGTTCCTGCAATTTTTCTTTGTCAAAACTGGAATCGGTATTGGCCATTTCATTTTTAATCATTTCAATGCGGGCCTTGATTTTATTCTCATCACCCTTGCCCCCGACAATGGTCGTGTTCTCTTTAGTGGCAATGACTTTGCGGGCCTGGCCCAACATTTCTATTTTAGCGTTTTCCAATTTCAAACCGACTTCTTCGGTAATCACCTTGCCGCCGGTGACAATGGCAATATCTTCCAGCATTTCTTTGCGCCGATCGCCAAAGCCGGGCGCTTTCACCGCCAAAGAATGAAAACTGCCGCGCAAACGGTTGACGATTAAAGTCGCCATGGCTTCACCTTCCAATTCATCGGCAATAATCACCAGTTCTTTTTTGCCGCTCTGCGCCAACTGTTCCAGCAAAGGCAAAATTTCCTGGACTGAGGAGATTTTTCTATCGGTAATTAAAATATAAGGGTTTTCGTATTCGGCCACCATTTTTTCCGGGTTGGTAATCATATAGGGCGAAACATAACCCTTATCAAACTGCATGCCTTCGGTTACCTCCAGTTCCAAACCGAATGACTGGGATTCCTCAACGGTAATCACGCCGTCCTTGCCGACTTTTTCCATGGCGCTGGCAATCATCCGGCCAATTTCTTCATCATTGGCGGAAATGGCCGCCACCTGGGCAATCTCGGCTTGCGAAGAAACCGGCTTGGAAATTTTTTCTTTCAATTCCTTGACCACCGCAGCCACGCCTTTTTCCATGCCGCGCTTGACAATCAAGGGGCTGGCGCCAGCCGTAATGTTCTTGATGCCTTCGGCAATCATGGCTTGGGCCAAAATCGTGGCGGTCGTGGTACCATCGCCGGCCACATCATTGGTTTTGCTGGCCGCCTCTTTAATCAATTCGGCGCCGACATTTTCAAACTTGTCTTCCAGTTCAATTTCTTTGGCCACGGTCACGCCGTCTTTGGTAATGGTTGGGGTGCCAAAACCCTTGTCCAAAACCACATTCCGGCCTTTGGGGCCCAAAGTGACTTTAACCGCGTCGGCTAATTTGTCCATGCCGCGCTTGATAGCCGAACGAGCTTTATCGCTGAATAAAATTTGTTTGCTCATATTTTTAGATTAAAGATTAAATTTTTTAATACAAAATTATATTTTATTACTCTTATTTCCCTGTCATTCCCGCTTCTTCTGTCATTCCCGCGAAAGCGGGAATCCACTCTAATCACCGGCCTTTCTTGCTAACTAGATTCCCGCTTTCGCGGGAATGACAATAGGCCTAGCATTACTACTCCAAAACAGCGATGATGTCGCTTTCGCTGATTATTAAGTATTCCTCCTTGTCAATTTTAATCTCGTCAGGGGAATATTTCTTAAACATTACCTTCTGGCCGACCTGCACGCTCATTAAGGCGCGCTGGCCGTTTTCCAAAAGCTTGCCCGGGCCGATCGCCACCACTTCCCCGCGTTCGGGCTTTTCCTTATCCATGGTGTCCGGCAAAACAATGCCCGACTTGGTAGTCGCTTCTTCTTTTAAGGGCTTAATTAAAACATTGTCGTTTAACGGCTTGATGTTCATATTTTTAATTGGATTAAAAAATTACAATTTAAATTGTAATTTTAATTATAATTTAATGGATTATTGTATTATAACAAGGGGTAAAAGTTTGTCAAGTCCTTTTTTTTAATAACCCTACCACTAACCAAAACAGCATCACGCCGAAATTAAGGGTCCAAAAATAATGGTCAAACAGGATAAATTCTATCTTATCATCTCCTTGGCGATTTGAGGGATTTTTTTTAGGAAAAAATTTTTTACCTGGCGCCAGTTGGCATTAAAATAAATTGTCGGCGCCGGGTCTTTTTCCGCGTCGGCAAAATAGACCAAACTTTTCAAAATATGGTGGTAATCATGGGCGACGGAAGGGTATTGGATTTTAAGCCGTTTAATAATATCCTTTAACGGCTCCACATTTTTCGCGCACCAATAAATGTCAAAAAAATCCCGCTTCCGGCCGCGCTGGGAAATCGCAGTGATTTTCATCACGGCAATATCAATCGGCGCCAAGACGCGGATATTGCCGTACCAAACCGGCTCTTGCTTGGGGATAAAAAACGGATAAGCGATAAAACTGACTTTGGCCCCAAAAAATTGGCCGTAAATGGTGTTTGTATCTTCAATATCCGTATGCCAAACTTGATTGCCGGAAAACTTTTTGATTAATTGTTTGGTATCAAAATTAGCGGCTTCGGTGAAAAAATCCAAATCAAAAGACCGGCGATTACCAGTTTGAAGCGCCAAGGCCGTACCGCCAGCCAAATACCACTTGGATTTTTTAAGCCATTTTTCTTGGGACAAAAAATCAAACGCTTTTTTGGTCTGGCGCGGCAAGGCCGAATAATGCCACTTTATTTTTTCACTAACAGCGTCCATAGGGCTTTAGTTCTTGGCCTTAAACATCTTGATGCGACAATGGTTTTCCTGATTAACTTTTTATCATAGTGGTCCAAAACCCAACGCGCTTCTTGGTCATTGCCAAAATCAGCCACCCGTTCAATAATATACTGCGCGTGTTTTTTGGGGTCTATATTTTTGGGTTCAACATCCCAAAATAAGGTCGGTCGGAATTTCATACATTCATTATAGCAAATTTTAAGCATTGAGACAAGCTATTTTTTTCTTTAATTTTTCAGTATTCCCATGGCTTAACAAACCGAGATACGATTGGACTGTTTCGTTTCTACCTGATTTTATTTTAATATTACGGAACATTTTTCTTTTGCTGGCCGTCCGCAAAACCCGATAATCGGGAAAATAAACCCAACCCAAATAATCAACGCCCGAAGCGATGGTCTTGACGGATATTTTGTCCGGATGCAGTTGGAGATGCAAATCATTTTCCAAATAATTCCCGATTTGGGGGATTATTTCTGTCAGCCATTTCTTGTCTTGAGAGAAAACAACGAAATCATCGGCGTAGCGGATATAATTTTTAGCTTTAATTTGATGCTTAATAAATTGGTCAAGTCGGTTTAAATAAACATTGGCGAGTAACTGCGAGGTTAGATTGCCCAAAGGCAAACCCTGGCCATTGGCGGTTGATTGGAAACTGTAAATAATTTGAGAGATGAGCCAGATGATATTTTGATCGGGGATGTACTCCTTAATAATTCTCATCAGTATTCCTTGGTCTATGGAAGCGAAAAATTTTCTGATGTCGCACTTAAGAACCCAGATGGTCTTGGTGTGGTTTTGGGATACCTTGTAAGATAAAGATCTAAATCTGTTGATGGCCTTATGCGTTCCTTTGTCCAACCGGCAGGAAAAAGAGTCGGCGATAAAGGTTTTATCAAAAAACGGATATAAAATCCGGTAAACGGCGCGGTGCAACAGCCGATCTCTAACGCTGGCTTTATGGATGTTTCGAGGCTTGGGGTCGGAAATTTTAAACGCTTGATAAGGGCCGTGTTTGTAGGTATGCTTAAGAAGGTCGCGGTGAAGCGAAAAAATGTTAGCCATCAAGTTAAGCTCAAATTCTTGGACATCCCTGCGGGACCGCTTGCCTTTGACAAACTCTTGCCAAGCGTCAAGCAAATTTTCCAGAATAACAATATCTTCAAACTTGCTAATTAATTGAATTTTCATAAAAAATATGACTTTTAACGCCCCCCCCCAGAAAATTTTGCCCGTGCTGCAAAAAGTAAAAGACGCTTATTTGCTTTGGTATAATTATTATCAAACCATTCCCAAAATACACCGGCACTCTCTGGGCCAAAGAATAGATAACTTGTTCGTGGAGATCATTGAAGCGATTACCGCGGCCAGCTTTTTGATTCGCGACCAAAAACCGCCCTATGTCCGTCGGGCCATTCAAAAATTAGACACCCTTAAAATACTGCTGATGATATTGTGGGAGACCAAATCGCTGGACAACAAAAAATACATCGCGCTGTCAGCCCCCTTGGATGAAATCGGCAGAATGCTTGGCGGTTGGAACAGCCAGCTGGCAAAACAAAACTCTCCCAAAACGGGAGAGAAATGAAGAGAGTTGCGAGAACTGCCGCGGGCTCATTGTCGTTCCAGTCATTGTCAAGCCAATTGTCGTTCCAGTTCCACTGACTGTCGTTCCAGTTGAGATAACGAACGCAAAGGTTGCCATTGGAGTTCCGATAATGCATAGAGCGCCATCCAAACCACCACCCTTTGAATGCTCTCCGGGTTGTATCGTATTCGTGAGCTAAACTCACCTAACGCTCTATACCAAGTAGCTTCATTTTTGAGGCCTCGCATACACCACTCTATCCTAAACCTTAGCCGAGGATATTCTCAATGCATGGAAACCGGATTCGGCAGCGGAAAGCCGTAACCGTCCGCGTATTCGCCTATTACCGATTTGATTATACCAAAAAATAAAAATCCTCGCAAATTACAAACTGCGAGGATTTGATGTTAAGTTGATCAAGGGCTAAATCCAAAGTTCAAAAAGACCAAAATGATTAAGCCCAAAGGACAAAATGAAGCTAAGCGAGAACTGCCGCGGGCTCAACGCCGTCCCAGCCATAGCCAAGCCAATCGTCGTGCCAGAACCACTGACTGCCGCGCCAGCGGAGACAACGAACGCAAAGGTTGCCACCGGAGTTCCGATAAATGGTCCCCCAAAAATAAATCCATTTACCCTTCCACTCTTCAGGGATAAGTTCTGGGTGAACCAATAGGTATTCTAAAACATTAGCATTTAATACTGGTTTACCCATTAACTCTTCGCGAAGCTTATTACCTTCTATAACTTCTCCTTTTTGCTGTTTTTGGGAAAGGAAAAGTTCTATCTTGGTTGGATCAAATTGAAATTGTCCGCCTTTTTTGTGTTCTTCGAGCGTCCAACCTTTAGGAATAAAGGGGTCGGCATCGCAGTCTATGAGATGTTTAAGTACTATAATTTTTGCTTGTCCTCTGATAACCAATTTAAATTGATCAAGGATATCACCCTTGCACATTTTCTTTATGTCAGTATTGGTAAAGCCAAATCTTCTGCAAACAAGTTTAAATTCATTTGCTTGTCCGACATCGAGCATTAATTCATTATTATCGCTCATTGTCTATCTCCTTTTATAGGGCAACACTGTTCACCATAGAACTAAGTTGCTGATTTTAATTTTGCCAGAGGGCAACCATTACTATTAATGGCGACCATGACTGATAAAAAGAACTTACCCTATATCATAGCACATCTGAATTATTATGTCAATCATTCATGAAGTGAGTTCAATGATCAAGTGCAACACTTCGTGTATAATGCCTTTTTAGGCATTAACACGAAAATATATGGGGAAATCATACAATCAGCTAAATTTGGCTGAGAGAGAACGACTTCACTTGCTAATTTGGGACAAATT
>JAZDFN010000041.1:0-19889 GCA_043807885.1 bacterium | reverse complement strand
GGGCAGTGTCTCAGTCCCAGTGAGGCGGGTCGATCTCTCAATCCCGCTACTCGTCATTGCCTTGGTGGGCCGTTACCCCGCCAACAAGCTGATAAGCCATAGGCCCCTCCTCGAGCGCGCCGGCTTGCGCCGGACTTTACTGGACGAAATAAATTCCGTCCAGACCATCGCGTATTAGCTCTCCTTTCGGAGAGTTATTCGCGTCTCGAGGGCAGGTACCAATGTGTTACTCACCCGTTTGCCACTCCCTCCCAACTTTTTGAATATATCCGCTTCGCGGATAAAAAATAACTATCCAAAAAGTTGGGAGGGCGTTCGACTTGCATGCCTTAGACACGCCGCCAGCGTTCATCCTGAGCCAGGATCAAACTCTCAAAATAATAGTGATAAAGTTCACTATAAAAACTTTTGGTGGTTGTCCCGCTCCTTGTTGCCAGGGGCGGGATTAGAATTTTCCTATTACTTTTCAATTGTCAATGTTCGCCCCGTTAAATATTGCCGAAGGCAATTTAACTGGGGGACTTTTTTTCTCCGGAATGAAGAAAAAACAGAGGGACCCGAATTTTTCAGATACCGCTGTTTTTTCTTCAACTTTTAAAAAATCGATTTTAGCCGAGATAATTGAAGATAATTCTCCTTTTTGATAGAGTTTTGGCTTAGATCCGCCATCCGCCTCCGTCGGTTGACGGATGGCGGAGGCAGAGCCAACTTTTATCAAGGTTAATCTTTAAGCTATCTTAATTGTACCGCTGATTAAAAACCCTGTCAAGAGGGGCCTGTGGATTGCTTCTGGCCGGGTTTTTGGCGCCAGTTCCTGATCTTTTGATGATTGCCGGACAATAATATTTTAGGCGTTTGCCATCCCTTAAAGTTTTCCGGACGAGTGTATTGGGGATATTCGATTTGATTAGAATTAAAAGTTTCTTCGGTTAAAGATTCGGGATTGCCCAGGGCTTTGGGCTTTAACCGGCTGACTGCGTCAATAATCGCCATCGCCGGCAGTTCGCCGCCGGTCAAGACATAGTCGCCGATGGAAATTTTTTCATCAACCAACTTGTCCACCCGGGCATCAATGCCTTCGTAGCGGCCGCAGATTAAAATCAATTGATTTAATTTGGCGTAGCGTTGGGCAATTTTTTGGTCAAACTTTTTGCCGGTCGGCGAGAGTAAGATTGTTTTATTTTTATTTTTTCTTTTTACTTTCTTCAACGTTTTATAAATCGGCTCAATTTTCAAAATCATCCCTGGCCCGCCGCCGTAGGGCTTGCCGTCAACCGTTTGGCGCTTGTCGGTCGTCTGTTTCCGAATGTCGTGAATTTTGATTTTAATCAACTTCTTTTTTTGGGCGCGCTTAAGAATGCTCTCGTTGAGATAAGAATCAAAAATTTTCGGGAAGATGGTCAGGATATCAAATTGAATCATAAATGCATTATATCACAAAAATCGCCCTCCTAAATTTTGTAAAGCAAAACTTGGGAGGGCGATTTTTGCTAAGCGTAAATGCTTGTTATAATTTTAAGTCCTCGACATCGCCGGCTAAGTCAGGTTGGCTTTCGCTTCTGATATTCCGCCTTGAACCTTCCGGTTCGTTGATCTTTAGATTGACGCGCGCGTTGTTTTTGGCGCCGACAATTTTCAAGAGGGTGCGGATAGAGCGGGCGGTTTGACCTTGTTTGCCGATCACGTAGCCCATATCGGCCGGGTTGATGTTAAGAGTGAGGAGAACGCCCATTTCATCAACGGTGCGTTCAACCCGGACATCATCCGGATAGCCGACGATGGCCTTGACGATGTACTCGACAAATGTCTGATCTTGAGTGGTTGCCATATTCTTGCTGATCCCATTCCCTTCTCAACTGCTAAACAGCAATTTTAAAGGTTATTTGTTAAACAGTTCTTCGACCAGGAACTAATGGTATTATAGCAAACAATTAAAAATTGTCAAGCCCGCCTGTCGGCCCGCCTTGACTCGGCGAGGCAGGCGGAACCGGCGGTTGGTCGTCTTTTTTCTCGACTAAAGGCAGTTGGGCTTCTGTTTTGGGAACTTCCGAAGGCGGGGCCGGTTTGATTTCTTGGCCGATAACTTCGCCCGAAGGTTGCGATCTCAAATTTTTTCTTAGCCAGATAATGATGGTGATAACAATAACTGTCAAAAGGCCCCAAAGCCAGAAGGACTTCTTGTTAAAAGTTTTAGCAATAGCAGTGATTGGCCCATTGCCGATAATTTCAACTTCGCCTTCAGCCGGTCCGCCCTGGGCGGATTCTTCTCCGCCCGCCCGCCCGCCTTGACCGCCGTCAGGCGAGGCAGGCGGATTAATTTCAGTTGGTTTTTCGGTGATGGCTGATTCTGGTTCGGTTGCGGCCGGTTGGCTCGGGCCGACTAAATTGGACAGGGCGCTGGCCTTGCCTTCGGGATCAGTGGCGGTGGCGGAAAACGTCTTGCCCGACAAAGCGACCCAAGAAAAAGCGGCCGTGCCCGAAGGATGGTTGGTCACCGGGAAAGTGGCTTGCAATTGGCCTTCGGCAAAAATCCTAATCAGGGAATCGTTTTTGGCCACGCCCTGAATGACTGGCTGGCCGTTGCGGTATTGGCTGATGGGGAAGAGGGTCGGCTTGGGAAAGGCCCAGATATGCAATTTCACGGTTACGGATTGGCTGGTTAATTGGGAATCGTTTTTGTCTTTGGCGATAATATAAATCTCATGGTCGCCTCCGGCCAGATTTTTAGTTGGCCGGAAAGTAAAGTAGCCGGTTAGCAAAGGCCCGCTGGCAACCGTTGCTTGGCCGGTTAATTGGCCGTCAAAATAAACTTCAACAAAAGTGTTATTTTGGGTTTCGCCGGTGATTATCGGCAAAGAAGAGCCGGTTTGGTAATTGGCAGAGCTGGGGAAGAGCAAGTAGGGCTGGGGCAGGGGTTCTTGGGCTTTGGCTGATTGAGCCAAAGCAAAACAAAGAATTAAGCCGAAGCAAAAAATGGCTATCCTGAAAATTTTTTCCCCTCCTGACAGAACTCTCTGATCTGTCATGGATTTAAAATTATGGATTGAAAATCAAATTATTTGTTTTCTGTGGCCGGTTCTGGAGTAGCCACGGCTTTTTCCTCTGACCTTTCGGCTGGTTTGGCTTTGCCTTTGGACGCTTTAACTTTTTTCCCTTCAATAACTTTTTGGTCAATCAATAAATTGTGGATTGTCGGCGAGGCCTGGGCGCCTTTGCTGATCCAGTATTTAATCCGCTCGGCTTTCAGACTGATAGTCGGCGGGTTGGTCCGGGGATTGTAAGAACCCAGTTCTTCCAAAAAAGAGCCGAAGGTGTCTTTGGTTTTTTCCGAGATGATGAGCCGATAGGTCGGCTGTTTGGTTTTGCCCCGACGGGCCAGGCGGATCATTAACATGGTAATGATTTAATGTTAATTGATAAAGGAAATATTGTCAACTATTGACCCTGTTAGAAATATATTTCTAACAGGGTTGACAAATTAATTTAGATGTTATATAATAATCGCATAGTCAACAGGTATTCGTACCTGTCTAATTATTAAATAAATGGCTATGATTATGCAAGACGAAATGAACACTATGCCGGGAGCTGACGAAGAGATTAATGCTCCTGACGCTGATGTGGCGACTGATGACGTCTCGACCGATGACGTGGCTGCTGATGAAGGCGTGGTTGCCGACGAAGTTAAGGAAGAGGGTTCAATTTAAATTATTGGACTGAGCATAAAAATCCCCTCCCAATTTTTTGGATATATTTGCTTCGCAAATAAAAAATAACTATCCAAAAAGTTGAGAGGGGATTTTTGTTTGCCGAAATATCCTTCTTTTGCTATTTTACCTTTCCGTTGTTTTGGGCTGTGGCCTCCGCTTCTTCCAATTTGACGCTTAAAATCCTGGAAGCGCCTTCATTAGTCATGGTGACGCCGTAAAGCACGCCGGCCTTTTGCATCGTGGCTCGGTTGTGGGTAATGACCACGAACTGGCTTTTTTCCGAGAGCTTGTCTAAAATCTCGGCGAACTTGATGGAATTGGCTTCATCCAAAGAAGCGTCCACTTCATCTAAAATCACGAAGGGCGACGGGTTGTTGGCGATGATGGCGCAAATCAGGGCGATAGAGGTCATGGCCCGCTCCCCGCCGGACAACATGTTCATGTTTTTGATTTTCTTTCCCGGAGGCGTGGCTTGGATGTCAACGCCAGCCAACATTACCTCTTTTTTCATTCCTTTTTCTTTGATTACTTCCTTTTCAATCGTTTCGGTTTCTTCCCCGCCTTGTCCGCCTTGGGCGGATTTTTCTTCTTCATAAAGCTTGACCAGCTCGGCTTTGCCGCCGTTGAATAAAAGTTTGAAATACTTGTCAAATTGGTCGTTGATTTGGTTGAACGACTGGTCAAAATGTTTTTTAATCGTGGTCTGGAGCTCTTCCACGGCTCCTTCCAGCGAATTCAAAGATTTGTTTAAATCGTCTGACTGTTCTTTGAGGAAATCATAGCGTTCTTTGGTCTGATGGTATTCTTGAGCCGCTTCCGGGTCAATGCCGCCGATCAACTCCATTTGTTTTTTCAGTTTTTGGATTTCCGGGAAAATATTTTCTTTGTTTATCGGCTGCCGTTGGCTAACCTTGATTTGTTGGATCAGTTCGGCCGGCAATTCATCTTTCATTTCCCGAGTCAAGTCCTCCACCCGCGTTTCCACTCGGGCCAAGCCGATTTTCAATTCGTTGGTTTGGCTGGTGAATTTGTTGAGAATGGCCAATTTGTCTTGAAAACCTTTTTGCAGATTGAACAGTTCTCCGCGCTTGGTTTCTTCTTCTTGGTTGAAGGATTTGATTTTTGTTTGCGCCTGTTCCAATTGCTGGTTGAGCCGGCTCATTTCGTCAGTGATTTGGGCTAATTCTTTTTTGATTTGATTGCCGGGTTCGTCTTCACTGCTGATCGGTTGGAGTTTTTTCCGTAGTTTGTTGAGCTGGCTGTTCAGTTCAGTCAAGGCGGTTTTAATGCCTGCCAATTGGCCAAGCTCTTTGGCTTGGCTGACTTGTTGGATGATTTTGGCTTGTTTGGCGTCCAGGTCATCCAGTTCTTTAAGGATTTCGGTCATGGGCAAACGACTACTAGGGCTGATGGTCCGCCCGTCGGCGGATTGGATTTTATTTTTTAAAATTATTTCTTTTTCCCTTAATCGGCTTCGGGTCTCGGAGATTTTTTGGTATTCGGTTTGCAATTGATTAAAAATCTGACTCCGACTGGCTTCTTTTTCCAGCTCCTTCAGCTTGTTTTGGATTTTTTCGATTTCTTGCCCGCTTTCCTGCCGCCGTTTTTCCTGCTGGTCAAAGTCGTTTTTGAGATTGGTTAAGCGCCGGCTGTTTTCCCACCAGAGTCCGCCGTAGTAGTCCGACTGCAATTCTCGCAATTGTTTTTCCACTTCTTCCCGCCGTTCCAGCCGTTTGACTTGGCGGGTCAAAGAGCGGACGCGTGGTTCAATTTCCAGAAGCAGCATCTCGGTTTGTTGAAGATGTTCGCGGGTGATTTTGAATTTGTTGAGCGCCAAGTCCTTTTTGATTTGGAACTCCCGGATACCGGCCGCTTCCTCAAAGAATTCTTTGCGTTCCGCAGGCGGGGAAAACAAAAAATTATCCACCATGCCCTGGCCGATGATGCTGTATGAGCGCTGACCGAACTTGCACTTGGCCAAGAGAATCAGGATATCCTGCAGGCGCGTGCTTTTTTTATTGACCAGATATTCGCTTTCGCCATTGCGGTAGAGCCGGCGGGTAATCAGCAATTGGCCGTAATCAATCGGCGCTTCCCGGTCTTCGTTGTTCAACAGCAAAGAGACCTCGGCAAAGCCCAGCCGGGCTTTTTTGTCCGAGCCGGCGAAAATCACATCCTCGGACTTTTTGCCCCGCAGGATTTTCAAGCTTTGTTCGCCCAAGACCCAGCGCGCCGCGTCAGCGATGTTGGATTTGCCCGAGCCATTGGGTCCGACCACGGCGGTAATGCCTTTTTTTTGGCCAGTCCGCCGGCCGATGAACTGCAGTTCCACCTTGTGGGCGAACGATTTAAAGCCCTGGATTTCCAGTTTTTCTAAATACATTTATTTTTATTTAATTAAAACAGAGAACTGGTCTCTGTTTTAATTATAGCAAAATTTCCTATTTTAGTTAATACTCATACCTATCCACCACCAAGCCGTGTTCGTCTTTGAGGACAATGGCGTCTCCGCTGTTTTTCCAGAAGTCGTTGGTGGCGCCGATGTAGATTTGCCACTGGTCTTTCAGAAAATCAATGTCCGTGCGGTGGTTGGCCACGCAGGCATCATAGCCGACTTTTTCTTTCAAGAGGGCCTGGCAGTTAGCCGTGCATTTTTTCAAGATGTCATTGGTCAAAAGCTGGCAAGTAGAGAGCTTTTTGGCCGAGTCGGCGCAGGCCTGGCCGTAGATGTTGGTTTCCTCGTCGGTCAGCTCTATCTTCGGGCATTGCTTGGGCAAGGGCGGATTAAAATCGTAAGTATAGTTAAGATAGCCAACGCATTTGTTCAGCCGGAAGCCGTATTGGCTTTTAACATCGCGGCTGTAGCCCAAAGGGCTGGGTTGGGTATAGATTATTGTTTTTTGGTCGGATTTTAATTCTAAATTAACATTAAAACCTAAGTCATTATATTTAGGAATAAAATACGCTTGGGGGATAGTATAAGTTGAACCCTTCTTTTCCGCCTCTAAAGTCCAGCCGGTTATATTGATGGCTTTGTCGGTATTATTGTAAAGCTCCAGTTTTTCCTTCTGATAATCAGCGCTTTTGACCGAACTGCCGCTAATCCTTACCTTATGGTAATTAGGCGAAAGGCGGACGGTAAATTGATAGTTGGCCGGAGTCAAGTCAGCCAAGCCGTCTTTTTCCTTGGCCCGGACAAAGAAAGTGTAAGACCGAGCTTCTTGAGATAAGCTGATGTCGCGGTATGGCTTGCTGGTTGAGACCCAATTATTATCCTTGCCTTCTAAAAAGGTTTCAAAAACAATATTGCTGGCATCCCAAACGCCGGCCGTCTTGAACTTAAAGCGGATTTTGGTGGCTTCGGCGCTGGCCGCCGGCGTTTCCGTGATGACGGTCTCCGGCCGGTCGGGCAGATAGTCCAGAGATGAGATTTTTTCACCCCGGCTGATGCGTTCCAATTTTTCATCATTGATGATAAAAATGTTTTGCCAGCTTAAGTTTAAAGTATTGAAAGTGGCTTCATCGGGAATCCAGCGCCGTTTGCTTTTGGCGATTAAATAGACCTCCGGCGTGCTGCCTTTAATTAGAAGGCCGTCCGGATAAGTATTACCGGACTTGATTTCCTTGCCAGCCGGATATTGGCTTAAAATCCATTCATTAACCGTATTGATTTTAGCCCAATTTAATTGCAGGCCGGTAAAGGTTTTTTCATCAACAATCCAGCGTTTCAAGCCGTTGCTGATTAAATAGACCTGCGGGCCAGGGCCTTTGATTAAGGCGCCTTCGGGGTAAGGTAATTCAGCGGCATTGGCAGTTATTGGGGCCAGCGTTAAACAGGCGATTAGCCGTAAAATCGCTAGAAAAACAAGAAATTTGCCCAATTTTTTGATTATTTTCATAGCGTTTATTATAGCTTATTTAGGCAATTTTGTCAATAGCAATTAAAAAACAGCACTAAAAATGCCGTTTTTTAAGAGGCAGACAACAATTAGCTTAATTTTTTCTGATATAACCAATAGGAATAGGCGAAAATGAAGATTACCAACAGCAGGACGGAAATGATGAAAAAAGAGAAAAGCCAAACGCCCTTTAACAGAAATAAAGAAATGATGACTAAAATTCCTTCCAAGATAAATAACTTGCCGCCGACCTGATGGGTTTTGTGCCAGACCGTTTCGCTGGACAAGGTCCAAGGCGTGCGAATGCCGATGAACCAGTTGGTTTTAAGTTTGGGTAGATAGTTGCCGATCAGTAAAAACAGGACGCCCATCATAGCGGTGATGATTTTATCAACCGGCAGCTGGTAGCCCAAACCGCTGAAACCGGTGATTAAATAAATCACCAGAAAGAAAATCATCAAAGCGGCTTTAAAGCCGTGGTAAACGCCGCTGAATTTTTGATAATTTTCTTTTTTCGGGTCAAGATAAGGCAGAATTAAAAAGAGCAGATACATGCCGATAATTAAGGCCGGCGGCAGGAAGAGAGTGATATTGCGCGAACCCCAAGCGTCAACTTGGCCGTTAATGCCCCAGTGGGTCGGCACGATTGGCGGCAGATTAAGAAAAAAATAAAAACCGACCAGGACGGTCGCTAAAATTACTAAGAGGGGAATAATTTCGGTTTTAATGGTGAGTTTCATGGTTTTTTATGTTAATAATTTTTTCGGCAATCACCAGTGCTGATATGGAAATGATCTGCTTCAGCGAGAAATCTTCCGCCACAAACGCTTGATTCTACTATTTTAGATAAATCTGCCTGTTGAGTGTTGGTATAACTGTTGCTTCTCAAGTCAGCAGCCATAGAGCCATTGGGCTGACAATGGCAGGAATTGACAGAGTGCACGCTTTCACAGCCCGGGCCAAGGCCATAGTCCTTACTGCTAATAGAGGTAATCATCAAGGGCAGATTTTCAGTATTGTTATTTTTGATGCAGTTCAATAGGGAGATTAAGCTTGACGAAGCATCGGAACAGCGGTCGCCGGCACCTTCACTCATCGCTATGCCAACGCAATAGCCGGCAGGATATTCTGTTGGTGGGACAGCGGTTGGCGGAATTGGTTTCGGCGGTTTGACGCATTCCAGTTCGTTCCAGGGCTTGGTGAAAAGCTGGGCGATTTGGACGTCGGTACTCATTTGGCCGGTCAGGCCGGCAATCACTAAATTGACAATGCCCCAGCCGGCGAAAACAATGATCAGGCCCAGGACAGCGCCGACAATCATTTTTTTGCCTTGGTTGACGGCGTTGCTGTTGCCTTGGCTGATGATGAGGAATAATCCGCCAATCACAAAAATCAGCAAGGCCAGAGAACCGGTGATGCTTAAAATAAATTTGGAAACTTTAGCAATTAAAGCGACCGCGTCGCATAGGTCGCAGCCGGTTTCGTAATCGCATTTCAGTTCCAATGTCTCGGCCATTGCCGGCAAGGCCCAAATCAGAAGCGTTATGATCAGTAAAAGAGAAAAAATTTTCTTGTTCATGAGATTATTATATACTGAATCATAAAATAACCCAAATTGATTGTCAATTAAAAATCCTCCCTTCCGCCGGCTGGCGGAGGGAGGAATTTTTAATTAGGTAACATGCTTACCAGTTGCGTTGGCGATTGCCGCCGCCGAAGCCGCCACCACCGCGATTATCGCGATTGAAGCCGCCGGTGCGGGGGCGAGATTCCAACGGCCGGGCCTCGTTGATTTTGAGGGCGCGTCCGTCTAACTCTTGGCCGTTGAGGGTGTCAATGGCGTTCTGCGCTTCTTCGTCAGTCGCCATTTCCACAAAACCGAAACCCTTAGATCGGCCGGACATTTTGTCAGTGATGATAGTCGCTGACTCAACCGTGCCGGCCTGGGCGAAGAAACTGTTTAAGGTTTGTTCGTCGGTGTTGTAGGACAAGCCGCCAACATATAATTTCTTGCTCATAATTTCCTTACACAAAAAATTTGATTTAAAGTTGCAAGTCGACCTTCTTTAGGCCTGCTCCGCTACACATTTTTCATCAATTTGTGTAAGGAAAAGCTAAAGATAACTTACATTGGTATCCTATCATAAACGGTTGGAAATGTCAAGGGCAGAAAGTTTTTAGTGTTAAATCAGGCGAGAAATGAAAAAAATGAAAGCAACGCCTAAAATAGTCAAAGCAATGGTCTGATAAGAGCTTTTTTGGCGATGAGCTTCGGGCAAAATGTCGCTGGCGCCGATGTAAAGCAAGAAGCCGGCAAAAAATCCTAAATACAAAACGAGCCAGCGGTCAGGCAAGGCAAAGAAAAGAGTTGAAGCTGCGCCCAGGATTGGCGCCAAAGCGTCAAACAAAAGAAACCAGCGGGTTTTCTTGGCGGTGTTTCGGTGGTTAAGCATCAAAGCGACCGTGTTCATGCCGTCAGTGAAATCATGGCTGATGACAGCAATGGCTACCAAGAGGCCGATAGCCGGGTTGATCTGAAAACCCAGCCCGATGCCCAAGCCGTCCATAAAACTATGGCCGATTAGAGCCAGAGCCGAGAGGACGCCGACTTTGGGATGTTGATGGCTGGCATAATCGCTTTCGTGGGCGTGGTGGATGAGAATGGTTTTTTCCAAAATATGAAAAAGCAGGAAACCGACCACCAGGGCAGTCATAATCTCGGTCGGATTAAAATCATTAATTTTTACCTGTTCAATGATTTCCGGAAAGATGTCAAAACTGACTACGCCCAAAATAATGCCGGCCGAGAAACCCATAATCAAGTGCAGTTTGTCTTTATACTTCAGAGAAAACCAACCACCCAAGAGGGTGGAAACGAAAGTGGCGAGAGCTAAAAGAAGAAGGGGCATAATTTAATTTGTTTCATGATTACGGTTTGATTGTATCATTTTGGAACAATTAAAGTAAAGGCGGGGGAGAGACAAAAACACTTCCTGTTCAGGAGGTATTTTTGACGGGGCGCCTGGCGTAGCTTGATTATAATCAAGCTACGCTTTTAGATGCCGAAGTAATTGCTGATAGCGAATTTGTATTGCTCTACAAACAATTTTTTTAGGTAATGGGCGCTATTTTGTTCATAAAACAGAATAATCGCTTTTTTATATTCCGCTTCGTCTATACTGCGATAGGAAATCGGGCAGATATCGTAGGCTAAAAGAATAGCATCAGCCAGCAGTCTGGCCGTTCTTTTATTGCCGTCTTCAAACGGTTGAACATAGGAGATCATCAAAAGTACAATCAAGGCTTTGGTAAACGGATCTTTCGCCTTATCGATAACTTTGATCATATTTTCCATTACTTCTTTAACTTGGTACTTGATATCCAACGGTTTGTAATTAGTGCCGATGATCCCAACCGGTTTGTCCCTCAACCCCTTTTTAACCGACAGGTCGTTGATTATCAGACTATGAATATTTTCAATTTTACCCAAGGAGAGTTTTTTGAAATCGCTTTTTTTATCCCTGATATAATCCAAAGCCCTTTTATGATTTAAAATCATAATCGCTTCTTCTTTCTTGTGGCCCTTGGCCGCTTTATTCTCCTTGATTAATATCTCGGTATCAAGCAGATTGTAGGTATTGCCTTCAATGGCTGATGATTTCCAGCTTAATTCAATGGTTAATCGTTCAAACTCTTTTTTCAGCAAAGTGGGCGACAGTTTTTTTATTCTTTTAAGATAAGCCTCATTTAATTTTTTCAGTTCTTTTATTTCATTTTCAGTGAAGATATTTTTCAGATTTTCAAAAATAGAAAAATTGAAAGATTTTTTAATCTCCCTTTGGTCTGGATTTTTTTCAAAATATTTTTCCGGGTCATAAAAAGCCAGCATCCGGTTTTTAACCTTCTCTTCATAATAAACATTGCGGCCCCGGCCCTTTTTAACCAGTAAATTATTTTTTAAGAGAATATCAAGATCGCGTATAATGGTAATCCGAGAAACATCTTCTCTTTCTTTTTCAAGATATTGCCTAATTTCCCGATTATTGGCCTTTTTGTTTTGCCGGATAACATTCAGGATATTTTCCTGTCTTTTGGTTAATTTGAGCATAAATTTAATTGTTTCATTGTTATGGGGTAATTGTATCATTTTGAAACAATTAACGCAAGGATTATAAATATCAAAAACACCTCCCTTAAAGGAGGTATTTTTGTTGGGGTCGCATCGTGAAGGATGTTAGAACTGCCATTCGGCAGGGAGGAAAGGGTGTTTGGGTGCCGGATTTATTTAGCAAGGCTATTTGATTAAATTAAATTTAGCCAGCTGTTTTTTACACGAGCCGTATTCGCCAAGATAAAAAATGACTATTTGTTTGACCATAAAAGAAAAATTTTGCGGTTTTAATTTTTTTAAAGCGTCTGCCTTGTAATTAGGTAACTTGGTCAAAGTTAGATGAGGGCGATAATTTGAAAAGGCGAAATAAGAACCGTAACGTTTTATGTTTTGAGCTCCTTGGCCTTTCATATTTTTTAGTCCTTCTTGATCTTTTTTTCTGATTAAACCTTCTCGCAGAGGATTTAGAGCGGTGATGATTTTCTTTTGCAGGATTTTTAATTCTCTCGGCGGTTTATATGAGACATCTATGTAGCCATCAGGATTTTGTCGGTAGCCATTAGAAACGAGTTTGAAAGATTTGGTTTCCAAAGATATTTTTTTCAAAAGATTTTTTATCTGCTCGATATTTTTAAGAGGAAATTCGGTCATATAAATCGTCAAGTGGCTGGAATACAGGGTTTGGTTCAAAACAAACAAACCGCCTTCATTTTTTAGTTTTTGGCTTTCTCGGGTAGCCTTTTTAATAATTTCTAAAGGCGGTGCAATAGCGATATTAAAAGAATTGGATTTGGTCGGCATAAGTTATTATACTTCATTTTCAATATCATTGTTGATTAGCAAGGCCACGGTTTATTATAGAATCTACTTCGGAATTTGCGTTAATATATTGTATTTTTATATTTGGATGTTCATTTTGAAATACCCTAAATACTTCATCGACAAAAGCTTGGCCAATAGATTCTACTCCCTTAAAGTTTAATATTATTTGTCGGAATTTTTCTAAACCCATCAACAACCTTTTTGCCTGCGACCGTGAATTGTGTGGATCGTTAGGATCAGCACTTAATGCTACGGCGACTATAGTTTTCCCAAATCCGATTTCTAAATCTGAGTATTCATCCATTATTTGTTTAGGAGTCTTTTTTGAGTCTAAAGAAACGACCATTTTAATAAGAGTTCCTGCTCCGAAAGGTTCTTGTTTCTCGGACGAAAGAAACCAGTCCTGCCCTTTGAATGTGTAGTATAAGTCATTTGAAAGAATTGAAAAACTATCACAAATTCTTGATGTGAAGAATATGCCTTCCCCTGTGTGATTAGATGGATCCGTGGTAAATTTTCCTTTTGATAGGTGTAAAAGGGCTTCTCTCTCTGAATCTAATTTCAAAGCTTTTTGAATTTTACGGAAAATACCAATGCCATTATCCATGATAGTGATAATAATATCTTTGTTAGTGATTTCAATATCAACAAAGAGAGTTGTTCCTTTGGAATGATCAAATACATTGTTAACAATTTCTGTAAAACCATAATTACAAATGCCACGAATATTATCGGGCAAATTTAATGCCATGGGGCTGATATATTGCGACCAGATCCGATCTTCCGCCAAACCCGGCTTTATCTTTAAGCTAAATTCAATATGCTTGCCTTTTGCCAAAAAATAACGAGTCCATCTCGTATTGCCTATTTTAACTAAATTACCTTTTGTTACCTCTCTTATTACATAAGCGTGAGCTCTTTGTCTAGAAAACCCAAATTCCTTAGATATGACGGCCGCGATATCTCTGTCGTGGTTTTCCACATTATCAAGGATAAAATTGCTGATTTTGGAGGAATTTTTTATCATATATTTATTGTAAACCATTTTCTACTTCTTTGTAAACCCCTAAAATGGTCTTTGTAAACCCCTTTGGTTTTATAGTATTAGCGTTGAGCCATTGCTCTTGCCTTTGGTAAAAATAGTTATTGAGTTCAATTCCCGTGTGAGGTCAAACAAAAACATCCCGAGCCATATCGGGATATTTTTGTTGGGGTGCCTGACCAGGGTCGAACTGGCAACCCCTTCGGCCACAGCGAAGTGCTCTACCATTGAGCTACAGGCACCATATTTAATTTTGTCATTGCCCCCAGTAGGAATCGAACCTACATCTTGGGCTCCCCGCCAAAAGCGCTTCGCGCATTTAGGCGGGCAGGCGGAAGCCCGTGTTCCTTGCCCGACTGAATTGATTGGCGTCCCTGGCAGGACTTGAACCTGCAACCCCCAGCTCCGGAAGCTGGTGCTCTATCCAATTGAGCCACAGGGACACAAGCCGGTCAATTGGGCGGGTATCCATTGAACTATAGAGGCGGGTTTTGGTGTCCCCGGTAGGAATCGCCCCGTCATCCGACCATGCCATGCCAACATGGCGTGGCGGGGCGCCCTATCGAATGATAGGGCGAACCTATATTCAAATGCTCCCGCGAGGAATCGAACCTCGATTTAAGGTTTAGAAAACCTTCGTTTTATCCATTAAACTACAGGAGCATAATACCAAAAGCTTAGCAAAAAAACAATAAACTTGCAAGATTTTTCATAATATGTTATGATTTTGCCATAATAAATAAACGGCGATTTCTTGGCCAACCAGTGGTCCGGTTAGCTCGGAATGCGCTAAAAGGAATTATCATTATGTTAAGCAAAGCGACCAAAGACAGAATTATCCAAAAATACCGCCAGCACGATTCGGACACCGGTTCATCCGAAGTCCAGATTGCCATTTTGACGGCGGAAATCAGCGAACTGACCAAGCACCTCAAACAGCACAAGAAGGATTTTTCTTCGCGCCGGGGCCTGCTCAAGAAAGTCGGCGAACGCCGGCGTTTGCTCCGCTACCTTAAGAAGGACAACGAGAAGAATTACAACAAATTAATCGAGGATTTAAAAATTAGAGTCACCAGCGATGATCAAACATAAAGACCAAAGAGTGGGCGTGTTCGTGGACGTGGCCAACATGTACCACTCGGCCAAGAATCTTTACAACGACGCCCGCGTCAATTTCAAGGAAATCTTGAAGACGGCCATTGCCGGCCGTCAGCTGATCCGGGCGATTGCCTATGTGGTCCAGTCCAAGTCGGCCGAAGAAGTCACTTTTTTCGAGGCCTTGGAAAAGCAGAGCTTTGAAGTCAAAATGAAGGATTTGCAGATTTTTGTCGGCGGCGCCAAGAAAGCCGATTGGGATGTGGGATTGGCCGTGGACACCATCAAATTGGCTGACCGGCTGGATACGATTATTCTGGTCAGTGGCGACGGCGACTATGTGCCTTTGGTGAAATATTTGCAAGAGAACAAGGGCTGCCAGGTGGAAGTGCTGGCTTTTGGCCAGACCGCTTCCGGCAAGCTGATTGAAGCGGCCGATGACTTCATTGACTTGAGCGAAGAAAAAGAAAAATTTTTGATCCAAAGCCGGACGTGGCGGAAGAGATAACGGTTTAATAAATTAAATAATTTAACGAGTGGGGAGCAAACAGGTTAGACCAACTTTAATTTTTATTTTAGGGGTCTAAAAGTTTGTTTCCCACCAGAAAGGAAAATTTATGAATCCCAAGGATTCAGCTCGGGTTTTTGAAACCGAGATTGGCGGGAGGAAATTGACTATTGAAACCGGTCGTTTGGCCAAGCAGGCCACAGGCAGCTGCACGGTGCAGTATGGCGACACGGTGATTTTGGCGACCGTCGTGATGGCCAAAGAAGCCCAGTTTGACAAGGATTTTTTTCCGCTGACCGTGGAATACGAAGAGCGTTTATACGCCGCCGGCAAGATCAAGGGTTCGCGTTTTGTTAAGCGCGAAGGCCGGCCGTCCGACGACGCGGTTTTAGTCGGCCGGTTTATTGATCGCGGTTTGCGGCCTTTATTCCCTAGCGGTCTGAAAAATGAAGTGCAAATCATCGTCACCGTTTTGTCGGTTGACCAGGAAAACAGCCCGGAAGTGATTTCCATTATCGGCGCTTCGGCGGCGCTGGCGATTTCCGGCATTCCTTGGAATGGGCCGGTGGGCGGCATCCGCCTTGGCCGGATAGGCGGCGAGTGGGTGGTTAATCCTTCTTATGACGCCACAGCCAAAAGCGATTTGGACTTGGTCTTGACCGGCACGGGCGAAAAAATCATGATGATTGAAGGCGCCGGGCATGAAGTTGGAGAAGAGGTGATTGAAGAAGCGGTTAAGCTCGGCTTAAAACATTTGGGCAAAATCACCGCTTTAATCAATGAAGTTAAACAGGCGATCGGCAAGCCAACTATAAAAGTTGAAGTTGAGGAAGAGTTCGCCCAATCCGCCCAGGGCGGATCGGGCGGGGAAGATTCGGATCCGCCAGCTGGCGGAGAAGCGGAAAAAGAAAAAATCAAGAAAATGGGTCAGGAATTTTTAGCCAGTCGTTTGAATGAAACTTTATTCGGCGGGAGCAAAGAAACCAAAGCTGACCGCAAACACGCCCTGGAAAAATTAGAAGGGGATTTGGAACTTTATCTTAAGGAACAGCAAGTCGGCAAAGACAAGCGGAAATACGCTTTGGCTGATTTTTACGATTTGGCCAATGATGAAGTGATCAAAGGAATTTTGAAAGAAGATAAAAGAGTTGACGGTCGCAAGCTGAATGAGATCAGGTCTTTGAGCTGCGAAGCCGGCGTTTTGCCGCGCACTCATGGTTCTGGTTTGTTCAATCGCGGGGAAACCCAAGTGCTTTCCACCGTCACTTTGGCCGGCCCGTCTTCGGAACAGATTGTTGAGGGTTTGGAGCCGGAAACCAAAAAGCGTTACATGCATCATTATTATTTTCCGCCTTACAGCGTTGGCGAAGTCAAGAAAACCATGGTGGGCCGGCGGGAAATCGGCCACGGCGCTTTGGCGGAAAAAGCTTTAATGCCGGTTCTGCCGAGCAAAGAGGAATTTCCTTACACGATTAGAGTGGTGTCCGAAGTGCTGGGTTCCAACGGTTCCAGCTCCATGGCTGCCACCTGCGGCTCCACTTTGGCCTTGATGGACGCCGGCGTGCCGATCAAACGGCCGGTGGCCGGCATTGCCATTGGTTTGGCCTCGGATGGCAAAGGCGATTACAAAATCATCACTGATTTGCAGGACTTGGAAGACGGTCAGGGTGGCATGGATTTTAAAGTTACTCGTACGGAAAAAGGCATCACCGCCATCCAAATGGATACCAAGACCGAGGGTTTGACTTTTGAGATAATTAAAGACGCTTTGGCGGCCGGGCAAAAAGCCATTATGCAGATTTTGGATTGTCTCAAAGAAGTTTTGCCCGAGCCGCGGAAAGAATTGTCGCCTTATTCGCCGCGCATTGAGTGTTTCAAGATTGATCCGGATAAAATTCGCGAGGTCATCGGCGCCGGCGGTAAAGTTATTAATGAAATTATCGCCAAAACCGGCACGGAAATTGATATTGCCAATGACGGCTCAGTCACGGTCTGCGCTTTCAACGGCGGGTCAATGGAAAAAGCGGTGGAATGGATTAAAAATATCGTCAAAGTGCCGGAAGTCGGCGAGGTTTATAACGGCACGGTTACCCGCATTATGAACTTTGGCGCTTTTGTGGAAATTTTGCCGGGCAAAGAAGGGATGGTTCATATTTCCGAATTGGCGTCTCATCGCGTGGATAGAGTAGAAGATGTGGTCAATATCGGCGACGCGGTTACCGTCAAAGTAATTGAGATTGACGAAATGGGCCGGACCAACCTTTCCCTCAAGCGCGCCCAGCCGGGCTGGCAGGATAATCGCAGTGATTCTTCAAATGATGATTCTTTTGGCAGTAGCGACCGTCCGCGGGGCCGTCTTTTTCCGCCGCGTCGGAGCGGCCCGCCCCGAGGCGGCAGTCGAGACAGAGGCGGCAGGGGATTTGGACGGAGATAAAAATATAGAGTTTGTAATAGCAAATTTTAATTTGCGCCAAAAAATCGCCACCTCGGCCTGCCTCGCCTGCGGCTCAGCATGGCGGGCCTGCCTCGCCCGCTTGTCGCGGCGGGCGATTTTTTGATATAATAAACAAAGCCATATACGAAATCCCGCCCTATCTACTGTCATTCCCGCTTTCGCGGGAATGACATTGAGTTTTGGTTATTCTTAAATTAAAAATAAAATGTTCAATTTCACTAAATATCTTGCTTGGCTGCCTCGTTTTTATTCCCGCCGCAATCAAATCATTTTAATCGGCGGGGCGGTTTTGCTGGCCGCCGTGGCGATTGGTGTGATTTATTATTTTTACTTTTATCCCTACCGCGATTCTTTGCTCGCCAAAGCGCCGATTGACTCGGCGGCCTATGTTCATTTTAATTTACCCCGTAGCGTCCCGCTGGAGGCGGGACTGGTACGGGGTTTGCCCAACGGCGTCGCGGATTATCAACGGCTTAACTTGGAGCCGCTTTTCCGCAACTTGGACCAGTGGTTTGATTGGCCGGCCGGCCAATTTGCCAAAGACATCCTGCCTTTGGCCGGCCGGGAAATGGCTTTGGTCGTCGTGCCTTGGCAAAATGAAAAAGACGAATTAAAATTGGCGCCGGCTTTGCTGATCAATTTAAGCCGTCAGGCCCAATCGGAAATCTCTCCGACCCAACTGGAGGTCTTGGGCCTGTTCTATTCTTTCCCGAACAAACGGCAATTGGTGATTGCCGGTTCAACGGTTGCTTTGGAAAAAATTACCGGCACTGCCGAAGTTAACAATCTGAAAAATTTGGCCACGGTCAAAAGAGGACTGGCGCGGTTAAACCGGCGTTCTCTGGTCAAGGGTTATTTGGCCATAGAAGAGCTGGATAAATATTACAAACAAAAAACCACTCCGCAAAATTGGTCTGACTTCAGCCACTTACTGGCCCGCTTGAGCGCTGATTTTTTGCTCCGGCAAAATAATCGGCAAATTTATTTTAGCGTCAGTTCAACCAATGACGGTTTTAACTTTAAGATAAACGGCTTGGCTGATAGCCCCGCTTTCAAGCCATTGGCCGGCCGGCGTTTGATTAAATTTATTCCCACCAATACCCTAATGGTTTTCAGCGGGCTCAATTGGCGGGGCTTAATAGAGTCATTGGAAAAAAGTTTTCCGGCGACCGGTTCGGGCTTGGAACCATTCAAAATGAATTATGAAAAATTATACCGTTTTGATTGGCAGAAGGATTTGGTTCCGCTCTTGTCCGGCCCGGGCGAATTGATTGTCATGAAAAACGAGCCAAGGAATGATTTTATCATCACAACCGAATTGCCCGTTGTTCAGGTCGAGCAATTAGACAAACTAAAAGAGATCGTCAGAGAATATCTGGCCTATCGCCAGCCAACAGAGAAGGCCAAGATTTTGCCGGATAAAAGTCGGGTAACCGAATTAATCGCCGATCCGACCAAGTTTAACTGGCAATCAGCTGAATTGGACGGCTTGACCATCAATTTTATCAAAGAAACGGAGCCGGGATTTGAGTTTCTCTATACCCTTTTGGGTGATCAGTTGATTTTCAGCAATTCTTTGGAGCAATTCAAAATTTTTCTCCGCCAACAGAAAGAGCCGAGCCCTGATTGGTTGAATTTTAATCAAGCGACCCGGGCTTTTTGGCTGGCCAGAGGCGATGAAACGGTTCTGCTCAATCTGCGAGATCTGCCAACTGCCCCTTTTCCTCGGGAACTGCTGAAAAATTTTAATTATTTAGCCATTGTTAACACTCGGAGCGGGGTTAGTGGCAGTATTTACTGAATTGTGGACAAGTTGGGGTAAAATCATTAGTGTTGCGTGGATAAGCTGTGCATTAATCAACGGTTTGGCTAATTTTAAAGGAAAATCAGCTATTGACAATATGGTTTTTGGGTGATATAATAAAGTCACGAACATTAAAAACAACCAGAAAAGTTTCCCGAACCCCACTCGGCCTCCGTCAGTTGACGGATGGCGGATGGCGGGTTGGGGCAATTTTTCTCTTCTCTACTACTTCGTGGTTGAAGCCCTGACTTGCATCCTAAGTTTTGCAAAACAAAAACAAAAAACAACGCAAAGCGCGGCGGTAAGAGCTCCAAAAATCCTTCATAGGATCCAATTATGCTCTTATCTACCGCCAATAAGAACGGTAGAGAAGATGCTTTTTCAAGAGTCAGAGAAAAAGCGCAATAAACCTTTTGATATGGTCTTTGCTTTCGCCACTAACA
>JAZDFN010000040.1:0-3366 GCA_043807885.1 bacterium | reverse complement strand
CGGATTTTTAAATAAAATTACCATTTAACTAAAATTAGTAAATCCTGACAATGGTCAAGGCGAAGTCGGGCAGGCTTTCGCGGGAATGACAGTAGAAAGGCATTTTTAATTTTACATTGTCATTTTGCATTTTGATTTTTAATTTTTGATTTATTTTATAATTTCCCCCATCTCTCCTCCTGCCACCCCCGCCGCGTTTGCCTCATCCGTATCAATATGAAGCCGTAATTGATAGCCGTCCTTGACTCTGGCGATTATCTCATTAAAAACCAATCCCCGTTCGCCTTCAACTTTTATCGCCACCTTGTCTTGGTCTTTGATGCCCAACGGCTCGGCTTCACCCGGGCTGGCATGCAAATGGCGCTGGGCAATAATCACGCCTTCGCTCAATTCCACTTCGCCAACCGGGCCAATTAAAGTTATTTTTTCCGAACCTTTAACTTCGCCGGAAACCCGCAATGGTGGGTTCAGGCCCAATGCCCTGGCCTCGGTTCTGGTGATTTCCGCCTGCGTTTTTTCCCTGATTGGCCCAACAATCCGGACTTTTTCCAAAGAGCCCTTGGCCGTGCTCAAAACCACTGTTTCCATTGCCGCAAAATCATCGGCCTGGGAAAGCTTTTTCAATTCTTTCAATTCGTAATCCGGGCCGAACAAACTCTTCAAATCCTCTTTGGACAAATGCGCGTGCCGCGCTGAAACCTCGATTTTGACTGTCATATTTTTAAGTTAAATCATTAACGTTTAACAATCCGATTTGGGCGCCCACCCGGCTGATGGCGACGGCGCTATTTCTGGCGCCTAAATAAAGCGCCTGCGCCAAGTCATAATGATAATAAACCAAGCCGGCGGCAAAGCCGGCGCCGAAAGCGTCGCCCACGCCGGTCGTATCCAGCGCTTTGGCCGGCAAGGCCTTCTGATGATAGTAATCCTTGCCGTCATAAGCGTCAGCGCCTTTGGCGCCGTTGGTCACCACGATTATTTTCGGCCCTGATTGGCGCAAATTTTTCAACAAAATTTTAGTGTTGGCCGTCCGCCGGCCATTCAAAGCGGCCAATAGTTTCATTGCTTCCTCCCGGTTCAGAATCAAAACCTCGGCCAAAAGCAAAAATTTTTTCATTAATTTGGGCTGGACCAACTGCCGGCTGCCCGGATTCCAAATCATTTTTGACCGGCGCTTTTTGATAATCATTTGGACGCTGGCCATAATCTCCGGCCAACCCTTAGCCGGCAAAGAAGTCAGATAAATCCATTTGGGCTTAACCGAGCGCCATTGGCGGTCCTTGACGAATAATCTTTCATTGGCGCTCCGGCAAAGGAAAGCGACATACTGCCGTTCCTCATCAATGGCGCCGGAAGGCATTAAAATAACGGAAAAACTGGTCGGCAAATGCTCATCAATCTGGATAAAACGGGTTTCGATTTTATGGCGGCTCAACTGTCTGATCATGGCTTCGCCGTCATCATCCTGCCCGACTCTTAAAATCGTTGCCACCTTAAAGCCCAATTTAGCCAAAGCCACGGCCGTATTGGCCGCTCCGCCGCCCAAAGTCAGATGGACTTCAGGCACGGCGATTTTCGCGCCCAACTTGAAAGCCAAGAGGCCGCGTTTTGCCAAATCCTTTTCCTTCACGGCCTCGTCATGGCCGACATTAAACATAATGTCGCGGGTCGCCCCGCCAATGGTCAGAAAGTCAAAACGTTTTTTGGCCATAGGGTTAGCTTATTAACTGGGTTACTAGTGTCAATTATACCACAAAAAAAGAAAAAACAAAAAACCGCCCTTCCGCCGATTGGCGGAGGCGGCTTATTTAACTTGGCTGCGGGACTTGGATTCGAACCAAGATACTCGCCTCCAGAGGGCGAAGTCCTGCCATTAGACGATCCCGCATTATTAAAAACTTTTAATTTTTAACTTTGGACTTTTAATTTTTTAGCTCACCACCTCACCCCCGAATGTCTCCAACAAATTGCCGATTTCGCTTCTGGTTTCGTCTTCTTTGACATTGCCTTCAAAGCCGATGCCTTGGCCGAATATCTTGGCCAAGACCTCATCAACAATTTTTTTATTTTTCGGCTCCTGCAAGATGTCATTGTGAAACTTATATTGGAAGCAAAATTGGATTTTGTCGTTCTTAATCGCTTCGGCCCGGCAGACCCGCAGGATTAAAGCCAAGGACTGGTTGTTTTCTTTGACCGCTTGCAAAAACTTGGGCCAATCCCGCTGGATAATAGATAAATCAATGATTGATTTATCCGCCGCCGGCGGTTCCCCGCTCCGCCACTCGCCCCGCCAGTTGGCGGATGGCGGGGCGGATGGCGGGTTTTTCTCTTCTTTCTTAACCGGCTCATTGATCTTTTCCGGCCCGCCTTGACCCGCCGTGCCGCCCGCTTCGCCCGCGAAGCGAGGCGAGCGAGGCAGGTGAGCCAAAGGCGAGGCCAGCCCGTTGATGCCCAATTCAATAATCGCCAATTCCAAAGGCAATTGGCTGATTTCGCTTAGTCGAACTTCTTTTCTTTTGTCAATAAAACTTTCAATCATTTTAAACAAACGATTAATTTCCACCTCTTGAGTCAAAGCTAAAATCTGTTTTTCCGCTTCTTCGTCCAAATCCAAAACCAAATCCGTCAAGCCGCCGCTGATTTTCGCCAACAACATTTTACGCAAAACCTCTATCAGATCGTCAACAAACTGGCCCAGCTCAACGCCTTCCTCGGTCAGCCGATTAATCAAAGCAATGGCTTTGGCTAAATCATTTTTAATCAAATAACCAATCAGTTCGTAAACCAGATTCAGTTCCGAACGCGGGATAACCAGTTCGGCTTGTTCGGCCGTTATTTTTTTGTCGCCCAAGGACAGGACCTGCCCCAGCAAGCTTTCCGCGTCGCGCAAACAGCCCTCGGACAAACGGGCAATGCTCTGCAAGGTTTTTTCCTCCAATTCTTTTTTTTCCTCGATAGTAATGCGCTTCAAACGGCTCACCAATTCGGAAGCACCGACTTTTTTGAAATCAAAACGCTGACAGCGGGAAATAATCGTCGCCGGCAATTTGTGGATTTCCGTAGTGGCTAAAATAAAAATGACATGCGCCGGCGGCTCTTCCAGGGTCTTCAGCAAAGCGTTGAAAGCGGCCGCGGAAAGCATATGGACTTCGTCAATGATATAAACCTTGTACTGCCGACTGGAGGGCGTAAAGCGCGAGCCGTCAATGATGTTCTCCCGGACATTATCCACGCCGGTGTTGGAAGCGGCGTCGATTTCAATCAAATCCAAAGCCCGACCGGCCATAACTTCTTGGCAGGACTCGCACTCGTTGCAGGGCTCACTCTCCTTTTTCTGCCGTTTCAGGCAATTTAACGACTTGGCCA
>JAZDFN010000039.1:0-2385 GCA_043807885.1 bacterium | reverse complement strand
AATTTTGAGATAATCTTTGAATTCCATATTTTTTAAAATTAAAATGTAAATATCAAAAATCAAAATGACAAATCAAAAATATAAAATGTCTTATTTGATAATTTTTACATTTTAATCTGTCATTTTCCATTTTGATTTTTAACTTTTGATTTTACAACAATCTCCCCTGCTTCGTCTTCTCCTCTATGTAATCTTTTATCTTCCGCTTAAACACTTCAACATCAAATTTCCGGGCGTGTTCGCGGATGGCTGGCGGATTATAGTCCTCCGGCTTGAAGCGGATAACCGCGTCAGCCAAGGCCTCCCAGGTCTGCTCGTCAAAAAATTTGCCGGTCACGCCGTCAATCACCGTTTCCAAGGCCCCACCGGAGCCGTAAGCAATTACCGGCCGGCCGCTAGCCATGGCTTCCACGGCCGTAATGCCGAAATCCTCTTCTTGGGGATGGATAAAAGCCAAGCACCGGCTGTAAAGTTCAACTAATTGTTCGTCATCAACTTTGCCCAAAAACTCAATATTATCTTTAGCCATTTTCTTTAATTTGTCCAATTCCGGGCCTTCACCGAAAATTTTTAAAGGAATACCCAATTTGTTAAAGGCCTGCACGGCCAAGTCATATCTTTTGTAAGGCACCAGCCGGCCGCCGATTAAATAATAATTGCCCAACTGCCCGGAAATTTTAAACTTGTCGGTTTCCACCGGCGGCTGAATCAAATCGCTTTCTCTATTATAATACTTTTTGATTCTTTTTTGAACTGTCCGGGAATTGGCGATTAAATGATCGGGCCGGTCGGCGGCCAAACGGTCCCAGAGGCGCAAGCGGGTCAAAAAATAAGGCAAGAACTTTTTAATCAGCTTGCTGTATGACAATTCTTCAATGTAGCTATGCGTATCGCTCCAAAGATAGCGGGTCGGCGTATGGCAATAGCAAAAATGTTGGGTCCCCGGCCGGGTAATCACCCCTTTGGCAAAAGCGCTGGCGCTGGAAATCACCAAATCATAACCGGATAAATCAAAACTCTCAATTGCCGCCGGCATGGCCAATAAAAACCATTTGTATTTGGTCCGGCCGAAAGGCAATTGCTGGATGAAAGAAGACCGGACTTTCTGAGCGGGGAAAATATGGCCCAATTTCTTTTCGTCGTAAAGCAAAGTAAAAATCGGCGCTTCGGGGAAAATCGCCTGCAAAACCTTCAGCACTTTCTCCGCCCCGCCGGCCTGATTAAGATAATCATGGACTAAGGCAACTTTCATGATTTTTTACCTCGTGTTAAAACTGCCCAGGGCGTCTTAAATAAAACCTGTAAATCCAGTTTCAAAGACCAGTTGTCAATATAATAGGTATCCAATTTGACTTCTTCTTCAAAATCCAAATCGCTCCGGCCGGAAATCTGCGCCAAACCCGTCACGCCCGGTTTGATGTCCAAAACCCGCTTTTGATGCTTTTGATATTGTTCCACTTCCCGGCGCTGATGCGGCCGCGGCCCAACCAAACTCATCTGGCCCAAAAAGACGTTAAAAAACTGGGGCAACTCGTCCAAGCTGGTTTTTTCCAAAAAGCGGCCGACTTTAGTCCGACGCGGGTCATCCAAAACTTTATAAACCGGGCCCTGGCGCTCGCTTTTTTCCTCAATCAGTTTTTCTTCATATTTCAAAGCATGCTCGCCGCCGTATTCCTCGCCAGTGCAGTATTTAAGATACATAGTCCGAAACTTAAAAATTTTGAAATTCTTTTTCTGCCCGACCCTCTCATTTCTGTAAATCACTGACCCCCGTGATTCCAATTTAATAATCAACAAGATCAGCAACATCAAGGGAGAAAACAAAATAATCAGTAAGGCTGAAAAAATTGTATCAAAAACCCTTTTAACAATCTTGCCCCAGCCATCCAAGGGCGTTTTTTTAATCTCCACAATCGGAATGCCAGCCACCATATTAACTTCCAAATTAGTGGATTGGGCTTCCAAAAGGTCAGCGGCGTATTTAAAAACCCATCGCTTGGCATTGGTAAAATCCAAAATTTCCAAAATCTTTTCCCGGGACAAGGCCGGATTGGCCAAGAGGATCTCATCCACGCCCTTGCGGTCGGCGATTTCTTCAATCTGCTCTTTGATCGATTGGTCAAAATCGGGAAACCGGCCGACGATCTTGTAGCCGACAATCGGCCGACGATGCATTTCCGCCACCAGATTGTCCGCGGTTTCTTCGTTGCCGATAATGACGATCCGGTGGACGCCGATGCCTCGTTTAAACAAAAGGTGTTGGACACCCCGTATCAAGAGCCGGCCCAAACAGACGGCGACGATACTTAAGATCCAAACGGCCAAAACAATAAAACGGGAAGTTAATAATTCCCGCTTGAAAAAAACAAAAATAATCACCGCCAT
>JAZDFN010000038.1:0-7683 GCA_043807885.1 bacterium | reverse complement strand
CGAAATATCTCAAACCCATTGTCATTCCCGCGAAAGCGGGAATCCACTCTAATCGCCGGCCTTTCTTTTTGAAGTGGATTCCCGCTTTCGCGGGAATGACAGCAGAGGAGACAGGTTTTCTTAAATTGTAAAGCATTTCCGCTAACCTTAGCTAAATTAATTAGCATAATGCGTAAAATGATATGTTTCAAAATATTTTATCAAAAATGAAGAACAAGATGTCTCGGGAAGAGATTATCGTCGGTTTGGATATCGGCTCTTCGGCCATCCGCTTGGTGGTCGGCCAAAAAAGCCAGCCGGAACAACCGCTCAAAATCATCGGGGCGGTGGAAACGCCATCCGAAGGCATCAGCCGGGGCGTGATTAACGGGCTTGAGGATGCTATTTCTTCCATTTCCGCCTGTCTGGAAAAAGCCGAACGGCTGGTTGGCTTTCCTTTGGAACAGGCTTGGGTAGGCATTTCCGGGAGTCATATCATTTCCGAAGAAAGCAAGGGCGTGGCGATTATTTCCAAACCCAATGCCGAAATTCAGGCCGAAGACGTGGAGCGGGCGATTGAAGCGGCCCGAGCCGTGGCCACTCCGCCTAATTATGAAATTTTGCACATTGTTCCCCGCAGTTTTATGGTTGACGGGCAGTCGGGCATTAAAGACCCGATTGGCATGACTGGCATCCGCTTGGAAGCGACGGCCCAGATTATCATGGGCCTGTCGGCGCAGGTAAAGAATCTGACCAAATGCGTTTACCGCACCACTTTGGACATCAATGACTTGGTCTTGTCGATTTTGGCGGCGGCCGAAGCGGCCTTGGACAGCCGGCAGAAAAATTTGGGCGTGGTTTTGATTAACATCGGCGCTTTTACCACTTCGCTGGTGGTCTTTGAGGAAGGCGAGATTTTAGAGACAGCAGTCCTGCCCGTCGGCTCCGGCCACATTACCAATGATATTGCCATCGGCTTGAGGATTCCGCTGGATATTGCCGAACAAATCAAGCTGGATTACGGCCACGCTTTGGCGGCCAATTTCAATAAACACGATGACTTGGATTTAAGCGAGTTCAGCCAGGGCGAAACTGGGCTAGTGTCCAGAAAATACCTGGCCGAAATCATTGCCGCCCGGGTGGAAGAAATTTTTGAGGGCGTGGACAATGAACTGAAACGCATCGGCCGGGCCGGCAAACTGCCGGCCGGGGCGGTTTTGATCGGGGGTGGCGCAAAATTGCCCGGTCTGATAGAATTAGCCAAGAAGGGGTTGCGCTTGCCGGCCGGCTTGGGGCAAATCGTCAAATTGCCGACCGTGGCCGACAAAGCGGATGACCTGTCTTTCGCCAGCGCTTTGGGTTTGGTTTTATGGGGCGAACAGCTGCAGCGCCGGGGCGGGCAATTTTCTTCTTTTAGCAGTGTCGGCAAAACCGTCGGCGACATCAAATACTGGCTGAAAAATCTTTTATCCTAAATAATATTTATTACTTTTAATTCTATGGCGGAAGTTAAACCGGCAATTGAGACCTTTGCTAAAATTAAAGTGGTTGGCGTCGGGGGGAGCGGCGGCTCGGCGGTTAACCGGATGATTAAAGCCAAAATCAAAGGCGTTGATTTTTTGGCGGTTAATACCGATGTCCAGGCCCTGCATATTTCCCAAGCCCCGCATAAATTGCATATCGGCAAGAGCATTACCCGCGGTTTGGGCGCCGGCATGGACCCGGAACAGGGTCGGCGGGCGGCCGAAGAGAGCCAGAATGAAATCCGCGACGCTTTGCGCGGAGCCGATATGGTTTTCATTACCTGTGGTTTGGGCGGCGGCACCGGCACGGGCGCTTCGCCGATCGTGGCCGAATTGGCCCGCGACGCCGGCTCTTTGACTATTGCCGTGGTGACCAAGCCCTTTTCCTGGGAAGGCGCCCAGCGTATGGCCATTGCCGAAAAGGGGCTGGCGGACTTAATCGGCAAAGTGGACGCCATTATTACCATTCCCAATGACAAGATTTTACAATTAGTTGACAAGAAAACGCCGATACTGGATTCTTTCATGACCGTTGATGAAGTTTTGCGCCAAGGCGTGCAGGGCATTGCCGAAGCGATTACCATTCCCGGCAATTTGATTAATATCGATTTCGCCGATGTTAAGACGATTATGAAAGAAGCCGGTTCGGCTCTCATCGGCATTGGCGAAGCCACTGGTGAAGAGCGGGCAGTGGAAGCGGCCAAGATGGCGATTGCCAGCCCTTTGCTGGATATTTCCATGGACGGGGCCAAGGGTATTTTGTTCGTCGTTACCGGCGGCCCGGATTTGACCATGTACGAAGTGAACGAAGCGGCCAAGATTATTACCGCTTCGGCCGACAACAACGCGAAGATTATCTTCGGCGCAGTGGTCGACGAGGCCATGAAGAACAAAATAAGGATTACGGTTATTGCCACTGATTTCGGTGAACGGGCCACGCCGGTTGTCCGCCGGACACCCGGGTTGGAACGGCCGATTTACGAGCCGACGGAGTTTATGGCTAAGCCCATGCCGGCGGAAGAGATTGATTTGGCGCCGGCGCCGAAGGCCAGAAGGGAAGTCATGAAAACCAAAGAAGAGGAGGAGCTGGAAATTCCGGCTTTCATCAGGAAGAAACTGCGTTAGAAATTTGCGATAAATATAAAAATAAAATAACCCCGCCCTTTTTGTTATTTTATTTGTGAATTTTTTTTATGACCGCTAGAGGGGCGGGGTTATTTTATTGCCGTAAAATATGACAACCACCAAGCATCATTTTAAGCTGATTGAAAAGCGCAACGGGCAGATAGTTAAGTTTGACCCGAAAAGGATTGCCCTGGCGATTTACAAGGCGACTGACGCCATCGGCCAGCCCAACAAGCGCTTGGCCAGAATGTTGGCCGAGCAAGTGGTGGAATTATTGACGGCCCGTTTGCCTTGGAATGAAACGCCGACCGTGGAAGGCGTGCAGGACATCGTGGAGGAAGTTTTAGTCAAAAGCCAGAAGGCCGACTTGGCCAAGGCCTACATTATTTATCGCCAGAAGCATAAGGAAATCAGGGAAGGCAAGATTCCGCTGATTGCCATTAAAGAAGAATTTGACTCTTCGCCCAATGCCTTGGTGGTTTTAAAAAAGCGTTATTTGAAAAAAGACGAGAAAAACGGCGAGACCGTGGAAACGCCGTCGGAAATGTTCCAGCGGGTGGCTAGGAATATCGCTTACGCCGACCATCTTTACAAGACGCTCTATTACCAAGACGTGGATGTCAATAAAACCGCCGAAGAGTTTTTTCAAATCATGAATCAGGGCTATTTTATGCCCAATTCGCCGACTTTGATGAATGCCGGCCGGCCCCTTCAGCAGTTATCCGCCTGTTTTGTCCTGCCGGTCGGGGATTCCATGGTGGAGATTTTTGACGCCATCAAATACACGGCCTTAATCCATCAGAGCGGGGGCGGGACCGGCTTTTCTTTCAGCCGTTTGCGGCCGGGCGGGGACAGGGTCAAAAGCACGCAGGGCGAGTCGTCCGGCCCGCTGTCCTTTATGCGGGTTTTCAACGCCGCCACCGAGGTGATTAAGCAGGGAGGCAAGCGCCGGGGGGCCAATATGGGCATTTTGCTGGTGGACCACCCGGACATTTTGGATTTTATCGTTTGCAAAAAAGACAAGGACGCTTTTAATAATTTCAATCTTTCAGTGGCGATTACCGATAAGTTTATGTCGGCCTTGAAGAACAACGGGGATTACGAATTGATGAACCCGAGAAACGGGGAAGTGGCCAGCACTTTGTCGGCGCGCAAGGTTTTTGATTTGATTGTTTCCATGGCTTGGCAGAACGGCGAACCCGGCGTGATTTTTATTGATACGGTCAATCGGTTCAACCCCACGCCTAATTTAGGCCAGATTGAATCGACCAATCCATGCGGCGAGGTTCCGCTTCTCCCTTATGAGTCCTGCAATCTCGGTTCAATCAATTTAACCAAGATGGCGACCAAGGATAAACAGGTGGATTGGGAGAAAATAAAAGAGGTGGTGCATTCAGCCGTTCATTTTTTGGACAATGTCATTGACATGAACCGCTATCCTTTGAAGCAGATTGAAGAAATGGTGACCAAAACCAGAAAAATCGGCTTGGGCGTGATGGGCTGGGCGGATTTGTTGGCGCAATTGGAAATTTCCTACGATTCCCAGGAGGCCTTGGATTTGGCCGAGAAAATGATGCTCTTTATCAGCAACGAGGGTTATTGGATGAGCGAACAATTGGCCAAAGCCAGAGGTGTTTTTCCGGCTTGGCAAGGCAGTTGGTTTGACAAGCACAACGGGCCGAAATTGCGCAATGCCACTTTGACCACCATTGCCCCGACCGGCACGATTTCCATCATTGCCAACGCTTCTTCAGGCGTTGAGCCCTATTTTTCCATTGCCTACACCCGGAAAAATTTGTTGGATGCCGGCGATGAATTGGTGGAAGTCAATCCTCTCTTTATGAAAGCGGCCAAAAAAGAGGGCTTCTATTCCAAAGAACTGATCAAGAAATTAGGCGAGCAAGGCAGCGTCAAAGACATTGAAGAAGTGCCGGAAAAATGGCGCCGAATTTTTAGCACCAGCCATGACATCGCGCCGGAATACCATTTGCGGATGCAGGCGGCTTTCCAGAAATACACTGACAATGCCGTTTCCAAGACCATTAATTTTCCCAATAGCGCCACTATTCAGGACATTGAACAGGCCTATTTGCTGGCTTATGAATTGGGCTGTAAGGGCTTGACGGTCTATCGCGACAAGAGCCGGGAAAAGCAGGTTTTGAATGTCGGCGTTTCCGCCGAGGCCAAAGAAGAAGCGATTGCTGAAAAGCCAATCAGTGAATTATTAAAGAACGGCGACGAGGTTAAGCGTTGTCCGGAGTGCAAAACAGCGATGGAAATCAAAGAGGGCTGTAGCGTTTGCCCCAGTTGCGGGTATTCGGGCTGCAGTGTTAGTTAAAAAAATATGGCCATTCATTTATATTGCGGTAATGGCAAAGGCAAGACCACGGCGGCTTTGGGCTTGGCTTTGCGGGCGTTGGGGCAGAATCAGAAAGTCGCCCTGATTCAATTTATGAAACAAGGCGAGTTTGGCGAGATTAAAGCTTTAAAAAAGTTTCCTAATATCATTATCAAACAATTTGGCCGCCCAGGATTTGTCAGAAAAAATAATATTATTGATAAAGAAATGGCGCTGGCCGGACTGGCTTTTGCCAGAAATATCTTAAAGAAAAAAATTAATGTTTTGATTTTAGATGAATTAAATACCGCCGTCAGTTTTAAATTATTGTCGGAAAAAGAAGTTTTGGATTTTCTAAAAAAAATTCCGCCAAAAATTGAAGTCATTATCACTGGCCGGGGGGAAAATAAAAAAATAAAAGCCCAAGCGGATTTAGTGACGGAAATGAAAGAAATCAAGCATTATTTTCAGCAAGGCCTTAAGGCCAGAAAGGGGATTGAATTTTAATTCATTTTTGTTTGTGATATAATGCCTTTATGGAAAACCAAGACCAAAACAAATTATCGCCACTCAGTAACAATTTTACTTACAATACGGCTAAAATGGCAGAAGGCCATAATCAGCCGGAATTGCGGGAATTAATGGAAGAAAACTTGAAATATACCAAAGCGGTATATTGGTCTACGGAAAAGGTTCGGCGCCATCTTATGTGGCAGCGGATTATCAGTATAATTTATATCTTGATTCTTATCGGGTTGCCGACTGTTATTTTCGTTTATTTGATGCCCTACATGAAAAACATGGCGGCGCCTTATATAGAACTCTTACAGGAAAAATAAAATAATTAACCCATTATCAACAAATATGCCCACTTGCCAAGAATGCAAATTCTACAAGTCAGTGAGCGAAAGAGAGGGTGATTGTTTTGGCCATCGGATTCCGGCGTCAATGGACGCCGAAGAGTGTCCGACCCAGTCGTTTCAGCCGGAAGAAGAGGAATAGTTTAATTAAAAAGAAAAAATAACTAGGTATTAAGTACCGGGGTTTTTAGTCGTTTAATTATAGGTATTTTTTCACTTCCCAAGGCGTCACTTCCAGCCGCGATTCATCAAGGTCGGTCTTGGCCGCTTGAATAATCGCCGATAAGGCATGCTTACCTAAAAGGGTTTTCAGAATTTCGTCTTGCTTTAATTCTTCAACCGCTTCCGCCAAATTGGCCGGCAAAGTTTTAATGCCCTTGCTGATTCTTTCCTCCTCGGTTAACAGATAAACATTTTCTTCAACCGCCAACGGCGGGGTGATTTTGTTTTTAAGACCGTCCAAGCCGCAGGCCAGCATGGCGGCAAAAGCCAAATAAGGATTGGCTAAGGGGTCTGGGCACCTTAATTCCAGCCGGGTGGTTGAATCACGCCCGACGCTGATTTTGGGAATTCTGATTAAAGCCGAGCGGTTGGTTTGACCCCAGGAGATATTAACCGGCGCTTCATAGCCGGGCACCAGTCGTTTGTAAGAGTTAACGGTCGGCGCGACTATAGCTGCCAAAGCGCGGGCGTGCTTGAGTTGGCCAGCTAAAAAATTATAGGCCAATTCGGACAATTGGTATTTGTCATCGCCTTGATAAAAAGCATTGCGCCTATCTTTAAACAAGCTTTGGTGGACATGCATGCCAGAACCGTTAATGCCCAAGAGGGGCTTGGGCATAAAAGTGACTTTGAGCGATTCCGAGCTGGCATAGGCCTTGAGGGCGGTTTTGACCGTGAGAATATTGTCCGCGCTTTTCAGTGCCTTATCATAACGGATGTCAATTTCGTGCTGGCCTTCGGCCACTTCATGGTGGTAGCTTTCGCCCCGGATGTCAAAAGCCCGCAGAGAATCCATAACCTTGCGGCAGATGCGCGAAGCGCGGCTGGTCGGGGTGTGGTCAAAATAGCTTTTGCGGTCATGAGGCACCAGACGGGGGAGTTCGCTTCTTTCAAAAAGAAAAAATTCCAGTTCCGCTGCCGTGTAATATTCATAACCCAGCTCCGCCAATTCCTTTAAAGTTTTTTTGAGGATAAATCGCGGGTCGCCGTCAAAAGGCGAGCCGTCCGGCAGGTAAATGTCGCAGATGAGCCGGGCGGATTTGAATTCCGTGTTGGTCCAAGGCAGGACGGCAAAAGTTTCCAGATCGGGTTTGAGCAGCATATCGCTTTCGCAGATTCTGGCATGGCCTTCCACGGACGAGCCGTCATACCAGGCGCCAAAATCAACAATGTCCCGGAAGCGGTGCGATTCAACTTCCACCACTTTAATTCGGCCAGTCAAGTCGGAGAATTGCAGCAGCAGCACTTTTACCCCCTCCTGTTTAATTAGGTCTTCGATTTGTTCTTGGGTCATAGGTTTTTGATTAATAATAAAGAGAAAAGCCCCTTGAGGGGATTTTCTCTTTATTCTATCAAAATTGACAGGACTGGCAAATGGAAGGGTGTGGATAAAATAGGGAAGGGATTGGTTTTCTTTGGATTTTCTGTTAAAATAAAATTAATGGAACACAAACCGCAAATTGATGAATTAAGGGGGAAAATCGCCGCTTTACGCGAGTTTTTTGATTTGGAAAAAATGGCGCATGAAATCCGCGATTTGGAGGGCGAGATGAGCAGTCCGAATTTTTGGCATAACCAGAACGAGGCAAAGCACAAGGCCCAGATATTGAAAGAATTGCAGGGAGAATACGACGGC
>JAZDFN010000037.1:0-10233 GCA_043807885.1 bacterium | reverse complement strand
AAAGAACATTTTTGCGAGAGCATCCGGCTGATTTCCTCCCGCTCTGAATCACCCAATCTTTTGTAATTTGTCATAGGAATCTAACATAGCATCATTGGCGCTTCGCGCCAAATCTGTTGCGTTAGATTCTGGACTCAAAATATGTATAATTTAACCAAACAAGAAGAAAAGATATTCAAGTCCTTAAAAAATCCTGCCCAGATCCAGGACTTTTTAAATAAGATCCCCATTAATTTTGATTACCATAAAGATACCTGCTTGTCCCCCAGAATGGTTTTGAAAAAAAATAAATGCCATTGCATTGAAGGGGCGATCTTGGCCGCCTTGGCGCTAAGGTTCCAGGGGCAGAAACCGCTAATCGTCCATTTAAAAACCGCCAAAGGCGATGATGATCATGTCATCGCCGTTTTTAAAAAAGATAAAAAATGGGGAGCGATTTCAAAAACCAATCACGGAGTTTTAAGGTACCGGGAGCCGGTGTACGACAGTATCAGGGAATTGGCGATGAGCTATTTTCACGAATACACGGATAAGAAAGGCAACAAAACGCTTAGGAGTTTTTCAGTTCCCCTTGATTTGTCCAGATTTGATAAAAAGGGCTGGGCCACTTCGGAAGAAGATTTGTGGTATATTGATGCTTACTTGGACAAAATCAGGCATTTCAATATTTTAGCAAAAAACCAAGCCAGGCATTTAAGAAAAGCCGATATGATTGAAAGAAAAATCGGTAATGTTACCGAGTGGCGGTTTAGAAAAAAATAAATTTAATAATCGATTATGCCCATCATTGATTTGTTTCTCCATCTCGACGTCTATCTCAAGTTAGCCGTTCAAGAGTATTCCACTTTGTCTTATCTGCTTCTTTTTGGCGTGATTTTTTTGGAAACCGGCATAGTGGTGACGCCATTTCTGCCCGGCGATTCTTTGCTTTTCGCGGCCGGCGCTTTGGCGGCAATTGGTTCCTTGCAAATCTGGTGGCTTTTCTTGATTGTTTTTGTGGCCGCGGTTTTGGGCGATACCGTCAATTACCATCTGGGCAAGTTTTTCGGGCCGGCGGTCTTCCGCAAAGAAAATTCTTTTTTCTTTAATCAAAAATATCTGTTGCGTGCGCAGGCTTTTTATGAAAAGCACGGCGGCAAGACCATTGTTTTGGCGCGGTTTATCCCGATTATCCGGACTTTTGCCCCGTTTGTCGCCGGCATCGGCGTGATGTCTTATGGCAAGTTTTTAAGCTACAATGTCATCGGCGCCGGCTTGTGGTGCGTTTTGTTCGTTTTCGGCGGTTATCTTTTCGGCAACATTCCTTGGGTGCAGGATAACTTTAATGTGGTTGTCTTACTGATTATTTTTATTTCAATTTTGCCGTTGATTAAAGAAATTATTAGCCATTGGTTTAAGAGTAAAGAAAATTAAATAAAAAAAACTGACCATTAAACTTCGCCGCCGGTTTTTTTATTCAAAGTTTATCCGTATGTTGCCGAAACAGCGCCATCAGCCGTTTGGTGTTTGGCCCGACTTGGCCAGTGCCGATTTTTTGGCTATCAATTTTAACAATCGGCATGATTTCGCGCGTGGTCGCGGCCACAAAGGCCTCGTCGGCTTTAGTCAAATCTTTTATTTTAATATCTCTTTCCTGAACAATGAAATCTTTTTTGGATAGTTTCAGGATTAAGTTCCTGGTCATGCCAATCAGGATATTGTTTTTCGGGGTGATTAGTTTTTTGCCTTGGAAAATGAAAAAATTACTGGTCGCGCCTTCTAAAACTTTTCCCTGACAGACATAAAGGATCTCCGTGGCGTTTTGTTTTTTCTTTTTATCTCCCAAAGTAAATAAATTGAGATAGTTGGTGGTTTTGGCGTCAAAGAGCGGGCGCTGGCATTCACCGGTAATCAGCTTGCCGCCGCGGGAATAAATTTCTGCCGGCCAGGGCTTTAATTTTCTGGCCAAAATAAAGAAAGTCGGCCGGCCCTGATAACTGATGCCGTCATCGCTGGGTCCGCCGGTCAGGACGATTTTTATCGTCGCTTCTTTTAATTTATTTTTTTTAAGCAATTGGCTGATGACAGCGCTGATTTGTTTGGCTGACAAGGGGATTTTCAGATTAATTAATTTGGCAGAATTAGCCAGCCGCGCCAGATGTTCCTTGAATAAAAACGGCTGGCCATGATAAGTCCGCAAAAAATCAAAAACGCCATAGCCGCGCAAGACGCCCAAGTCATTGACGCTGATACGCGCCTGATTAGTTGGCAAAATCTGACCGTTGAGATAGCAGTATTCTTTCATCGTTTTAATACTGCTCGCACTTAATTTGGTAAAAGGCCTGGGGATGGTCGCAAGACGGGCATTTGCCAGGCGGAGTGGTGCCGGTGTGGACATAACCGCATTCGCGGCAGACCCACTGGACTTCCTGGGTTTTCTTAAATATCGTGCCGGCTTCCATTTCCGCCAGTAATTTTTTATATCTTTCTTCGTGATGGGCTTCGGCTTTGGCAATCGCTTTTAAGCGGTTAGCCAAATCAGTTAAACCTTCGGCTTCGGCAATCTGGGCAAATTCCGGATACATCTCGCTGTATTCGTAATGTTCGCCGGTAATGGCCGCTTTGAGATTTTCAATGGTCGTGCCATAGGTCAAGGGCGCGCTGGCTTCCACTTTGATTTCTTCGGCGCCTTCTTTTAACTTTTGGATTTGTTCAAACAGCCGTTTGGCATGGGCTTTTTCCTGTTCGGCGGTTTCTAAAAAAATGGCGCCGATTTGTTCATAGCCCTCTTTCATGGCCGCTTTGGCGTAGAAAGTGTAGCGGTTGCGCGCCTGCGATTCGCCAATAAAGGCCTGGGTGAGGTTTTGGAGCGTTTGAGTCATAGAATTTTGATTATTTGTTAGTTTTTATATTTTAGCATAAATAACAAAATGGGTAAATTGAATTTTTTTGTTTTTTTTGCTAAGCTTGGCCTATGATAAAAAAACCTCAAAACACGCCCTTGGCCGACCGGATGAGGCCGGTTTCTTTGGTTGATTTTCTCGGTCAGGAGGAGATTGTTGGCGTTGGCAAATTATTGCGCCAAGCCATTGAGGCCGACCGCTTGCCGTCCATGATTTTTTGGGGGCCGCCGGGCAGTGGCAAGACCACCCTGGCTTTTATTATCGCCCAGCAGACCAAGTCGGATTTTATCCAAATCAGCGCCGTCAGTTCCGGCTTAAAGGATTTGCGGCAGATTATTGAGCGCGCCAAAGTTAATGAACAATCGGGCAAAAAAACAATTTTATTCATTGACGAAATCCATCGCTGGAACAAGACCCAGCAGGACGCCCTTTTGCCATTCGTGGAAAAAGGCGTGATTGTTTTAATCGGCGCCACCACGGAAAATCCCAGCTTTGAAGTGCGGGGCGCTCTCTTGTCGCGCTCTAGGGTTTTTGTTTTGAAACAACTGACCCAAGAACATTTGGCAACCATAATCAAAAAAACAATTACTGATGAAGAAGCCGGTTTGGGTAAATTAAAAATAGAAATTGATGAAAATGTAGTTAGGACCTTGGCGCAAATGAGCAATGGCGACGCGCGCACGGCTTTGAATGTTTTGGAATATGCCAGCTCGATTAGCAATAACCTAACTTTGGATTTAATAAAAGAGGCATTTCAAAAATCGCATTTGCTTTATGACAAGGACGGGGAAGAACATTATAATATAATTTCCGCTTTGCATAAATCAATGCGCGGTTCAGACGCCAATGCCGCTTTATATTGGCTGGCGCGGATGCTGGAAGCCGGCGAAGACCCGCTTTATGTGGCGCGACGCTTGGTGCGGTTTGCTTCGGAAGATATCGGCTTGGCCAATTCCCGCGCTTTGGAGCAGGCCGTGGCCGCTTACCAAGCTTGCCATTTTATCGGCTTGCCCGAGTGCAATGTCATTTTGGCTCAAGCCGTGGTTTATATGGCCAAGTGCAAAAAGTCCAATGAGTTATATACGGCTTACAACGCGGCGGCCAAGGATGTCAGAGATTACGGCAATTTGCCCGTGCCGCTACATATCCGCAACGCCCCCACCAAATTGATGGAGGACTTGAATTACGGCAAGGGTTACAAATACAGCCCGGATTATGATTATCAGGAAGAGCAGGAATACCTGCCGGCGGAGTTGAAGGGGAGGAAATATTTAAAAAGTTAAAAGTCCAAAGTTAGAATCAAAAAACCTCCCTTATGGGAGTTTTTTGTTGACGGTATAGTAATTAGTGTGTGTAATTTGTAATTAGGGCAGCAATTTTTCTATTTAATTATAAAATAATAATTCCTTATCCAAATTACAAAATACAAATTACTAATTACTCGCAATTTTTCGTCAGAAAAATTGCTGGAGCGGGTAGCGGGAATCGAACCCGCATCTGCTGGTTGGAAACCAGTAATAATAGCCATTATACCATACCCGCTTTTAGAAAAATCGGGGCGCTGGGAATCGAACCCAGTCTACCTGCTCCCAAAGCAGGCGTACTACCGGTATACGACACCCCGTAAAAAGTTATTTAAAAAATTCCTTGATCCGGCTTAATTCTTCTTCGACTATTTCCGAATCATACTCGCCGCCATGGGCATGACTGCCTTGGTAACTGGGCCGTTTCTGGTCAAGATGAAGATTTAGAATTATATTTTCATTGTCTTGTTTAGCGATCAGATGCCAGCGCGGATAAAAGTCGTTGCTCAAACGTTTGGTGAATTTGAGTTCGTCGCCTTCTTGACCTTGGTAGGCATAGCCACCACGCCTGATGGTATCCATCAAATTACCTTGTCGATTTTTTATGGTTGCTCTCATTGGTTTTGAAATAATCCCCTGATTATCGGGGATTTTTAATTTTTATATTACCACCATACCATGGATTGGGTTATAAAACAAGACCAGCGGACTGATCTTGTTTTAGTGGTGCCTAGGGCCAGAATTGAACTGGCGACGCAAGGATTTTCCTGCTTATGTTTTTCTTGGATTGCTCCAAGGATCGGACTATCTCTTCGCCCTTTTGGGGCGCTGGGCGCTTATGCGGGATTATCGTTGGAACTCACCCGCTAGTCTCTACGCCTTCCAAGAAACCAATGTCCTTCTTGGCTTGGCTCGGGATTACCCTGTTTTATTGCAGGGTTTCCCCGAATTCACCCGGTTTTTAATTCCGCATTACTGCGGAATGGACCGAAAATCAGTCCTTCGCTCTACCACTGAGCTACCTAGGCTTGGTGGGCGGCACAAGATTCGAACTTGTGACCTCGTCCTTATCAGGGACGCGCTCTAACCAACTGAGCTAGCCGCCCATTATTCATGGCGATTTGATTTTGAACTTTATTGATTATCTGGGCAAGTCAGGCGGGCGGGTCAGGGACGCGCTCCCCGCCTGCCAGCGCCTGAGGCGCAGCCGATGGCGGGGCAGGTAGCCAGCTGAGCTAATTGCCCTTGAATGAAATGCCCCTCTAATTTAACAAAAAATTATTATCTTGGCAAGCCCTTAGTCGGTTAGGGCATATAGCCAATAGCTGCCCAAGGGCTGGCCGGCCGGATCAGTTTGGTTTTCCAAAAGACAAGTTAATTTAAAACTTTTACCGTCAGCGCTTTGGTAGCTGTAATAATAATTCTGGTCCTGATTGGCCAAAGGGTCTTGAGGCAGTTCGTCTAGGTATTTTTTTTCAACCAGTGCCTTTTGCAACAGGTCATTTTGGTTAAGGGCAATCATTTTTTGGCTGATCGGGTATTGGCTGTTATCCTGATAATATTTTAACAGGGTTTCTTTAATTTTGTTCAGATCGTCTTTCCTTTGCTGATCGTTTTTATTAATTTTTTGATTATTAATCGTTGGTTCGGGCTTATTTGTTTTTTCTTCTTTAATTAGAATCACTAAGGAAGCAATGATAATTATGCCTACAGCCGCGCCAAGCAGATAGCAATGATTTTTATTGAGCTTGAGTCGCTTCTTCTTGGGCTTTTTTTCTTTTTGTATTTTTGGTTTTTTAGTTTCTCTATAAAATAGCAAGAACAATCGGCTGATGATTAGCAAGACGATTAAAATAACCAGCCAGCCAAGGAATTGGTAGGGGATGATCCAAAAAACCAGTTTTTGGCGGAGAGCGGGAAAATCGTCGTTGTAATCAATCGCTATTTCCGCCGTGTAACGGCCAAAAAAAGGCAAGTCGGCATCCCAAGCCACCGGATATTCGTTGGTTTGGTGGGGGAAAATGGTTTTAATGTTGGGCCGGAGTTCGGCCAATTCTGCGCCCCAGATGTTTTTGACGCTCAATCTGGCGGTCGGCTCCAAAAGGACATTGCCTTCGTTTTTCAACTTCAAAACAAAAATCAATTGGCGGTCCAGAGCAATGATTTTTTTGAAAAAAGATTTTGTTTCTTTTTTAATGACTTGCCGATAGAAATCGGCAATGGCTAGTTTTTTAATGGTTTGGCCCGGCACGGTTTCATAGATGCGGACGGCCAAGCGGTCATTGCTTTGATTGGCCGGTTCAACGATTAAACCGCCCAAATAATCGCCGGTTTTAGTTTCAGCAGGGATGTTGATGGTAAAGGGAATTAGGGCCTCTTTTTGCGGGGCGATGCTGATTTCATCGATTGATAATTTTAACCAAGCGCCAATGCCATTTTTTAAGGCCTGTTCTTCGGTTAAAATGAAGTCGCCATCAATAGTGGCTTCAGCGTCAACCGCGTAGATTTTAAGGTCAATATATTCATTAGAATTATTGAGTATTTTCAGGGCATCTTCTTTGTCTTGGCCCGGCGCCAATTCGTAGACAAACCAAGCGTTGGTGCGCGGATCGGCGGGGTCAGGATAGGCCGGCAGGGCGCTGAATCCGCCAGCTGGCGGAGCGGTTTGGCCTTCGGCTAAGATTAAACAAGGCAGAAGCAAGAAAATCAAGCTGATAGTCGTTAAAATAAGTTTCTTTTTGCCAATTAAATTATTCATGTGATGATTATATCAAAAAATCTGGCTATCCGCCAGCGGGCGGAGCCAGATTTTTGGTTAACAATTGGAAAGTAATAGGAAAATCTCGCCCCGCGCCGACTAAAGCGCGAGGCTGCTCGGTCCGCCACCAGGCGGACGAGAGCTATTATTTTAGTAATATATACTAATCGACACATTCGGTTTTAACCGAATTCATCTCCCTAGAAAGGAGGTGATCCATCCACAGCTTCCGCTACGGATGCCTTGTTCATGTTTCTCCCTATGTTGCCATAAGGCATGGACTATATCATCATCCTCTTCGTTAACGTTTTTAATTTTCTCGGGTGAAATGACCCGATTTTTTTAACGAAATCTTTATGAGATTTTGACAAAACATACATTCGCCAATATTCTGGATCCACTCTTTTGCTTGGATTGTGGATTTTCCCGGTTTCTATACCCAATTTGTTAAGAAGATTTTTTATTCTTCTTAACTTCGTTCTGTCGTTTTGGGTTAGTTGGATATAAAATCTATCTTTCTCAGATTTTGGTATCCCGCCTTCAGCATCAAAAAACCCCCTGATATAGCTCTTTATTTCATCTTTTGTTCTAAGATTTTCTGGGTTAAATTTGAAGTCCAAGAAAGGCGCCAATGTTTCTAAAACATAGACATCTCTGTCTTTTCCTTCTTTGTAAATCCAAGAGCTGTAGTCTATTTCTCTTAAAAGGCGTTTTAGTATTTTTAGCCAATTCTTGCCTTTTTGGGAAATGCGAAAACGTTTGTTACTGCTGAAAGTTCCATCATGTAATGCTCCGAGAAAGTAGGCTTTAATTGTTTTGTCGCGAAGAGGCGTCCGGCGTGTAGTCTCTGAGGGGTCATTCCAGTGTAATACTGTAAGACTTCCCTGCTGATTGTCTGCACTTGTGGCATTATTACTCATATACAGTAATTATACCATATATTCGTAGCCCAAGATACACAGAGTTTCCAGCATATAGCCGATTTTTTCCTTGAAAATTACTTTTCAAGGGTCGCAACTTTTTTACGACTTAGTCCTTGTCATCGACCCTGCCTTTTGCCGCCGAACGGCGGCATTTGGGCATTGCCGACTCCCTTGACTTGACGGGCGGTATCGAGATCATATGCGTTATATGTCTCACACCACTGGACGAACGGTTTTCCCGTATCCTAGCGGTTCCTAGCCTTCTTTCCAATTTTCTTGGCCCTTTCCCTTATCTTCAAAGCTTTTTTGTAGCCCCGATCAGTTAAGTGCTGTTTGGTGGCGATTAATCCGACAATTTGGCTAAAAAGCTTGAATGATTCGGCTTTTTTCGCCTGAAGCGGATGGCGCTCGAAAAAGGGAACAATCTTTTCTTTTAGGTCCTTGATGTTGCTGACTTTATACTTGGCATGAGGTTGCCATTGTCTGTATCGCGGATAATCTAGTTCATAGATTTTGCCGCAACCCAGAGCGGCTTGGATCCTCTCCAGTATTTTCTTGTCGTCAATGCGAAGTTCGATCTCAAATTGCGCTCTGATTTCCACCCTTCTTTTAAGGGTGTTGTGTTTGCAGAGGTTAACAGAGAAACAACCTTCGCCATCAACGAAGCCAACTACGTAATTGGGATTCAATTGGCTAGGTTCGCCCCTTCCCCCGCGCCCAATCGGACGAGAGGTACTATGGGCTCTGCTGACTTCTGGCATGGCGTCTAAAATTAATCGCTTAATTTCATATTAATCAGCTAGGATTATATTATCGTGGTGAACTCACCCCGATTTTATTATATCCTTTCGGATTAAACCATGCAAGATCTCCCCGGGTCACCTTAAAGGCCGTTCTTCTCCGTCTCGGCGTTCCTGTACTTAACCCAATTTAATCTATAGATGACTTCTCCGCGTACACGTGGGATCATCATTGGATTAAGCCTCAACAAACGCTCAAGCTGGAAAATGCTACTTTCGCCCTTCATGCCGGACGCTCGCGCGCCGGAACTGCGATTTCGCTTTAGAGAATCTATAGTTTCTCTAGTTTGATTTTAACAAACTGGTTTTTAAGGCTGCCAGGCAACTCGTGTACAAAATTTGAGAACGTATTCACCGCGCCATGGCTGATACGCGGTTACTAGCGATTCCGGCTTCATGAGGTCGTGTTGCAGACCTCAATCCGAACTGGGACCGGTTTTGATGGGGTTAGCTCCGCCTTACGGCTTGGCTGCCCATTGTACCGGCCATTGTAGCACGTGTGTCGCCCAGGAAATAAGGGCCATGCTGACTTGACGTCATCCCCTCCTTCCTCCCGTTTATCACAGGCAGTTTACTATGACTAATCTAACATAGTATAGGGGTTGCGCTCGTTTCCGGACTTAACCGTACATCTCACGACACGAGCTGACGACAGCCATGCAACACCTGTCTAGCACCCTCGAAGGCGCCCCGGTTTCCCGGGGTTTGCAGCTAGATGTCAAGTCCTGGTAAGGTTCCTCGCTTACCGTCGAATTAAACCACATGCTCCACCGCTTGTGCAAATTCCCGTCAATTCCTTTGAGTTTTAAGCTTGCGCTCGTACTCCCCAGGCGGAATGCTTAAGGTGTTAACTTAGGTAGACAACACTGGCAGGGTCGATACTGCCAATGTTTAGCATTCATCGTTTACGGCGTGGATTACTAGGGTATCTAATCCTATTCACTCCCCACGCTTTCGTATCTCAGCGTCGGAACTGTTCCAGCCAGCTGCCTTCGCATTTGGTGTTCTTGCCGATATTAACGGATTTTACCCCTACACCGGCAATTCCACTGGCCTCTCCCAGTCCCTAGCTCTGGAGTTTTGACGGCAGTTTATCGGTTGAGCCGATAGATTTGACCGTCAACTTTCAGAACCGCCTACATACGCTTTACGCCCAATAAATCCGGATAACGCTCGGGGCTCTCGTATTACCGCTGCTGCTGGCACGAGATTAGCAGCCCCTTATTCTTTTGGTACCGTCACCCTCCCAACTTTTTGGATAGGTCGCCGTGAGCGACCTCAAAAAAACAATCCAAAAAGTTGGGAGGGTTCGTCCCAAAAAAAAGACCTTTACACCCCGAAGGGCTTCATCGGTCACGCGGCGTCGCTCCGTCAGCCTTTCGGCCATTGCGGAAGATTTTTGACTGCAGCCTCCCGTAGGAGTCTGGGCAGTGTCTCAGTCCCAGTGAGGCGGGTCGATCTCTCAATCCCGCTACTCGTCATTGCCTTGGTGGGCCGTTACCCCGCCAACAAGCTGATAAGCCATAGGCCCCTCCTCGAGCGCGCCGGCTTGCGCCGGACTTTACT
>JAZDFN010000036.1:0-10080 GCA_043807885.1 bacterium | reverse complement strand
GAACATTTTTGCGAGAGCATCCGGCTGATTTCCTCCCGCTCTGAATCACCCAATCTTTTGTAATTTGTCATAGGAATCTAACATAGCATCATTGGCGCTTCGCGCCAAATCTGTTGCGTTAGATTCTGGACTCAAAAATATATAAACTTTAAGTTCTTTAATTTTTTTAGAGGGAGATAAAAATGGATTTAGGTAATTTGGCGCTGAGATGGATATTTTTGATTGTCGGCCTATCTATTGTTTTTAGGGGTTTAACATCAGAACCGGGCTGGCTAAACGCGATGGCCGGGACTGGCGCCATTGCTTTTCTGGTTTGTTTTTCCTTGCATTATCTCAAGGAAATAACTTGGTCGGAGAAATTGGAGGAAAGGGGGAATTTTATTGGTTCTCTTTTGATTGGTTTTCTGGTGGTCTATCTATCTTATACATCGCCTGTCGGCCGTTTTGGTTTAATCGCCAGTTTGATTCTTGGGCTATATTTTGGTCTTGGCGCGATAGTCAATGAGGGCAAGGCCTCTTATGGTTACTATTATGAAATAGCAACCATTATTCGGCCGATGGCGATTGGCATGACCTTTGGTTGGGCGATTTATTGGGGGTTATACCAAGGAATTATGACCGGTTTGTTGTTCTATGGTTTTTTTGCTGTTTCTAACTTTTTGGTTCTATGTTGGGATGGTTGTTATCTTATTCGGACAAAACCATAACTGGACGGCTGTTTCTCGTAATCAGAGAAACAGCCATTTTTTTATTTTTGTTAGTCGATGGGGGGGGTATTGTCGTATTCGCTATATTTTCTTAACCCTTGATTCTGATTATAAAAAGAGGTATAATGATTTTGTTATTTTACCTCTTATTTTTTTAACTATTTTTTATGTCCGAATTCACTTTTACCGACGAGAATTTTGAAGTTGAGGCCCTTAAAGAAAAAGGCCTGGTTTTGGTGGATTTTTGGGCGCCTTGGTGCGGGCCCTGCCAAGTTATGGGGCCGGTGATTGAGGAACTGGCCAAGGAATATGCGGGCCAGGGGGTTAAAATCGGCAAATTGAATGTTGATGAAAATCGTTTGACCGCGGGAAAATATAACATTATGAGCATTCCGACTTTGATATTTTTCAAGAATGGGAAAAAAGTTGAGCAGATGATGGGGGTGCAAGATAAAGGGAAATTGGCGGAGAAGATTAAGAAACTTCTTTAATTAACCTAATTTCTAATTATTCTAATTGACCTAATCAAGCCCCAAACCCCAAATCCCAATAACCAAAATGTTTAGACATTAGAAATTGGGATTTGATTAGAATAATTAGAATAATTAGAATAATTTTATTTTATGTACCAACTTCTCATCATCGGCGCCGGGCCGGCCGGGCTGTCCGCTTCCATCTACGCCTCGCGCTACCATTTGAAACATTTGGTTATCGGCAAGGAAATCGGGGGTTTGGCCAACAGCGCCCACGTTATTGAAAATTGGCCGGGCAACAAGCAAACCAGCGGCGCAGAACTGATGAAGAGTTTCCGCGAGCATGCCGAATCTTTGGGCGGAGAAATATTGAATGACCAGATTGCTGAAATAAAAAAAATCAACGGCGGTTTTTTGGTTAAAACCGTTGGCGGGCAAGAATTGACGGCCCAATCCCTGATTTTAGCCATGGGCACAGAACACCGCCCGCTGGCGGTGCCGGGTGAAAAAGAATTGCTGGGCAAGGGCGTGAGTTATTGCGCAATTTGTGACGGCCCGCTTTTTAAGGGCAAGACCGTGGCCGTGGCCGGTGGTAGCGACTGCGCGGCCATTACCGCCACTTTCTTGGCGGATTTTTGCGGTAAAGTATATATCATTTATCGCAACGGCCAAATGCGTTGCGAGCCGATTTGGCAGGAGCGCTTGAAACAAAACCGGAAAATTGAAATTATCACCGACGCTAACATTAAAGAAATAAAAGGCGTTGATAAAGTTGTTGGCTTAATTTTGGACAATGGCCGGGAAATCGCTTTAGACGGCCTGTTTATTGAAATCGGTTCAGCGCCTAATGTTAAAGAACTGACTGAATTAGGCGTGGCTTTAATTGAAGAAGACTATATTAAAATAGACGAGAGCGGGGCGACCAGCGTGCCCGGCGTCTATGCCGCCGGCGATATCACCAGCGGGTCTAACAAGCTCCGGCAGGTGATTACTTCCTCGGCCGAAGGCGTGGTGGCGGCCGTTTCAGCTGCCAAATATCTGAAAGAATCGTAACTTTCAATCTTTTATTTTTTGGGCTATAATACAATCAGGCAATAATCGTTTTTAGAAAGGGGGTGAGATTATGTGGCAAGTTTGGCTTAACGGCCTGATCGGTCTTTGGCTGATTCTGTCGGCTTTCTTGGGCTTTGAAGGTCCCGCCCTGATTTGGAACTTGGTCGTCAGCGGTATTGTGGTGGCGATTCTCGGTTTTTGGTCCGCTGGCGCTAAAAATTGAATGACGGCAGAAACTTTTCTGTTCAGAAGTCTTAAAGCGAGACGGGGTTTTTAGCCGTCTTTTTGATATCTGTCACTAAATATCGTTAAAAATTATGTGCGGCATAATCGGCTATATCGGTTATAAAAAAATCACGCCGTTATTGATTGACGGCCTGCAAAAAATGGAATACCGGGGCTATGATAGCGTCGGCCTTTGTCTTTTAAGCGAAGAAGGTTTAGCGATTTTTAAAAAAAGGGGCAAAGTTTCTGATTTTGCCAAAGAATTGAAAGGCGTCGAACCAGCCGGCCCGCCTGTCGGCGAGGCAAGCGAGATTGGCATTGCCCATACTCGTTGGGCGACTCACGGCGAGCCCAATGAAACCAACGCCCATCCTCATTTGGATTGCCAAAAAGCCATTGCCATTGTCCACAACGGCATTATTGAAAATCACCATGCCTTAAGGGATTTGCTGGAACAGGAAGGGCATGAAATTATTTCCGAAACCGATTCGGAAATTATCGCCCATCTCATAGAAAAATTTTATCAGGGCAATCTGGAGGAGGCGGTTATCAAAGCTTTGAAATTGGTGGAAGGCGCTTTTGGCTTGGCGATTATCCATAAAGATCAAAACAAAATCATTGCCGCTCGGCGCGGGTCGCCTTTAATTATCGGCTTGGGCGACGGCGAGATGTTTGTCGCTTCCGATGCCGCCGCGATTTTAAACCATACCAAAAAAGTGATTTATTTGGAAGACAATCAAATCGCCGTCATTGAAAAAAATAATTATCAGATTAAAAATTTAAACGGTGATTGCGTTGACGGCAAAATTTGCGAAATTCAGTGGACCATTGACCAGATTGAAAAAGGCGATTACCAGCATTTTATGTTAAAGGAAATCATGGAACAACCCGAGGCCATCAGCAATGCTTTGGCCGGCAGAATTAAAGACGGCCTGATCAAATTGACGCTTGAACCAGACATTAATTTAATCAAAAGAATTATCATTGTCGCTTGCGGCACCAGTTGGCACGCGGGTTTAATCGGCAAATACTTGATTGAAAAAATGGCGCGCCTGCCGGTGGAAGTTGATTACGCGTCGGAATTCAGATACCGCGACCCGATTATCAATGAAACCGATTTGGTGGTGGCGATTTCCCAATCCGGGGAAACCGCCGACACTTTAGCCGCCATTAAAGAAGCCAAAAGCAAAGGCGCCAAGACCATCGGTATTGTCAATGTGGTTGGTTCCAGCATTGCGAGAGAAGTCGGTTCTGGTATTTATCTTCATGCCGGTCCGGAAATCGGCGTGGCCAGCACCAAGGCCTTTACTTGCCAAGTAATTGCCCTTTTACTTTTGACTTTATATATTGAACAAGTTAAGGGTAAAAAATTAGACCAGCAATTTTTAAAAGATTTAAATAATTTACCGGAACAAATTAAAAAAGTTTTGCCGGAATCAAATAAAATCAGAGAGCTGGCGGAAAAATTTAAAGACAGCCGGAATTTTTTATACCTGGGCCGCGGTTTGAATTTCCCGGTGGCTTTGGAAGGCGCCTTGAAACTCAAAGAAATTTCCTATATCCACGCCGAGGGTTATCCGGCCGCCGAAATGAAGCACGGGCCCATCGCTTTGATTGACGCCAATATGCCGGTCGTCTGCGTGGCGCCGCAGGATGAAAATTATGAAAAAATGTTGAGTAATATGGCGGAGATAAAAGCCCGGAAAGGCGAGTTGATTGCCATTACCGACGGCGATGACAGCCGGCGGGAAAAAATAACCGATAACATAATTAAAGTGCCACGGATCAGAAGTGAATTGTCGCCGATTATCAATGTGATTCCTCTACAGTTGTTGGCTTATCACATTGCCGACTTAAAAGGTTTGGATGTTGATAAGCCGAGAAATCTAGCCAAGTCGGTGACGGTGGAATGAAGATTATGAACCCCACCCGCCGACAAGAAAATATTTTAAGAAAACAGGGCTATCAAAAGATTGCCGGCGTGGATGAGGTTGGCCGCGGAGCTTGGGCCGGGCCTTTGGTGGCCGCCGCCGTCATTTTACCGGTTGAATTCAAATTAATTGGCTTAAAGGATTCCAAACAATTATCTCCTGCTTTGCGGGAGCAGTTTTTTTTGAAAATTATTAATAATGCTTCTGCTTGGGCGGTGGGCCTGGTTTCGGAAAAAACCATTGACCAACACGGGCTGACCTATGCCAACCTTTTGGCCATGGAGCAGGCGATCAATCGCTTGGCCATTGCGCCGGATTATATTTTGCTGGACGCCTTTAATTTGAAAAAAATTACCTTGCCCCAGAAAGCGATTATCAAAGGCGATCAAAAAATCTACTGCATTGCCGCCGCTTCCATTGTCGCCAAAGTTTTCCGCGACAATCTTTTGAAAAGATTCCACCGGACTTTCCCGCAATACAATTTTGCCCGACACAAGGGCTATGGCACGCGGGAGCATTATGAATTGATTTGCCAACACGGAATTTGTGAGTTGCACCGCCAAAGCTTCCGGCCGTTTAACAGCCTTGTCGAATGATTCTAATTGTTCTATAATAAAGTTGTAATAATAGTCAATTAAATTTATGCCCACCAAACAAGTTTCCGGCGGGAATACGCTTTTAAACCAGCGCCAATTATTGGAGAAAGTCGGTTTGGTCCAAGGCATGGCCGTGGCTGATTTGGGTTGCGGGACTTCCGGCTATTTTGTTTTGATTTCCGCGGAAATGGTGGGCAACAGCGGCCGGGTTTATGCCCTTGATGTCCAAAAATCGGTTTTGGCCGGCGTGGTCAGCGCCGCCAAGATGAGTCGATTCCATAACATTGAAACCGTTTGGTCTAACTTGGAAATCTACGGTGGCGCCAAAGCCATTAAAGACGGGTCTTTGGATGTGGCCTTGCTCATCAACACGCTTTTCCAGTCAACCAAGAAGGCGGAAATAATCAAAGAGATGGCCAGAATGCTTAAGCCGGGCGGTTTAGCTTTGGTAATTGACTGGAAAATGACGGACGCGCCCATGGGCCCGGCCGTGGCCAGCCGGGTTAAAAAAGAAGAAGTGATTGGCTGGGCCAGCCAGAATGGGTTAAAATTAAAAGAAGAATTTGAAGCCGGCCAATATCATTTCGGCTTGATTTTCATTAAGAGCTAATCAAAATGGATTTTAGCAAACTCCTATCATTACAATATTGGTTTACGATGCGGGTTGGCGCTTTGTCGGACGAAGCCCGAATGTGGCTGGTGATTATTTTTGGCGCCAGTTTGGTTTTGGCGGTGGCTTCTTTCTTTTTGTTCAAGAAATATTCATCGCCCTTAAATAATCTTTTCCGGAGAATATTTATTTTTTTCATTACCAATGCGGCCATTGGCGCGATTTGGGGATTTTTCCGCGAAGAGGCCATCCCTATGCTGGGTAGTCGCTTTTGGCTCTTGTTTTTGCTTATCGCCGACCTAATTTGGCTGTTCTATTTGATTAAATACGCCGTCAAACAGCTGCCCCAAGAAAAGAAAAACCAAGTGGAAAAAAAACAATTTGCCAAATATCTGCCGAAAAAATGATATGGCCGAGGACTATCGGCAGCGGCTGGGCGAGTTTGGCGAGCGTTTGGCTCGTCTTTTTTTAAGCCGGCGCGGCTACGAAATAATTTTACAAAATTATCGGACGCGATTCGGCGAAATAGATATCATCGCCCAAAAAGAAAACAGATTATTTTTTGTGGAAGTCAAAACGCGGACAACCGATGAATTCGGCCCGCCCCAAGAGGCGGTGACGCGCCACAAACTGAATCGGTTAAGGCGAACCGTGGAAATTTATTTGTCGGCTAAAAATCGGCCCAATCAGAACTGGCAGATTGATGTGATTAGCGTGGAGATTGATAAGGCGAACAAGAAGGCCAAAATCCGGCGTTGGCCCATTGAGGGTTGACAAAACAAATTTTTTTGTGATAAGTTTAATTGTTCTTTAATAAAAAGGAGGTGTGATAAGAATTGACAGAAAAATTATTAAGAAAGAAGTTTACTTTTAAGGATTCAAGGTGGCAGTATCGGATTATTTTTCAGGGCGACAAGCCAATCGGCGTTGCTTGCGGCGTTGATGCTAACCAGGCAATAGGGGCTTATTTAAGCCAGCAGCAAGATTTACCCCGAGAAGAAATTGGCGTTAATGTTGATGGAGAAAAGTATTCAGCTGAGCCTGTTGGTAAAGACAAAAAAGAGGCGATGAATAAATTTCTTGAGCTTTTGATACCAGAGAAAAAAAGGAGGAGAATAATTATTCAAAGTTTTACCGTTAATATTCCCCGGAAGCCGAAACAGTTCAAGATCCCCGGATTGCCGCCAGTCCATAATGATGCTTGACCCGCTCAAATTTTTTTAAGCTTGACAATTATTTAAGCATCGAATATAATAAAGTCAGATTACGGTTAGCTATTAAGCTAACCTCTTTTTTTAGAAAATATGATGGACCAAGAAAAATTAAAAGAAGTCAACCGAGCCGTGAAGCAGATTTGCGATGAAAAGGGCATTCCTTTGGAATTGGTGGTGGAAACCATTGAATCGGCATTGGCCGCCGCTTACCGCAAGGACTTCGGCGATAAAAACCAGAATCTCAAGGTTGATTTTGATTTGGCTACCGGCCAGACCAATGTTTCGGATATCAAAATCGTGATGGAAAAACCGGAAGAAGAGGCAGAAGGCGAAATTGGGATGGCCGGGGCTGAAAAACAAATTGAATCGGTCGAAGACGAAGAAGCGGAAGAAAAAGAACCGCGTTTTAATCCCAAATTAAACATTGAACCCGAAGAAGCGAAGCAGTACAAAAAAGATGCCAAGGTTGGCGATGAAATAATTATTGAATTGCCTTTGCCCGGCGATTTCGGCCGGATGGCTGCCCAAACCGCCAAACAGGTGATTATCCAAAAAATCAGGGAAGCGGAACGAGAAACGATTTATCGGGAGTTTAAAGGCAAGGAAGGCGAAGTGATTGTCGGTACGATTCAGCGCCAAGATGGTTATTTGGTTTTGGTGGATTTCGGCCGGGTGACCGCGATTTTGCCGTCGGAAGAGCAGATTGAACGGGAAAAATATCGGCCCGGCAGCCGCTTGAAGTTTTATGTGGTCTCGGTGGCGACGACCGCCAAGGGGCCGGAGATTGTGGTTTCCCGCTCCCACCCGGAAATCGTCAGGAAGCTTTTTGAAACCGAGGTGCCGGAAGTGGGTTCGGGCGCGATTGAAATCAAGGCCATTGCCCGCGAAGCCGGTTATCGCTCCAAAATCGCCGTTGAATCCAAAGATGACAATATCGATCCGATCGGTTCTTGCGTGGGCCAGCGCGGTATCCGCGCCCAGACCATTATCAGCGAATTGGGCGGGGAAAAAATCGATATCATTGAATACAGCGCCGATCCGGCCCGGTTTATCGCCAATGCTCTTTCGCCGGCCAAGATTTTAAATGTGGAACTCAGCGAGGCAGGGCGGTTGGCGCGAGTCAAAGTCAAAGAAGACCAATTGTCTTTGGCGATCGGCAAGAACGGCCAGAATGTCCGTTTGGCCGGCAAGCTGACCGGCTGGCGGATAGACATCATCAAGGAAGACGGCAAAGTGGCGGAGGAAGAGGCAATTGAGGAAGTGACAGAAAAAGAAGCCGAGCCCGAAGCTGAAGAAAAAATTGAAGCGCCGGCCGAAGAAGCGATAACGGAAACAGTTGAGCCGAAAAAAGAAGAAGCCAAAGAAGAAGCCAAAGAAGAAGCCAAGGAATAATTTTAAATTTAAAAAGATTTACATAAAAAATTAACATCAAAAGTATGAAAATCTGCTGGTGCGGCCTAATAATGGCAGTTTTAATTATCGTCCTAGTTTGGTGGTGGACGCCGAGCTGGGCTGATTGGGGCATTACGGTTTTGGCCGCCCTATTGGCCGTTAAAAGCTTCTGGGGCGGCTGTTGCTGTGGCCAGAAGGCCTGCGACCCGGAGAAGAAGTAATGATTGAAAAATCGGCAAAACATTCCTTAAAAAGGAATGTTTTGTTTTTTGGCAATGCTTTGAATATTGACATTTTTTTTGAAAAAGATTAAGGTGGATCAAGTTTGTCCTTTTTATAACCAAACTAGAAATTTTTTAGGAGGAATGTATTGTGAGAAAAAAGAAATGTCTTCAAGGGCAAGCAGGGCTAGGATCTATAACCAGGCGGGATTCAACGGCCAAACTTTTAGAGAAAGGCGGGTTGACTTCCGCCGGCCGTCAGTTGTTCAATGCTTTTCGGGTGTTGAAAAAGATGATTGACGAGGATTATTTCATCTTCTTTGCGGTTTCCGGTATTGTCACTTCTTCCGGATTGGCCGCCAATTTCTTGGTTCCTTGGATCAAAAAAGGCTGGGTTTCAGTGTTGAGTGTTACCGGCGCCATCATTTATCACGACATCCAGCGCTTGATCGGGGGCCAATTCGTTCCGATTGATCCGCATTATGGGGATTGCCAGTTGAAAAAAGAAAAGCGGACGCGCATCTATGATTTGGCTTTTCCGGCTGATGATTTGTTGGAAACGGATGGGCGGATAAAGAATTTTTTTGATTATTGCCAAGGAACAATGACTACTCCGATTTTTCACCAAGAGCTAGCCAAGTTTTGCCGGCGAAAATTGAAAAACAAGATCAACCGCCAACGAGCAAACGATTCTCTTTTGCTGACGGCCGACAAACAGAGGATCCCGATTTTTTGCGGAGCGCCGGGCGACGGGTCGATCATGTTAAACGCGGCTGCTTTGTCTCTAACCAACGTTAGCGGTAATTTTCGTTTTTCCATCGATTCATTGGAAGACATCATTGCCATGGCCGCTCTTCAATATTACATCAAAAAACAACTGGGAAAAAAACTCGGCTTGGTAATTCTCGGCGGCGGCGTGCCCAAAAACTATATTCTCCAGGGCGAGCCTTTTTTGAGCCAAATATTGGGGCTTAAAGAATCGCTCGGTTTTGACGCTGATGTCCAGATCGGCACAGCGCCAGCCAGCGACGGCGGATTGAGCGGAGCTACGGCCAGCGAAGCCATAACTTGGGATAAGATAAATGAAGATGGTTTGGCTGATTCCCAATACTTGCAAACGGATTTCAATTTAGTTTTTCCTCTTTTAACCAAGGCGCTTTTGGAAGAATGCGGTCCCAAAGAGCAAAAACAACTTTATGATCTGCTTGGTCATCAACAGATAGCTCGGAGTTTTTTGCTAGAACGGGCGCTTAAAACGGTAAGAAGTTGATCTGTTTGGCGATGTCTTTTAGGCATCGCCTTTTCATTTGCCTAATCAGCCAAGTTGCGGTATGGTAAAAGCATAAATAATAATTTTCTATGATTAAAGAAATCAAAGAAATCGGCGGGGGGCAGATTGAACTGGCCATTGAAATTATTCCTGAAGAAATGCAGGCGTTTTTGAACCGGGCGTCTGAAAGGATATCCGAACAAACTAAAATCCCTGGCTTCCGGCCAGGCAAAGCGCCGTATGACGTGGTAAAAAATCAGGTCGGAGAAATGAAAATTTACGAAGAGGCGCTGGAAATTGCCATTCCTAAAACCTATACGGAAGCAATCAAATTAAAAAAATTGGAGACAATCGGCCAACCTCAAATTAAGGTGGAGAAGCTGGCGCC
>JAZDFN010000035.1:0-4272 GCA_043807885.1 bacterium | reverse complement strand
CGGCCCCAGCGGTAGCCCTTGGTCAGTTTCTTGAGGGCCCGCCTTTTCTTCAGGTGGCCAACAGCTCTTTTCACTCGTGGCATATTTTACAAAGTTAAAAGTTAAAAGTCCAAAGTTAAAAGTTTAGATGTACGGCATCATTTCCCGAATGTTTTTTTCATGGCCTTTGGCAATGCCCGTATCTCGCCTTTTCTTGCGGGTAATATTGCCGGATTCCCGGCTGTTAAAATGGTCTTGGCCACATTTTCGCTTGCGGAGCTTTTTAGCGCCGGTGACCATGAATCGCTTGCGGGCGGCTTTTCTGGTTTTTAATTTAGGCACATTTTTCAAGTTAAAAATTAAAAGTCAAAAGTTCAAAGTATGGGATAAAAAATAGAAGCATTGTTAGCTTACTTGGTTTTGTTTATTTCGTCAAGATGACGGATAACCGGCCGCCCATGGCAGATAATGGCTGTTCGATTTTAACCGGTATTTCCGCTTTTATGGCCGTGATGAAATTATTGACGATTTCTTTGGCCAGAGGGAACATCTGTTTTTCCCGGCCTTTGAGAATCAGCTCAATTTTCAGCTTGTCGCCCCCGGCCAGGAATTTCTTGGCCTGGTTCAGCTTGGTTTCCCGGTCGTGGTCGCTGATCCGCAAAGAAAGGCGGACGCCCTTGATGTCAATTTTTTTCTGTCTGGCTTTCTGCTTCTGCAACATCTTCTCGGTTTGGTAGCGGTGCCGGCCGTAGTCCATGATTTTGGCGACCGGCGGGGTGGCTTTGGGGGAGACCTCAACTAGGTCCAATCCGGCTTCTTCGGCTTTGGCCAGAGCGGCCGACAAGGTCAGCTCGCCCAAAGGATGGCCATCTTCATTGATTACTCTCAGAATCGGCGATTTGATTTGCATATTGAGCCGGAAGTCCTTGACTTCCTGCTGGGGTTTGAAATGGCCTCGGAATGATTTGCGCATTAATTTTTTTATTTAATTTAGGTTATCTTAATAACTATGGTGGAGATGGCGGGAGTCGAACCCGCATCTAGAAAGTTTTTCTAAAATGAGTGTCCAGGCAGAGCTTGTTTGTCCGCCTCCGCCTCCGCCAGTTGGCGGATGGCGGATGGCGGATCCTTTTTGGTTAAGAACAAGCAAAGACCCAAAAAGTTTTATCTTGATTGTTTAAGCCGTCAGCCCAAGATTAGCTGATAGCCGAGCCCGAATTATGACACCCGCGACCCGCCCTCGTGCCGGGCGGACGGATGGCTCTCGCTATGGTTAAGCAAAAGCAGGAGCAAAAGTTAAACCCGCAAAAGCGTTTTTAACTTTGCTTGCCAGTTTGGCATTTATGTTGTTTGCCAAATAGTTTCACAAGTTAATTGGCGTGCTTGGCCTGCCCATTTTAAAAGCGCTCCCTATCGATGCCCTTCATCCCCAGATTAAAAATTATTCTAATTATTCTAATTAACCTAATTATTCTAATCAATACCCAATTTCTAATGTCTAAATATTTTTGTCATTGGGTATTGGGATTTGATTAGAGCAATTAGAATAATTAGAAATTAGGTTAATTCATTTTTACGGTTTGCCTTAATTCCCGAGACAGTTCTCTTTGTTTAATAACTTCTCGTTTATCTATTTTTCGTTTGCCCTTACCCAAACCCAGCTCTACTTTGATTTTACCCCGTTTAGTATAGGCCTTCAAGGGCAACAGTGTCAAGCCCTTCTGCTTCAGTTTGCCGATAAGCGATTGGATTTCCCGTTGGTGCAGGAGCAATTTGCGCGACCGCTCCGGGTCGTAGTCCTTGGCCGCGTTGGCTTTTTGATAAGGCGGGATGTGGGCGTTGATCAGGAAGAGTTCCGGTCGTTTGGTCTGGGCGTTGAACTTCAAAGTAGCGTAAGCGCTTTTCAGGCCCATTTGCCCGGTTTTAGCGGATTTGGCTTCAGCGCCGGTCAACATTAAACCGGCCTCGAAGGTTTCCAATATTTGGTAGTCAAAATGGGCGCGCTTGTTTTGGGATATTGACGGCATATTGGTTATTTACAGTATACCATACCCCGTTAGAAATTTATTTCTAACGGGGTTGACAGGTTATCAATTCTTTCATATAATATACTTAGAGAATTAACCTCAACCATATGACTCCAAACAACAAGGATTCGGCGCCGATTAACATCAACATTTCCCTCACCACCATTGTCAAGATTTTGGCGGTTTTGCTCCTGCTTTGGTTTGTTTACGCGGTCAAGGAGATTTTCGCCATTTTGTTCGTGGCCCTGATTCTGGCTTCGGCTTTTGACCCTTGGGTGGACTGGCTGCAAAAAAGAAAACTGCCTCGGGGCATAGGCGTCTTGCTGATTTATTTGGTTTTGTTTTTGGTTTTAGGTTCGGCGGTAGTCTTGCTGATTCCGCCCATCAGCGAGCAAGTGAAAGAGTTGTCCAGCAATTTTCCGGAATATTGGGGCAAATTAGTTTCGGGCTTCCGCGTTTTGAGCGAATACTCGGCCGAGCACGGCTTTATGGATGAAGCCCAGAAAGTTTTGTCCTCGGTGGAAAAATTTTCCAGCCGAGCGGCTGGCGGGGTCTTTTCTTTTCTGACTGGCGCTTTCGGCGGGGTCGTGGCTTTCTTTTTGGCTTTAGTGCTGACATTCTACATTACCGTTGAAGAGCAGGCCTTGAAGAGATTAGTTAAATCCGTAACGCCGGACAAATACCAGCCCTATGTGATTCGATTAATCGCCCGGATTCAGAATAAGATTGGCCGTTGGTTAAGGGGCCAATTAGTACTGTGTTTGATTATCGGTGTTTTGGTCTATATCGGCCTGCTGGTCTTGGGTGTTAAATACGCTCTGGTTTTGGCATTGCTAGCGGCCATTTTTGAATTAATCCCTTATCTGGGCCCGACTTTGGGCGCGATTCCAGCGGTCCTTTTGGCTTTTACCCAGTCGCCCTTTAAGGCCCTGCTGGTGATTATTTTATATTTTGTGATCCAACAGCTGGAAAACAACCTTATCGTCCCTAAAGTGATGCAGAAAGCCGTCGGCCTTAATCCGATTATTACAATTGTTGTTTTGCTGATTGGCGCCAAATTGGGCGGAGTTTTTGGGGCCTTATTGGCCATTCCTTTAGCAACCGCCGCCAGTGTTTTTGTCAAGGACTTTTTTGATAATCGGGATTTTGATGAAGAGGAAGTAGCATAATAAATGATTATGGCTGGACAAGCGGACAAAATGGAAAAAATAGTCTCCCTGTGCAAGAGGCGGGGATTTATTTTCCCAGGCTCGGAAATCTACGGCGGATTGGCCGGGTTTTATGATTATGGACCGCTGGGCGTGGAATTAAAAATGAATATAAAAGAGCGGTGGAATCAAGAGATGTTTAGAAACCATATTAATATTTTTGGCATTGATAGCAGTATTATAATGCAAAGAAAAGTTTGGGAGGCGTCGGGCCATACTTCGGCCGGATTTGCCGATCCTTTGCAGGAATGTAAAAAATGTCATCATCGGTTTCGGGCTGATCATTTAGCCGAAGAGGACATTGAAAAATGTCCGGATTGCGACGGTGAACTTACGGAATCGAAAAAATTTAATTTGTTGGTAAAAACGCACGTAGGTCCGGTAGAGGATGAGTCCTCGCTTGCTTATCTGCGGGGTGAGACGACGCAGGGGATTTATGTAAATTATTTAAATATAAAAAAGACAATGAACGCTTCCCTGCCGTTTGGTATTGGTCAAATCGGGAAAGCGTTTCGTAATGAGATTACTCCGGGTCATTTTATTTACCGTTTGAGGGAATTCGAACAAATGGAACAGCAATATTTTGTCCATCCTGACGAGGCGCCCAAATATTTTGAATATTGGAAAAAAGAACGAATGAAATGGTATCTTGATTTGGGGATAAAAAAGGAAAATTTGCGTTTTCGCCGGCATAAAAAAGACGAGCTGGCTCATTATGCCCGGGCGGCGGAAGATATTGAATACAAATTTCCTTTTGGCTGGCATGAAATAGAGGGTATTCATAATCGCGGCGATTGGGATTTGTCGCGCCACAGCCAATTTTCCGGTCAGGATATGTCGGAAATTGATCCTAAAACCGGTAAAAAGTTTTACCCGTTTATCGTTGAAACCTCGGGCGGGGTAGACCGCTCTTTCTTGGCGTTTTTAATAGATGCCTATACGGAAATAATCGGCGGGCGCACCAAAACCACTAAAAGCGTAAAAGAAGTGGAAACAATGTTAAGATTTGACGTTAGGTTGGCGCCATACAAAGTGGCGGTTTTGCCGCTTTCAAAAAA
>JAZDFN010000034.1:0-6029 GCA_043807885.1 bacterium | reverse complement strand
CAAAGAAAAAATCCCAACAATCGTCGGGACTTTTTCTTTTTGGGGTTTACCCTATTATCAACATTTTAATTATACTCCTCTAAAAAAATTTTGTCAAGCTTTTTCTTGTGGATAAATTATTTTTTCTTGCCTAACGCCGTTAATTTCGCCTTTAGCTCCTCGTGGTCCGGGAAAACTGCCAGCGCCTGCCGGACGGCCTCAATCGCTTTTTGTTTGTCGCTCCCGCTTTCATAAATATCAATCAACTCCAAATGAGCATTTAATAAATTCGGGCTCAATTGGATCGATTTTTCTAAAAGCTTGATGGCGTCGTCCGGCCGATTTTGATTCTTGTAAAGTCGGCCCAGCTGATAAGCCACCTGGGCTTGATCCGGGCTTAACTGCCAAGCCAGATCCATTTCCGTAATCGCTTCCGCCACTCGGCCCTGTTGTTCCAAAAATAAAGCCAATTGGTAGTGAGCTGGCGCCCACTGACTTTTCAAAGCCACCGCTTTTTCGAATTCTCCCCCGGCCAATTGGAAATACTGGCCAGCTTGCTGGGCAAACTGCTGGTCAATTTCTTTACCGGCCGTGGCCAGCTGGGTTAAAACCGACTGGCCGAACAGATAAGCCCGGCCCAAATTCAAATGAAAAACCGGATTATTGGGACTCAACTCCAGGGCCTGGCGCAAGGCGCCGATTAAAACTTCATTGGCCTGCGGGATAATCGGCCGCAGATTTTCCAAAATCTCACCGGCGGCCCGGTAATAACTGATGAAACCCCGGTTGTAATCCAATCCCCGCTCGACCTCGTTCAACCCGGCCAAAGCCAAATTCCCGGCCTCGGCCTGATTAGCCGACAAGCTGATGGTCTGGTTCAAATTCTGCGCCAAAATTAAATGATAGCGCGCTTGGCCGGGATTGGCCTTAATGGCTTTTTCCAAATAATTTTTGGCTTGGGCCAAATTATTTTTCATTTGATCTACTTTTTGGCTGTCGGCCATTTGCCATCGGACCGCTTTGGTAAAATAGATTTCACCGGCCATGACCCGACTGCCGAAATAGAGCACGCCGATGCTTAATACCAACAGGACAATCAAGACCAAGGAAGAGAAAAAAGCCGATAAAGACGATTCGTTGAAAGAAAACGATCGGGCGATGTTCTTTTCCCGAAAAACAACCAAAACGCCCAGCGCCAAAAAAAACCAAGCCAAAAAAACCAGCGTAAAATTAAAAACCGCCAAAAAACCCGCCACCGCGATTGTCAGCAAACCAACAAAAATGCCGATGGCTAAAAATTGGGCGGTTTCCCACCCGCGCCAGCGCAATAAAATCAAAAAACCGTGCCGGAAATATTTAAGGCCTAACGCCAGCCAAGCCAGAACACCGGCCAAGCCAAACCCGACCAAAATATCCAACCATTGAAAACCGGAGCTGGTGAAATCCATATTCCACCAGACGGACTGATTAAACTCAATCGGCCGATATTGGGCAAAAGCGTAAGAAAAATTCTGCGGGCCAACGCCCAAGAGCCAATGATTCTTTATCGTCTGGACCGCTATCTGCCAGCTGGTCTGGCCAGGCAACCGCAAATTATCTGGCAAATTGAGATTCCACCAGTCAGCCAAAGGCAGGAAAAGCGCCACGATGGTCAGAACAATCAAAACCGACAGCCAAATCAGCCAAACATTGGAAAACCGGCCCAAAGCCGAGCTCAGCCGACTCGTCTTGCCGTTTGCCAAACCAGGCTGCCAAACCAAGAAAAAAAGCAGGGCAAAAAAACCGAACATCAAAGCCATCAAACCGGGTCGCTGGCTTAAAATAAAAATCAGGATCAAGTCAAGCGCCAGCAAGACCGCCAACAGGACGCGGTCCAAACCTTTCTGCGCCAGCATCAGCAGAATCATCAACAAAGGAGAAGACGCGGCCAAAAAAATCACCAGGGATTCGGGCGCCCCGCCGGTCAAGGCGAAAAAGGGCAAACCCGGCCAATCCAGCCAAAACAGGATATCCCAGCCGAAAATCTGGCAAAAACTGAAAATGACGACTAAGGCCAGAGCCAAGACAAAAAACATCAAAATCCTGACAACTTCTTTTAATGACTTGAGATTGTTGACCAACAAGAAAAACCAGCCGATGAAAAAAAGATTGGTCAGCCAGGAATAGCCGAATTGGTTGCCCCCGCCCCAAAAACTCTGGAAGCGGTTGGCGGAAAAAATTGCGGCTAGTAGATAGGCCAGACCGAAGAACAGAATCAGCGGGTTAAAGGGAGTTTTAACAAAATCAACTTTCTTTTGGACGAAAATCCGGATCAACCAGGCAATCAAGCCAATTAAAATTAAAATGTAGAAAAGCAAGGCCTTGGGCAGTTCCCAAGGATCGTAAGCCAAAGGCAGGGAAAAAAACGGCACCAACAAAACCGTCAGGTTGATGCTGGTTTGGATAATCAGCTGATAAATATCCTTTTCTGATTTTTTAATTTTTCCCTTAAAAAAATTTTTTAAATTAAATTTTAATTTGAACATGAGAGCTATTGATTATTAGTTATTTTTTTGATAATTCCTCCCAGCTCTTCAATCGAATAAAACTCCACCAGAATCCGGCCGGTGTTGTCTTTCTTTTTTTCAATCTTGACCTTGGTACTCAAGACCTTCTGTAAATTTTCCTCCCAACTGGCCAAATTAGGGTCGCGGGGCCGGAAATATTTTTTGCCCGGGCGGGCTTGAGAAATATTTTCCGTGTCCCGGACATTCAGCTGCTCCTGCAAAATTCGCTTGAAAAATTTGAACCGGGCTTGAGAATCAGCAACGCCCGCCAGCACCTTGCCATGGCCAGCCGCAATCCGGCCGTTAATCAAGGCCTGTTGGATTTCTTTTTCCAAATTCAACAGCCGCAGCTGGTTAACAACGGAAATAGTCGCTTTGCCGACTTTCCGGCCTACTTCTTCCGGCGTAAAATTGAATTCATCAATCAGCAATTGATAAGCTAAGGCCACTTCAATCGGATTCAAATCCGCCCGCTGGACATTTTCAATCAGAGAAAGTTCCAATTTTTCCTGTTCATCGGCCTGGCGGACAATCGCCGGCACGGTTTTGAAGTCCAAAAACTTGGCCGCCCGCCAGCGCCGTTCACCGGCAATTAGCTGATAGCCGTCTTTCGTTCTGGTGACAATCAACGGCTGGATAATGCCGTATTCTTTAATAGAGTCAATCAATTCGTCCAGCTGGCCTTGGCCAAACGATTGGCGGGGCTGATGAGGATTAGCGGTTATTTTCTCAATTGGAATTTGCTCCACCCTTTCCTCGCCTAAACCGACCGCCACCGGGCTCTCGGCCACTAAGTTAATCGCTTCCCTGATTTTTTTGGGCGGAATCAGCGAACTTAGGCCTCGCCCCAAAATGTCTTTAGCCATAGTAATTGGAATAGTTATTGTAATTATAGTCAATCAGTTCCCGGGCCAAACGCTCGTAAGCCCGCCCGCCCCGGGAAAACGGGTCATAATGGGAAATCGGCCGGCCGTGCGAAGGCGCTTCCGCCAATTTGACATTGCGCGGCACCACCGAACGGAAAATTTTATTGGGAAAATATTTATAAAGCTCTTCCATCACCGCGTCGGAAAGTTTGTTCCGCTTGTCATACATGGTAATCAGCGCGCCTAAAACATTCAAATCGGGCTTAAGGTTCTGGCGCACCAAATCAATGGTTGATAAAAGCTGGCTCAAACCCTCCAAAGCATAATACTCGGCCTGAATCGGGATTAAAACCTTGTCCGAAGCCACTAAGCCGTTGACCGTCAGCAAACCCAATGACGGCGGGCTGTCAATAATAATGTAATCATAATCATGGCAGACGCCCATTAAGGCCTGCTGAAGCCGGAACTCACGATTCTCAACGCCGACTAACTCGATATTAGCTCCGGCTAAATTGATATTGGCTGGCGCCAGTTTTAAGCCCTCGTAGCCGGTCTCCAAAATAATATCCCTAAGTTCCTGATTGCCCAGCAGGGCTTCATAAATGCCGGCCGCGACCCCGGCCGGATTAATGCCTAAGCCCGAAGTGGCATTGGCCTGGGAATCAATATCCACCAGTAAAACAAACTTGCCCAAAAGGGAAAGATACGCCGCCAAATTGACGGCGGTCGTGGTCTTACCCACCCCGCCCTTCTGGTTAACGACTGAAATTATTTCCGCCATAGATTTATGGATTTATTATAACTAATTATAGAAACTTTGACAATTATGGGGAAATGAGCTAAAATAAAAAACACTGAATGAGCCGCTGTGGTGGAATTGGCAGACACGCACGACTCAAAATCGTGTGGAGGAAACTCCATGTCGGTTCGACTCCGACCAGCGGCATTATTTGGGCGGGGCGATCGCGACCTGCCTGCCGACAGGCAGGCTCAAAATCGAGTGGCCCTAAAGGCCGTGTGGGTTCAAATCCCTCCTCGGGCACCATAACTTTCATATCTAAAACCTGAAAAAAATATCTTTTTGATAATATTTTAAGATAACAAAAAAAGTGCAGGAGGTCCTGTACCTTACAATTTGGAATAATAATCCTATAAGGAGTTTTAACAATGAACAGTTTAATTGATGTATTGGTGCTAGGCAGTGGTGCCAGAGAAGCGGCGATTGTTTGGTTGCTTGAAAAATCACCAGGGATAAGAAATATTTACGTTGCCCCCGGCAATGGCTGGATGAAAAGGTTAGGGGCAATTAATATTTATATCAAAGCTACTGACATTAAAAATTTGATAGATTTTGTCAAAAGACATCAAATTAGCTTAACTATTGTTGGGCCCGAGGAGCCGTTGGCTATGGGGATAGTCGATGCTTTCAGAAATGAAGGTTTAAGAATTTTTGGACCGACATTAGCAGCTTCAAAAATTGAAGCTTCCAAAGTTCTTGCCAAGGAATTCATGAAAAAATACTACATTCCAACCGCGCCCTTCGAAGTATTTGATAATTATGAAAAAGCCCTACGGCATGTAGGCGACAGAAGCTACCCTTTGGTAATTAAAGCGGACGGATTAGCTTTAGGAAAAGGTGTCCGACCATGTAAAAACCTTGAAGAAGCAAAAATCGCGCTTCAGGAAATAATGGTTCAAAAAATTCATGGTCAAGCTGGCAATATGGTGCTGGTTGAGGACTTCTTAACCGGACCGGAAATTTCCTGCCACGTCTTATGTGGTGGAGAAGCATGGAAAACACTGATATTCACTCAGGACTACAAACCTATCTTTGACAATGATAAGGGAAAGAATACCGGGGGGATGGGCGCTTATGGTCCTTTACCCTGGCTGACCGAAGAGATTATAAAAAAAATCCAGTCAACCATTATCGACCGGACTCTATACGGAATGATAGAAAAAAATATATTTTTTACGGGTTGTTTGTATCCCGGCTTAATTCTCACTCCGGATGGTCCCAAAGTCATCGAATATAATGTCCGGTTTGGCGACCCGGAATGGCAGGTAATCGCAAGATTATTGAAAAGTGAATTCCTTGGAATTATCAACGACTGTGTTGACGGAAATCTGCATAAAACAGAAATTGAATGGGAGCCAGGCCATGCTGTTTGCGTGGTGGCGACTTCTGGCGGCTACCCGGGAGACTATGAAAAAGGGAAAAAAATCAGCGGCATTGAAGAAGCGGAAAAAATAGACGGCCTGCAGATTTTCGGCGCCGGAGTGGCGGATTTGGATAGCGGTGATTTAATCACTTCTAGCGGGCGGGTGCTGTCAGTAACCGGCAATGGCTTAACCTTAGAAGAAGCGCGGATTAAAACCTATAGTGGAATTGATAAAATCAGTTTTGAAGGTATGTATGATAGAAAAGACATCGCAAAACAAAACCCAAAACGCTGGCTCTAACTAACAATCAAATTTGATATTTACAAGGGTGGTTCCAAATCGCCCTTGTTTTTTATTAAGAAATATGTTAATATTAAAACTACTAATTACAGCGGGGTAGAGCAGTTGGCAGCTCGCGAGGCCCATAACCTCGAGGTCGCCGGTTCGAGTCCGGCCCCCGCAACCAACGTGCACG
>JAZDFN010000033.1:0-2936 GCA_043807885.1 bacterium | reverse complement strand
TAAGGCGGGCCTGCCTCGCGTTAAGGCGGGCCAGCCGGCGGACAAGTCGCGCCGTTCAAGATTGCGGTATTATCAAACCCTCAAATTCCCGCGCGGTTTCTTGTGGGGCGCGGCTACTTCCGCCCATCAGGTGGAAGGGGACAACAAATACAATGACTGGTGGGCCTGGGAGCAGGCCAGCAAGCACCATTTGAAGTCCGGCCAGGCCTGTCAAAGCTACAAGCTTTATAACCAAGACATCGCTTTGGTTAAGAAATTGCGTCAGAACGCCCATCGGTTTTCCATTGAATGGAGCCGGATTGAGCCCAAAGAGGGGCAGTGGGATTACAACGCGATCAGGCACTATCGGCAGGTTTTGGCCGAATTAAAAAGACAGGGCCTAGAGAGCATGGTAACCTTGCACCATTATACCAATCCCCGGTGGTTTGCCGAAAAGGGCGGCTGGACCAAGAAAAAAAATATTTTTTATTTTGAGCGTTATGTAAAGTTCATTGTGGCGGAATTGGGCGGATTGGTTGATTTTTGGGTGACCATCAACGAACCGCTGGTTTATGCCAGCCAGTCGTATTTGGTCGGCGTCTGGCCGCCTTGCCAGCGCCGGCGCTGGCAGGCCTACCGCGTCTATCGCCATCTGGCCACTGCCCACATTAAGGCCTACCAGGCCATCCATCGTTTGGCCAAAGCCAAGGGCTGGCGCCGGCCCAAAGTCGGCGTGGCCCACAATGCCGTTTCCATTTATTCTTACCGCAAGAATTCGCTCGGCGATTATTTGTTCATGCGTTTGGCCAATTTTATCTGGAACCATTCTTTCTATTTTTTAACCAAAGGCCGGCACGATTTTTTGGGCATCAATTATTATTTCCATTTCCGCATTTCCCGTTTTAATTTCAATCCGGTCAAGTTTTTCGTCAATATCCGCAACGAGCATCGGGAAATGAGCAGTGTGGGCTGGGAGGTTTATCCGCAGGGCATTTTTGACATTTTACTGAACATGAAAAGATATAATTTACCGATTTACATTACGGAAAACGGGGTTGCCACCGACAATGAGAGCAAGCGTGAGCGTTATCTAGTTTCTTATCTTAAAGAAGTGTATCATGCTATTTTGGCCGGCGCGCCGGTTAAAGGTTATTTTTACTGGTCGCTTTTGGACAATTTTGAATGGGAAAAAGGTTTTCGGCCGCGCTTCGGCCTGATTGATGTCAATTACAATAATTTTAAAAGAACGGTTAAAAATACGGCCAAAATTTATGCCGAGATTTGCAAGGGTAACAGCATTACCAAACGCTTGTTAAAATTAATCGGTTATGCCATTGAAGTTAAGCCCAAGAAAGATATATGAGTTGGTTAATTATTATCGCTATCGCTTATCTGTTAAACGCCGTTGCCGCGGTGGTGGATAAGTATCTTTTGTCCAAAGCCATTCCTCAGCCGGCGGTTTACGCTTTTTTTATTTCCTTCCTGGGCATTATCGCGTTGGTCTTAGCGCCTTTTGGTTTTGCGGTTCCCGCGGCCGGCCAAATAATTGTCGGTCTATTGGCCGGCTTGGTTTTTACTTTTGCCCTGCTTTATCTTTTTAAGGCGCTTAAGCAAAATGACGCTTCGCGGATTACGCCTTTCATTGGCGGGTGGCAGCCGTTGTTTATTTTTATTCTGGCCTGGCTGTTTTTAGGCGAACAACTGGCCCCCGCGGAAATTTTGGCTTTTTTTATGTTAATCGCCGGCACGGTTTTGATTACCAAGGAGTTTGGCCGGCAAAAGAAAAAAGCCCGCCTTAATGAACAGGCGAGGCAGGGCGGTTTTGGCTTGGCCGTGATTTCCGCCGGGCTGTTCGCGGTTTCCTATGTTTTGACTAAAGAAGTTTATTTGAATCAAGAGTTTATTTCGGGCTTTATCTGGACTCGGCTGGGCGCTTTTGCCGGCGCGCTGTTATTATTAATCCCTCAAGCTAACCGGCGCGCCATTCTGGCCAGCTTTAAAAAACCGGAAGAAGAGCGGTCCGCTCCGCCGCCCTCTCCGCCGCCCGCCAGCTGGCGGGGCGGCCGGCGGAAGACCGGCGGGCTTTTTATCGGCGGCCAGATCGTCGGCGCTTTGAGTTTTCTATTGGTTAATTATGCCATTTCCTTAACCAGTGTTTCTTTGGTTAATGCCTTGCAGGGCTTGCAGTATGTTTTCCTCTTATTTATGGTTTTCTTTTTGTCAAAATTTTACCCCAAGGCCTTAAAGGAAAAAATGACCAAGGCGATTGTCTGGCAAAAAGTCGGCGCCATTGTTTTAATCGGCGCCGGGCTGGCTCTATTGGCATTTACTTAATTTATGAATAAGTTAATAATTTTTTTAATTTTTCTGGTCGCTCTGGCAGTTTTCGCTTACTGGCGGGATTACGGCCGGCGGATTGAGCCGATTTACGGCGTTACTTTCAGCCAAGTGGCGGCCCAAGAGCTCAAGCTGGAAGGCCGGGAAACCTTGTTGGCGATTTTAGACGATTTGCGGCCGGCCAAATTGCGTTTAGCCGTTTACTGGAACCAAATTGAAGGCCAGCCGGACGAATTCACCTGGTCCTATCTGGATTGGCAGATCAATGAAGCCAAGAAAAGGGGAATCCCGGTTACTTTGGTGATTGGCCGACGAGTACCCCGCTGGCCTGAATGCCACGATCCCGGTTGGCTTAAAAATTTGTCCTTAGCCGAACAGCAAGCGGAAACCCTTGATTGGCTCAAAACAACCGTCAAGCGCTACCAAAACAATCCGACCATTGAACGATGGCAATTGGAAAACGAGCCGTTGCTGTCGCTTTTCGGCGTCTGCCCCAAGCCGGATAAAGAGTTCTTGAAGAAAGAAATCACTCAGGTCAAATCATTGGACAAAAGGCCGATAATGATTACTGACAGCGGCGAACTGAGTTTCTGGCTGAGGACCGCCGGCTTGACCGAAAT
>JAZDFN010000032.1:0-2868 GCA_043807885.1 bacterium | reverse complement strand
TTGGTCGCGGTGATTGGTTGGCAATTTATTTTTAGCCGTGGCCGTTATTGGCGTAGTTTCGGCTAAAATTTCAATATCGCTCGGATAGCGGGGCAAAAGCCGGTAGCCAGCGCTGGTCTGGCTGACAATACCGGTGATTTTGGCTTGTTGGCCTTCAGCCAGTTTTGTCTGGTCAATATTGGTGGTGTCTTTGATATAGACCTTAACTTCTGCCTCACTATCGTCAAGATAAAGGGTGCCATTGCTGATTTGGGTGATTTCGCCTTGGACAACAGCCAACCAGCCCTCGGTTTCTTCATTGATGTCAGCAATGGCTAATTCATGCGGTTGGGGCGGTTCGCGATGTTCCAAAACAACCATATCGTTTTTGCTTTTGGTTTTAATTCTGGTCTCGCCGCCGGCTTGAGAAATAATACCGGTTACCTGGATATAATCGCCTAATTTTAAATCCGGCCAGTCCTGATAGTAAGAATAGATTTGGACGCCGCTGCCGGCAATGTAAAATATAGTTTTGCCCAAAATGTTCGGTTCAACTGCCACTAATCCTTGGACAGCGACTTTGTCGTCAATGTTATGTTCTCTGATTTTGGCCAGTTCAATTATCCGGCCTGAAGCGGGGACCGGCCGGGCAACGGCTTTAACGGCAGTTTTGATATTGGTATCTGATTTGACATTGGTTGCAGTCGCGGTTGTGGTTTCTATTTTTGTTTTTTCTCCTACGACTTTGATTTTTGTTTCGGTTGTTGTCGTGGCGCCGGCTGAATCAGTTACGGTTAAAGCCACTTGGTAATCGCCAGCCGTCAAATAAAGATAAATTGGATTGGCTTGGCCGCTGGCCGGACTTTGGTCGCCAAAATTCCAATGGTAAGTTATGGCTTCATGGTCGGGGTCAAAAGAATCCGAACCGTCAAAGTTGATGATTTCGCCGATTAAGACCTCATTCGGGGAGTTGATGACGGCTTGGGGCGGTTTGTTGGGAGTGGTGATAATGTTTTCTTGGCCGGCCGTAATGGTCTGGCTCCAAAGCCATTGGCCGTTGCTTGTCCGGCTGTAACTTTGATTTTTTGGCGCCCCGCCGCCGTATTTAACGCTGGCCACTATTTGTTCGTCCGGTCCGAATAATTCAACAATTTCACCGCCGGTATTATTGAGAGCTAAGCCGGTTTTACTTCTGGTTAAAACAAAAAACCCATTGCTGGGTATTTGGGTGGCGGAGAAATCAACGTTATTGATAGCGTATTTTTTATTGCTATTGTCGTTGATTTGCCAGCCGGTTAAATCAACCACTTGGCCGCTGATATTTTTTAATTCAATGAATTCATTGGCTTCATCGCCCAGCGGATTAGGCAGGAGTTCGTTGATGATAATTTGGTTGGCGTATGGCGATGGGGCTGTTTGTTGGTGATCAGTCAGGATATTGGGCTGGCCTTTGGTCAGGGTAGCTGTGATTGCCCAGTCCAGATTGTCATTGTTGGTATCAAAGGCGTCCTGTTTTCTGATTAGAGAATAAGGGTCGCGGGCAATCGGCGCGTTGTCGCCAAGATAGCTGTCGTCCCAGTTGCCGTAAGCAACTTGGTCAATGACCAATTCGCCATAACGCAAAATAACAATATCGCCTTGGTTGTCCAGATTACCTTTGGGGCTTTTAATAATCGCAAAACGCTTATCGCCGATAATGCCGAGCGAACCGCTTAAGTTGGTGATGGCGCCCGAACCATCCTCAATTATTAATTCGCTTAAATTAATTTCTTTGCCGCTGTTATTAATCAGTTCAATCCATTCCGTGTCGCCGTCAGCCGGATCGCTGACGATTTCGTTGATGATAATCGCGCGAGGGAGAAAATAGGGCGTCGGTCGGGCCGTTGGCGGCGTTTCTTCTTCGCTGTTTTCGGGCTCGTCAGGCGGCGGGGTTTGGTCGGGCGGTGGAGTCGAATTTTGGGCGTTTTGAGGATTAGGCGTTGATTGTAGAAAAAAATCTTCAAAATTATTATCCGTATCTTGATCGTTGTTATTGTTTCCTGGTTTGCGCTCCAAGCTTTCGCCATCAGCTGGATTATCGGCGGCAGTTGATTCTTTATCTATAGCGCTACCCAGGCCGACTTTGTCTATCAGAGAATTATTGTTGTCGTAAAGCAGAATAACATTGTTGTCAGCCATGGAATAGGTACTGCCAGAAAAGGTGAGGTCGGCTGTTATGCTTCCTTGGTAGTTAGTTTTGTGAGCGATCAGCAAATGGGTTTTTGCTGATATGACGATATCCGGAAATGATGATAACAAATTTGACTCGTTGCCGCTGGCAGTTTTTTTCTTCAATCGCCAGTCGGTCAGATTAATGTTTTGGGCGGTAGGGTTATATAATTCAACAAATTCATCTTTACTATCCGATTGACTGGCTAATTGAATTTCACTAATAACCAAGTGATCGGCCTGCGCCCGCCCGATTTTCGGCAAAATAAAAAGCCCGGCGGCGATTAAAAAGCAGAGGAGAATGGGTTTTAGAGGGTTCATAATTTTTTGCTTATTTATTTCTGTTTTAATTATACAATAAAATTTGGCGCTTGGCATTTATTGACTTAATTTTTTGTTGTGTTATCATTAAAATATATGGAAAAACTTTTGGAGATTAAACTTCCGGTTTCCATTCTAAGAGAGGGTGAAAGATTTGTTGCTTATACGCCGGCTCTTGATTTGTCAACTTCCGGTCAAAGCTACGAAGAGGTAAAAAAGCGATTTAGCGAAATCGTTAATATCTTTTTTGAAGAGTTGATTAAAAAAAACACGATTGAAGAGGTTTTGCAAGATTTGGGCTGGCAGCATATCCAAACTGGCTGGAATCCGCCGGTAATGATTTCTCAAGAATCGCAAACG
>JAZDFN010000031.1:0-17932 GCA_043807885.1 bacterium | reverse complement strand
TGTTTAACCACAAAAATTGTCTTTAATAAAAAAGACGGTATTATTCCGGTGATTTTAGCGATGAGGCCATACCCGTTCCCATTCCGAACACGGCAGTCAAGCTCATCAGCGCCAATGGTACTCCTTCGGGGGGAGAGTAGGCCATCGCCGGTATAATACCGTCTTTTTTGTTTGCCTGGATTTTGATTTAATGCTAAATTGAAGACATTAATAATCCCCATGCGTTATATTTTCGATTCCCACATCCATTCCAAATACTCCCGCGCTTGTTCGCCCCAATTGGTTTTACCTGAAATAGATAAGTGGGCGAAAATCAAAGGCATCAACATCGTCGGCACGGGCGATTTTACCCATCCGCTTTGGTTTAAGGATTTGAAAGAAAAATTAGTTGAAGCCGAAGAGGGTTTGTATAAACTGCGGGACAGCCAGTCCGGCGTTTTGTTTTTAGCCCAGACGGAAATTTCCTGCATCTATTCCCAGGGCGGGCAAACGCGGCGGTTGCATTTGGTTATTTTCGCGCCTAATCTGGAAGTGGTTCAAAAAATTAATCAGGAATTAGCCAGAGTCGGCGCTAAATTAAACTCTGACGGCCGGCCGATTATCGGCATGTCCGCCAAAAAGTTGACTGAGTTGATTTTTAATGTTGATAAAAATTGCTTAGTGGTGCCGGCGCATGCCTTTACACCGTGGTTTGCCGTTTTCGGCTCCAAATCCGGGTTTGATTCCTTGGCAGAATGCTTTGAAGAACTGACCCCGTTCATTTACGCCATTGAAACTGGTTTGAGCTCGGACCCTAAAATGAATTGGCGTTTGTCCGCTTTGGATAAAATCACTTTGCTTTCCGGTTCAGACGCCCATTCGGCCCCGCATCTTGGCCGTGAAGCCAATGTTTTTGAAATGGCCGAACCGAGCTATTCGGAAATCGCCCGCATCATCCGCGAAAAAGACAAAGCCAAATTTTTATTTACCATTGAATTTTTTCCCGAAGAAGGCATCTATCATTTCGACGGCCATCGCGCCTGCAATGTCCGTTTAAGCCCCGGGGAAACGAAGAAAATAAAAAATATTTGTCCACAATGTAAAAAACCATTGACCATCGGCACGATGCATCGTGTGGATAACTTGGCGGACCGGCCGGAAGGTTTCCGCCCGCCCGAAGCGATCGATTACAAGTCATTGGTACCTTTGCCGGAGATAATCGCCGAAGCCAAAGGAGTGAAAAGCAAAAGCTCCAAAGCGGTGGGAGCAGAGTATGAAAATTTAATCAGAAAAGGCAAAAGTGAATTTAATATTTTGCTTAATCTCTCTGACGAAGAAATTAAAACTATTGCCGAACCAATGGTGGCCGAGGGCATAATCAGAGTGAGAAATGGCCGGCTTAAAATCGAGCCGGGCTATGATGGATTATATGGAAAAGTGGTGATTTTTCCCGAAAAACAAGCGATTTTGACTAGATCCCAGCCAGCCAAACTATTTTAATTTTTATTAAAATTTTTTATCCGCCTCCGCCAGCGGGCGGATGGCGGATAAAAAGAAAGCCCCCGAATTCGCGGGGCTTTCTTACAGAGCAACTATCTCTTCTTTTTTTTGCCACCCTTCTTTTTCTTGCTGGCCTTCTTTTTTTTTGCCATTTGTTTTCACCTCCCTTCAAATTCCGCAACGCCGTTATTTTTTTGATTGGCTTTGCGTTTTTTTTATTTTTCTTTCCAAGTATGTTAAAGAAAAATATTTTCTGCTTGTATTATACAGCAGAAAAAAAATTAAATCAAGAAGCTTGTCAATAGTAAAAAAGTAAAAATTATTTTTTGGACCCGAGCGGATTTTTACCCCGCACCTTCTTTGGACTGTAAGGGAATTGAACCCTTGACTTCCTGCTTGCAAAGCAGGCGCTCTACCGCTGAGCTAACAGCCCACAGAAGGTGCGGGGCAGGCCGCTGACCTCCTGCTTGCAAAGCAGGCATTCTAATCAGCTGAACTACGGGCCTATTTTATCGCTTCGGAAAAAGCGGGGAAAGGATGCTCAAAAGCATCCCTTGTAAAAGGTTGGTCATCAGAAGTAAAGAAACAAGAATGACGGCTAAGCCGATCAGTTTGTACATCAGCCGGCTGCCGCCTTCCACGCCCAAATGCTGTTCGGCCCAGGCGTTTTTGCCGAGGTTGGCCAAAAACCATTCGTTTTTGATGACCATCAGGGCGCCAACGGCGACGCCGATTAAACTAATGATAATTCTTAGCCACATAGTTTTTTGTTTTAACTTCAAAAATGGGCAGTGCAGGATTTGAACCTGCGGCCTAACGGATGTAAACCGTTCGCTCTAACCAACTGAGCTAACTGCCCAAAGGTGGGCGGGCAGGACTGAGCTACGAGCCCTAAATGCGCGGGAGAGGATTTGAACCTCCATGCCCTTGCGGGCGTTGCCACCTCAAGGCAGTGCGTCTACCAAATTTCGCCACCCGCGCATGAAAAAATAACCACCGGGCGTTATACCAGATTATTTAGTTTTTAACCTACTTGGCTGTCCGCCCGCTGGCGGATTTCTCTTTGGGTTTTTTGCCGTAGCTCTTCAGATAGTAAAGTTTAGCCCGGCGGGTTCGGAGCTCTTTGATGATTTCGATTTTGACAATCGATGGTGAATGCAAGGGGAAAATTTTTTCCACGCCGATGTTGTCGGAGATTTTCCTGACCGTAAAAGTGGCGGATTGGCCATGGCCGCCATGGACGGCAATAATCGTGCCTTCAAAAATCTGGATTCTTTCTTTCTCTTCGCCTTTGGTGTTGAGCTCCTTGATTTTTTGGTGGACTTTAACCACTTGCCCGCTTTTAACGTCGGACAGCGGTTGGCCTGGTTTCTGGGTTGCTTTAGTCATATGGTTGTTTAGTTGCTCGGGAAAATGTTTTTACCTGCCTGCCTGCCTGCCGGTAGGCAGGCCTAAGCTTCGTTATGGCGCCCAAAAACATTTCCCGAGCAGTTAGAATAGTAAAACTATCTTATCCTAAATTAAGGGAATAGTCAAGCTTTGATTTCGGCGATTATTTTAGTCAGTTCAGGCGGCAAGTCAGAATTGAAGGCCTTGATTTCACCATCTAAATCAGCAAAAGCCAGATAGCTGGCATGGAGGAACAGCCGATTGATGACTTTAACTTTCATTTTAGCCGGATGATAAATGGCATCGCCGACAATCGGGTGGCCGATGGCGTTCAGATGGACGCGGATTTGGTGGGTCCGCCCGGTTTTGATTTTCACGTTTAAGAGCGAATAGCTTTTGATTGTTTCCAGCACTTCATATTCGGTAATGGCTTCGTGCCCGCCCTGGGATTTTGGCCGAGCCGCCATTTTTCCGCTGTCGTCAGAGGATTTGGCTACAGGGAAATCAATCAGGCCGGCTGGTTGGACCAATTGGCCGTGGACTAAGGCCAGATATTCTTTTTTGATAGTCCGGTTTTGGAACTGGCTTTTCAGCTGGTTAAAGGCCGGTTGGCTTTTGGCTACTATCAGCAGGCCGGAAACATCTTTGTCTAAGCGGTGGACAATGCCCGGCCGCAATTGTGTCTCTTGTCCGCCCGCTGGCGGATCGCCGATTTCTTTTAATCCGGGATATTTTTTTAACAGCAAGTCAACCAATGTTTCTTCGGGGTAATTTTCGTTGGGCGGATGGACAGTCAATCCGGCCGGCTTGTCAATGACTAAGAAATTGTCATCCTCAAAAACAACGGCCAATTCAAACCCTCGGCTGATTTTGGGGATTGGCGCATCTTCGGAAATAAAAAGGTTGTCGTTTTTTTTCAGCCAGTAGTGGGGCGTTGGTTTTTTGTTGTTGACGAAAACCAAACCGGCTTTAATCGTTTTTTGCCATTGGGAACGGGATTTTTCCGGAAGATTGTTGGCCAAAAACTTGTCCAGCCGTTCGCCTTGTCCGCCCCGTCCACCCGAGGCGGATTCGGCGGATTCTTCGGTGATGATGACAGTTTCTTTCATAAATCAGCCAGCCGTAATTTTTTAACAAATTTTTTGGCTTCCTGGCTGGTAGTAATTTTGCCTCTCAATTGTTCTTCTCTGACCGCGGTTAAAATTTTGCCGACCAGCGGGCCGGGCGTCAGGCCCGATATTTTCATTATTTCTTCGCCGGCCACCAGTTTCGGCGGCGGGCTGGCATGGTCCCGACCCAGTTTCTTGATCTGGTCGATTCGGTATTCTAAAGCCCGGAAATTGCCCAAAGAATCGCCTTTTTGGGGTACGGTGGCCAAGGCATCGGCAAAATTCAGCTGTAACAGGTCCTGACTCGGATGATGTTGGCTGAAAAAATATTTTTCAATAGTGGCGTTTTTCATCTTGTCGACACTGCCCTGCATCAAAAGCATGTGGCTTTTAATCAGCCAGACAACCTGATCAATATCCAAAACCAAATCAGGCGAACTGCTCAATTTTAGCCGGCGGCAAACCACTTCGGCCATTTGGGCGCCAATGGTATCGTGTTCGTTGAAGCGGATGCGGTCAGAGCCGTCCTTGGCCGGCGTTTGGATGGTGGCCGGTTTGCCAATGTCATGCAAGAGTAGGGCAATGGTTAAATTGGCGGACGGCCCGCCTCGCCCGACGAGCGGGTTCGTCGAGGCGGGTTTTTTTTCGCCGAAATGTTCTTGAAAAACCTTTGAACTTAATTTGGTTAAAGCCAAACGGGTATGGAACCAAACATCGCCTTCGGTGTGCCAATTGGCCGGCTGGGGGCAGCCCTGCATGGCGATTAGTTCCGGGGCCAGCACTTTTAAAAAACCGCTTTCCTCGTAGAGGTCCAAAGCCCGAACCGGGTCATGGTAGAAGGACTTGAGGAATTCAGCGCCGACGGTTTCGCGAGGAACAATCAAGTCGCCGTTTTTTTCATCATTGATGCGCTTGATATTTTTTTTGATTACTTGCCAAGTGGCTTTTTCAATTTGGAAATCCAGCTGGCAGGCCAGGCGGATGGCGCGGAGCATGCGGGAGTAATCTTCTTTGAAGCGCTGGTTTGGTTCGCCCACGGCCCGAATGGTCTTGTTTTTAATGTCGGCCAATCCGCCGAAGGGATCAATCAATTTTTCTTTCTTGAAGTCCCAGGCCAAGGCATTGATGGTGAAGTCCCGGCGAGATAAGTCGTCTTCAATTGCCAAATCAGGGTTGGCTTGGACGGCAAAATCGCGGTAGCCGCCGCTTAGGAATGAGTGCTCGGTGCGGGGCAAGGCAATATCAAAAGAGATTTTGTAGCGGCTGTCAAAGGGCTTGAACTTGATAACCCCAAAGTTTTTGCCCACCAAATCCACGATACCTTCTTGGCAAAGGAATTCCTGCAAATCGCCCAGGCCCACGCCTCGAATGACAAAATCAAAATCCTTGGCCTCGTCTTTATCCATAATCGTATCGCGGACCACGCCACCGACCAGAAAAACCTCGCTTTTGGGAAATTGCTTGAATAGTTTTTTGATAAAATTAAAGTCCTTCTGGCGGTTTATCGCCTGGCTGAACTCGGTTAATCGCTTGGTTATCTTTGTTGGAGTCATATTAGTTATATTATAGCTTTTTTTGGCGGAATTAGCTAATATGGTCGTCATTCTGGAGCCCCGCCTGCGGCGGGGCGATAGAATCCCCTTGTTATCAGTGAAGTTAGCCGAGCGAATAACTATGGGATCCTTCGCTATGCTCAGGACGACAAAACTTTTATAAGTTTTGTCGTTTTTTGGCTTATTTTAGCCAAAAATCAGGCAAAAACCTTGACAAAATTTTGTGCCTGTGCTATACTGCAAAATCAAGCTGAAAAGCTTGGATATTTAAAAAATTAGGATTAAAAAAGAGAAGAGCTAAATTTTACCCAAAACGCAAAAAACGAGCTCTTCAAAGCTCGTTTTTTGTCCAAATAACGCGGTTAAACATAAGGGGTAGACGCCTGGCTATTGCGAGGCGCTGTCCCCAAACCTCCTTTTGGGGCTTTACCCCTTAGCTTTAACCGGATTATTCGTTCGGTGAAAATAAAAAGAAAATCAAAACTCGTAATTCAATTGCGGGTTTAGATAGTGGAATGAACATTGAAAATCAATAAACAAATGAACTTAAAGGAGGTTTAATATGAAGCAGATAAAAAGTGTTTTGGAAAAAAAATCTGATGCCGTAAAAACTATTCTCGGATTGAGAAAATTTGTTTGGTTTTTGTTTCGATAGCGGGATTTTCATGAAGTGTGGGAAGATATAGACGGGATCATTACAAATCCTTTCCCCAATGACAGGTTTCGGGAAATGGTGGAAAGATTTTTTTCGGCGCTGTCGACGGCTATAGATGACGAATCGTCATTTGAAGATAAGCTGTTAATTCATTCATTAAAAACAGAAGATAATGTTTTCAATGTTGTATTGAGAGTTTATTTTTCTCCGCAAACAGAACTGCGTTGTATTAACTGGTGGACGAAATTTGAACGGGTAGAAGAGACGCGGAAAATTTTTGTTTAACAATCAAAGTGTTCGAATGCCCCCAGGTATTCGAACACTCTATTAATTTTTAACCCGGAAAGACTTGGGGGTTTACCTAGACTCTATTGTCAACCCTCCCAATCCGCCCAGGGCGGATGAGGCGGGCAAGCGGAGGGATATTTAAGAAAATCATTTTGGGCTTTTGCTCGAAACTTTTTTCCCTAAATATCTTTTGTCTGGTGCCCACCCAAGGCGGGCAAAACCAGACCAGCCCCCAACTTTTTCTCGGTTAAACCGGTTCATTAAAAAAATTTACCAGCTTCCTTGTTGGGTTAAAGGCGGAAGGCGCCTGAAGTTAGCTCTTCTCTCGTCTTTCTTTAATCCAGCGAAGAGGTTGGTAAAATAAAAAACAATTTTTTAGGAGATACTGATGAGAGAAGCGCCAGGAAAGAAAAAACGAGGGCGGAAGAGATATGATATGATGACCAAGATTTCGCCCGGGCCTTTAGAAATCAAGATTTTTGACAGCAAAGGATCAGTCATTAAAAACCTTAATTTCTATGTACAAGAAAAAAACGACCTGGGAACTATTGGTATGATGGTCAAGGAAACAATTCCCGAATACAAAGATTCAGAATCATTGTTTTTTAGCTTCAGGAAACTATCGCTTGGAGTTAATAGAAAAGTGGAGTTCTGTCTGGACGTAGAATCCTCGATCCCATTTATCCGACGTACCGGTTTAGACATTGGCGGGGTATAGTTTGTTTAGAAATTCAATTAACAGGGAAACATTGTTTCCCTGTATTTTTTTCTTGAAAAATTATCCGATTATTGCTATATTGACAACGCTTGATATAATGGGCACATAGCTCAACGGTAGAGCGTCACTCTTATAAGGTGATGGTTCCTGGTTCGAATCCAGGTGTGCCCAATTGACTTATTAATTTTATGCGATATAATAATAACATAGACATATGAACAAAGTTAATTTAAAAAACATTGTTTGGAAAGAAGGCGATTGTTATGTTTCTTGGAACATTAACACCAGTATTTCCAGTTTTGGCGATACTAAAAAAGAAGCGCTTGAATCTCTCCGCGAAGCGTTAGAACTATATTTTGAAGACACTCCAATTTCGCAAGTGAGCGAAGTTGAACAATTGGATATTGTGCCGTCAATTTTTGAGTATGCCTAGGCCAATTCCGTTAAGACGGGTTTTAAGAGTCCTTCAAAAAAACGGATTCTTTTTTGTTTCACAAAAGGGCTCGCACGGCAAATTCAGAAAAATCGGCCAGCCGACGCGCACGGTGATCGTGAAAATGGCCAAAAAAGAAATCCCGCACGGCACTTTTCAATCAATTTTACTGCATTCAGGCCTTAAGGAAAGCGATTTTAGAGAAGAATAAATTAAGGGCTCGTAGCTCAGTTGGTTAGAGCGTTTGCTTGACATGCAAAAGGCCACAGGTTCAAATCCTGTCGGGCCCACCAAAAATCCCGATTTTCCGCCAGCTGGCGGAGTCGGGTTTTTTGTTTGGACGATTTTTTGTTAAATAATTTTGCCTTTGTTCTTGGCTTCCAAAATCCGGCTGATTTCACCGATAATTTCTTCTTTGGCTTGAATGAGGTTTTTATCGGTTAAGCAGAACCTGATCAAATCGCCGGCCACTTTGGGACTGAAGAATTTAGCCAGAACATTAGTGTCACTTTCTTTTTGGCAGTTGATAAGACAACAAATCTGGTCGTCTTTTTGTTCGTAGAATAAAACGATGATTTCCGCTTCCGGCGAATTGGCAATCAGTTCGTCAATCAATTCAAACAGGTTTTCTTCGCCGGCGCCGGCTTGAAGAAAGTCCGCTTGGCCGAGCAATGACCAGGCCAGTTTGAGCGATGGATCGTTTTCCAACCGCGTCAGGGCCCGGCCCCAGAGTTTTAGGGTGGCCAGCGTCCGGGCGCGGTAGAGATTTTCCACGATTTCGCTCCGGTTGGCGCCGGCGGCCATCAATCGGCTGGCAATCTGCAAAGCCCGGGGCGTGACATTGCGGGTTTTGAAACTGCGGGTTTCGGCAATCAGGCCGGCTAAGAGACAAGTGGCGATTTTTTCATCCAAGAAATCCAAGCTCATCGCTTCCAGCCAATTGAAAATTATTTCTGCCGAGGAAGTGGCCGTCAAATCCACCAGATTGATTTGGCCGTAGTTTTCATTAGCCGGGCTGTGGTCGATATTGATGACCGGCGTTTGGTAAAAAAAACTGGCGTTGTCTTCGTAAATCTTGCCCAGCAATTCCAAATCGGGAGTGTCCACTGCGATAATCAAATCATACTTAAAGGCGTTTTCTTGCAGGGAAATGTCCTGCTGGCTAAGAGTTCCATTTTTGGGCGTCAGGTGGATGGCTAATTTTTCTTGGCCGGCTATTTCATAGCTTAGTTCGTCAATTTGGGCGCCTTTCAAGTCCAGCGAGATGGTGTATTTTTTCAAATTGGTCAAAGCCGGCAGGATTTTTTCTTGGGGCAGGAAAATTAAATTTTTCGGCCAGTCAAAGTCCATGGCTGCCAAATCCGCCCGTTTGTCCAATTTTTTCAGGATTAAAAACAAAGCCAAGGCCGAGCCCAGAGCGTCGCCGTTGAAATTATGGCGGAAAACAATCAAAATATGACGGCTTCTTTTGATTGATTCGTAAATTTGTTGATTGGTGGTTAAAGACATCTTTCTATTGTAATCAAAAACAAGTAATTAATATACCCCGGGCGATTTGGAATGTCAAGAAAAGAAGCCAGAATTGAATTTGGTTCAATTCTGGCTTCGGTTACATGTTCAGTAGCTTTGTGATTTTTGTTTTTATCTCGCCTATAGTTGGCGTTGTTTCTGCCATCATCAGGAAATCAACTTTATTCGGATTTTCCGTATTGATTAAATCAGAAACTAATTCCTCATCATTTAAATTGTTGCTGGTAAAAAGAATTTTTGTTTTATCGTTTAGACCTTTGATTTTGGAGTACCAGTTTTTTAATTCCTTTTGATTCTTGCCAACATCAGTAATGGCTAGTTTTACATTGAGGTTGTTCCATACAATGCTCAATCCTAGAAATTTAGTTGTTTTAGAACATCTAAAATTTGGATACTCCATCTGCAAGCAACAACATAAGGAATCTGCCGATTTTTGATGGTTTAACATTATAAGGATCATTGGTTGTTTCATTTTTAGTCCTCCTCTTGTTAATTTATCAATGAAACTTTGTTTATTTTAGATTAGCAAAAATTTATTTTTTTGTAAATAGCGCTTATCTTGCTAAAAACCGCCTTTTTTGTTAAAGTAAGGATAAGATTATGAAACAGATTGCCAAAGCGTACGATGCCAAAAAGGTGGAAGATAAAATTTATCAGGCCTGGGAGGCCTCGGGTTTTTTTAATCCCGATAATTTACCCGACCGGAATGACCAGACCTATTCCATTGCCTTGCCGCCGCCCAATGTGACCGGCAAACTGCATTTGGGTCACAGCGTGATGCTGGCAGTCCAGGATATTCTAATCCGCTATCACCGGATGAAAGGTGACCAAACCTTGTGGCTGCCGGGCACGGATCATGCGGCCATTGCCACCCAGACCGTCGTGGAAAAGATTTTGAAAAAAGAGGGGACCGACCGCCATCAATTAGGTCGGGAAAAATTTTTGAAAAGGGTGGCGGAATTCGTTGATGAATCCAAGGGCACCATCCACCGGCAAATTCGGCAGATGGGCGCGTCTCTGGATTGGTCGCGTGAGCGCTATACTTTGGACAAGGATTTGACTAAAGCCGTGAGGACGATTTTCAAAAGGATGTATGATGACGGTTTGATTTATCGCGGTTATCGCATTGTCAATTGGTGCCCGCGCTGTGCCTCCACTTTGGCTGATGATGAAGTGGAATATAAAGAAGAAAAAACTAAATTATATACTTTTAAATACAGTTCGGATTTTCCTTTCAGTATTGCCACCACCCGGCCGGAAACCAAAGTCGGGGACACGGCCATTGCTGTCAACCTCAAAGATAAAAGATTCAAGAAATATATTGGCCAGACATTTGCCGTTGATTTTGTCGGTGTTAAATTAAACATCAAAGTCGTGGCCGACGAGGAAGTGGATATGGAATTCGGCACCGGCGCGGTTGGTTTGACGCCGGCCCATAGCAGCGTTGATTTTGCCATTGCCAGTAAAAATAAATTGCCGGTGATTAAAATAATTGATGAACAGGGCAAGATGGCTGATGCGGCCGGGCCATATGCCGGTTTGTCCGTAGTTGAGGCGCGGGAAAAGATTATTGCCAACTTGAAAAAAGTCGGGTTGTTAGAGAAGGAAGAAGAAATTACCCATAGCATTGCTTTGTGCTATCGTTGTGATAGCGTAGTCGAGCCCCTGACTTCAGAGCAGTGGTTTGTGGATGTTAATAAAAAAATTCCCAAGTACCGGAAGTCGTTGAAAGAAATGGCAATTGAAGCGGTCAAAAAGGGCTTTAACGGCCGGCTGCCAATCAGAATTATTCCTGACCGATTTACCAAGTCATATTTTAACTGGCTGGAGAACCTGCACGACTGGTGCATTTCGCGCCAGATTTGGTTTGGGCACCAGATTCCGGTTTGGTATAAGGGCAAGGAAATTTATGTCGGCGTGGAAGCGCCTAAAGGCGTCGGCTGGAAACAAGACGAAGATACTTTGGATACTTGGTTTTCGTCCGGGCTTTGGACTTTTTCCACTTTGGGCTGGCCCAATGAGACCAAGGATTTAAAAAAATACCATCCGACCAGCTGTTTGGAAACCGCTTATGATATTCTTTTCTTTTGGGTGGCGCGGATGATTTTAATGACCACCTATGCCTTGGGCGATATTCCTTTTTATAATGTCTATATCCACGGCATGGTTTGCGATAAGCAGGGTAAAAAAATGAGCAAGTCCAAACCCGAGACCTGCATTGACCCAATGGCGGTGATTAACAAATTCGGGGCGGATGTGGTGCGCTTGAGTATGTTGATCGGCACCACGCCGGGCAACAATTATTCTTTGTATGAAGAGAAGATTGTCGGTTACCGCAATTTTATTAACAAGCTTTGGAATATCAGTCGGTTTATCATAACTTCAGTCAAGAAGCCGGCCATTATTGAAAAGCGGCCAGAAGCCAAGACCTTGGCTGACCAGTGGATTTTAAGTGAGCTGGATAAAATAATTGATTTTACCACCAAAAATATTGATAACTACAAACTGGCGATTGTCGGTGAAAAACTCTATGAATTCACTTGGACCAAGCTGGCGGATTATTATTTGGAGATTGCCAAGGTTGAAAAAGATAAGGATGAAATATTGCTTTATCTTTTAACCCAATTATTAAAACTATGGCATCCGTTCGCGCCTTTTATCACTGAACACATTTGGAGTGATTTACTGGGCAACAAAAAGATGCTGATGATTTCTCAATGGCCAAAGAGCGAAAAATCCAAGCCAATTAAGTTTGAATTAATTGAAGGAATTATGGCAACTATCAGAAACCGCCGAATTCATGGTAAAATTAAATCGGTAAAAAAACCGGACGCCGGCCAAGACAAGAAAAAACTGGAAAAAGAAATCAAGGAATTGGAAAACTATATCGCCGGCTTGAAGAAGAAAATCGGCAACAAAGAGTTTGCCAACAAGGCGCCGAAAGTAGTGGTGGCCAAAGAAAAAGATAAGTTAGTCGAGAGTGAAAAAAAATTGAATAAATTAAAATTAGCCAAATAATATGATCAACAAAGACCCTAAAAAAATTGAAGAAGTTTTAACGCGCGGCGTGGAAAATGTTTATCCCGCCAAAGACGCCTTGAAAAAATTTTTGCTGGCGGGCAATAAACTGGTTATTTATAACGGCATTGACCCGACCGGCGATTTGCATTTGGGCCACAGCGTGGTTTTGAACAAGTTAAGGCAGTTTCAGGAATTGGGCCATGAGATAATTCTTTTAATTGGCGATTTTACCGGCCAAGTGGGCGACCCGACTGATAAAAAAGCGGCCCGTAAGCCCTTGACCCACGAGCAGGTTTTAGCTAATGCCAATAATTACCAGAAAATAATCGGCAAGATTTTAGACCTTAAAAAAACCAAGTTTGATTATAATTCCAAATGGTGGAATAAAATGTCTTTGCCGGAGTTTTTTACTTGGCTGTCGCAAGTGACCGTCGCCCGCGTTTTGGAACGCGATATGTTTCAAGAAAGAATGAAAAAAGGCGCGGACATCCATATGCATGAATTGATGTATCCGATTTTACAGGGCGTGGATTGCATCAAGTTGGGCGTTAATATGGAAATCGGCGGCAATGACCAGACCTTTAATATGCTGTTCGGCCGGACTTTAATGGCCAAACAAGGCAAGGAAAAATTTGTTTTGGCGACCAAACTTTTGGTTGACCCCAGCGGCAAGAAAATGGGCAAGACCGAAGGCAATGCCGTTGATTTGACCGACAACCCCAAAGAGATGTTTGGCAAAATAATGAGTTGGCCGGACGGCGTGATTGTTTTGGCTTTTGAAATTTGCGCTCAAGCGCCAATGGCGGAAATTAATGGTTACGAAGCCCAATTAAAATCCGGCCAAGTTAATCCGCGGGATTTGAAGGCGAAATTGGCGTGGGAAATCGTCAAAATTTATCACGGCGAAAAAGAAGCAAGTGGGGCCGCCGAAGAATTTGACAAAATCTTCAAAAATAAAGAAAAGCCGGAAGAGATTAAAGAAGTGAAAGCTAAAAGCGATAATTTGGTTGATGTCTTGGTTGAAACAAAATTAGCGCCGTCCAAAAGTGAAGCGCGGCGTTTGGTTTTGCAGGGCGGGATTAAAGTTGATGACAAGGTGGTTAAAGGGGTGGAATTTAAAGTTAAAAGGGGTGCTACTATTCAGAAGGGTAAGAGATTCTTTATAAAGATAAAATAAGAAGGTGGAGTCCCGCCGTAGGCGGGACGGAACCCCGCACCGAGCTTTGCTCTGGTGCGGGGGGAAAAGGTTTTTTGTAAAAATTAAATGAATTTTTTAGACCAAATCAAAACTGAAATAGTTTAAATAAAAACCATGCCCCAAGAAATACCCTCAACAAAAATTGCCCTGTTCAAAGGCAAAAAAATCAGAAAAACCATCCATCAAAATGAATGGTGGTTTTCAGTGGTGGATGTGGTGGCCGCTTTGACCGACAGCGCCGACCCCAATGATTATTGGTACAAAATGAAAATAAGGGTAAAAAATGATGACGGGGTTGAACTATCGACAATTTGTCGATGGTTGAAATTAGAGGCGCCGGACGGTAAAATGCGGGAAACCGATTGCGCCAATACCGAGGGTATTTTCCGCATTATCCAATCAATTCCATCCCCAAAGGCCGAGCCGTTTAAGCGCTGGCTGGCGAAAGTCGGCTATGAGCGGGTGCAAGAGATAGAAAATCCTGAATTGGCAATGAAGCGGACAAGAATACTTTACAAACTCAAAGGTTACAGCGAGGATTGGATAGAAAAACGGATGCGCGGCATTGCCATTCGCGAGGAATTGACGGACGAGTGGCAAAAGCGCGGGGTGCAAGAACAAAGGGATTATGAAATTTTGACTGCGGAAATTTCCAAAGCGACTTTTGGCATAACCCCGAGCCAGTACAAAAAATTAAAAGGTTTGGAGCGGGAAAATTTGCGCGACCACATGGACGATTTTGAACTTATTTTTACGATGCTGGGTGAACGGTCAACAACAGAGATTCATCGCAATGAAAATTCAAAAGGCCTGCCCAAACTCAAAGCCGATGCCGAGGCCGGCGGCGAGATTGCCGGCGGAGCGAGAAGGCAATTGGAAAAGCGATTGAAGAGGTCGGTAGTTTCAAGAAAAAATTATCTTAAAAATCCGGAGAATAAAAAATTATTAGACAAGTAATGCATTTAATTTTATGACTTTCTTAGACCAAATCAAAACTGAAATCGTTAAAGCGATGAAAGTCGCCGGGGTTAAAATTGAGCCAACGGATTTGGAATTGCCGCCCGATTCCAAGCTGGGCGATTTTGCTTTGCCTTGTTTTAACTTTTCTAAAGTTTTAAAAAAAGCGCCCAATATCATTGCCCAAGAGTTGGCAAATAAGATTAAGGTTAAAGGAATAATTGGTGAGGTTAAAGCGACTGGGCCTTATCTTAATTTTTTTCTGGATGAAGATAAAATCGCCACTGCGTTGTTAAAACAGATTGCCAAAGCGGGCGAGAAATACGGCGAGAGTAATTTGGGCAAGGGCAAGAAAGTAATGGTGGAATATTCTTCGCCCAACACCAACAAGCCCCAGCATATCGGCCACATTAGGAACAATATGCTGGGCTATAGCTTAAGCTTGCTTTTGGAAGCAGTCGGCTACAAAGTTATTAAAGCCAACTTGATCAATGACCGGGGCATCCATATCTGCAAGTCAATGCTGGCTTGGCAGAAATGGGGCAATGGCGAAACGCCGGAGAGTAGCGGTTTGAAGCCCGATCATCTGGTAGGCAAGTATTACGTAATGTTTGGCCAAGAACTGCAGAAAGAGAAGGAAGGCTATTTTAAAAAAAACAAGATTGATTTCAAGAAACTGTCGGATCCGGAAAAGCGGGCGGTAGAAGAGAAGTTTTTAGGCCAATCGCCTTTGATGAAGGAAACTCATGAGATGTTGGTCAAATGGGAGAAAAATGACCACGTCGTCCGCCAGCTATGGCAAAAAATGAATCATTGGGTCTATCAGGGTTGGGCTAAGACCTATAATGGTTTGGGCGTGACTTTTGACAAGGTCTATTACGAAAGCCAGACCTATCTGCGAGGCAAGAAAATCATAGAGGAAGGCCTGCGGAAAAGGGTCTTCTACCAGAAGCCGGACAATTCGGTTTGGGTTGATCTGACCCAGGATGGTTTTGACCAGAAAGTACTGCGTCGAGCCGACGGCACGGCCGTCTACATGACCCAGGATTTGGCTTCGGCCCAATTAAAGTTCAAGGACTACAAGTTGGACCAATCCATTTATGTGGTGGCCAGCGAGCAGGACTATCATTTCAAGGTTTTGTTTTTGATTTTGAAAAAACTGGGCTTCAAAAAAGCCAGCCAGTGCTATCATCTGTCCCACGGCATGGTCAGCTTGCCGGGCGGAAAAATCAAGTCCCGCGAAGGCAAGACCGCCGACGCCGATGATTTGATTAAGGAGGTGGTCGGCGAAGCGGAAAAAATCACTCGGGCGTCGCTTGAAAAGAGAAAAGGCAAACTGCCGGAAAAAGAGATCAAGGAAGTGGCCCGCAAAGTCGGGTTGGCGGGCTTGAAGTTTTTCGTCTTGAAGTTCGAGCCGGCCAAGAACATTGTTTTCCAGCCCAAAGAATCTTTGGCTTTGGAAGGCTTTACTGGCCCTTACATCCAATACACCTATACCCGTTTGGCCGGGATTTTGCGGAAGGCGCAGAAGTTAAAAATAAAACCGGCCAATAAGAAAATTATCGTCAGCGAACCGGGCGAGTGGGCTTTGGTTATGGCCTTGCTGAAATTTCCGGCCACGGTCCAATCAGCGGCCCAAGAGCACAATCCGTCGCTGTTAGCCAATTATCTTTTTGATTTGTCCCAGACCTTGGCCAGTTTTTATGAAAAAATACCGGTCTTGCAAGCGGGTGGAGCTGAACGCCCTAGCCGGTTAGCTTTGGTGTCGGCCGTCCAGATAGTAATCAAGAAGGGGCTGGGCTTATTGGGCGTTGAAGTGATGGAGAGGATGTAAGGAAATGGCGAAAGGAGAAATTTTTTGGACAATATCCAGCCGGCCACTCTCTAAAATAAAACCCCGCTCCGGCGGGGTTTTTGAAAATCATGATTTTTCTTTTTAAATTATTGACGAAAACAAAAAAATAGCGTAGGGTTTTAATAGAAGTTCGTTGACAATTAAATTAAGTTATTCAGTTAAAAAACAACATTGAAAGAAAGGGAAGAAAGATGAAAAAAGTTTTTCTGGTAGTTTTGGCAGTTATGGCAATAACCTGGCTGGCTAATCCGGCTTATGCCCAATTAGCCAACAGCGCCTGGCCGATGTTTCATCATGATTTGAAACACACCGGCCAGAGTCCGTATAATGGTCCTGAAAATCCGGGTTTGAAGTGGAAATTTCAAGCAGAGGGTTATGGGAATTCCTCGTCAGTAATAGGACTTGACGGGACAATTTATGTTACCACAGGCGATCTTTATGCTATCAACTCAGATGGTACATTGAAGTGGAAATATGAACCTGATGATGGGACATTAAGCTCGCCGGCGATTGGTTCAGATGGCACTATCTATCTTGGTAGCGATTCGAGTTATTATTTTTATGCTATCAACCCAGATGGTACATTGAAGTGGAAATATAAGCTATTTTATGTTGGTGACAAATCCGATCCGGCAATTGGTTCTGATGGTACTATTTATTTTGGTTCTAACTATTATCTTTGGGCTCTTAATCAAGATGGAACATTTAAATGGTTATTTCTAACAGCCGGTGCAGTTCATACACCTGCCATAGGTTCAGATGGGACGATTTATGTGAGTATTTATTCAGGCGCCAGTAAAAGTTACCTTTATGCTATCAACTTAGATGGCACATTAAAGTGGAAGTTTCAAGCGGGATATTCTAACGCATCATCGCCAGCAATAGGTTCGGATGGGACGATTTATGTGGGATCATCTGATTATTATCTCTATGCAATTAACCCGGATGGTACGCTGAAATGGAAGGTTGGAGTAGAAGATGCAATTCTTTCCGATAGTATCGCCATAGGTTCAGATGGGACGATTTGTATAATAGATGACAGTGGAAATCTATATGCCATAGATTTTAATGGTACATTGAAATGGAAATATTCTTCTGCTAGTATTTGGAACCCTACCATTGATTTGGATAATACAATCTATATAGTAGGGATTTGGTTTGGCAAAATAAAAGCTATAAACCCAGATGGTTCGTTAAAGTGGGAATTTCTTACGGGGACAGATTATGGATTTAGCGCTTCTCCAACAATAGATTCCAATGGCATAATTTATATTGGATCTTATAGCGAGGAAGAGGGTACTTATTTTTATGCTATTGGCGAGGCAGAGTCAACCATAACTCCAACCCCCACCCTAACCAAGACCGCTACTGCGACTTTAACGCCAACCCTAACGCTGACTCTAACTAAAACGCCGACACCGACTTTAACCTTGACCCAGACATTAACTATTACCTGGACTCCGGGTCCTTCTGATACGATTACTCCCGCGCCGACTTTGACGCCCAGCCCTTCCGGCAACAAAACGCCAACGCCGACACCAACCCCTTCGGGCAATAAGACGCTCACACCCACTCCTTCCGGTGATAAAACACCAACGCCGACCTGGACTGCAAATCCGACCTTGACCAAAACCCCAACGCCAACCAATGGCGATTATCCGCCCGTTCTAAGCCAAAATTCAGTCCAACCGCCAACCGGTGATAAATGGACTTTATTTGAATATAAAGTTCATTATCAAGACGCTGA
>JAZDFN010000030.1:0-8668 GCA_043807885.1 bacterium | reverse complement strand
TATAAGAATGTTGATTATTTGCGGGTCTATCTGCCCCAGGGCAGCGAATTGATTTCGGCCAGCGGTTTTGTCAAGCCGGCTGATAACTATTTTTTGCCCGCGCCTGAACATTATCAGGCGGATGCTGATTTGACAAGGATTGAAACCGCGGTTAAAATTGATAGTTCCAGCCAGACCAGAATCAGCCATGAATTCGGCAAGACCGTTTTCGGCAACTGGGTGCAGACCGATTTGGGCGAGACCTCGGTGGTGGTCTTGAAATATCGCCTGCCTTTCCGTTTGCCTTTGGCTGAATTAAGGCAACCGAAAAGTTGGTGGGACAATTTGAAAAGCGATTTGGGCCTGCCCGAAGCCATGGCCTCTTACGGGCTATTGGTCCAAAAACAGCCGGGTAGCCAGGCCAACCAATTTAATCATCAACTGAAATTTCAATTTAATCCTCAAGTCGTTTGGCAATATCCGGCTGAATACAAAAAAAATAATGAGAGCTGGCAGATGACAGCCAAAATTGATGGGGATAAGTTTTTTGGGTTGGTATTTAAAGAATAATTATGCGGCGAAAATTCATCAAATCATTGAAAAAGGACTACAGCCGTTCTGATATCCGGCGGGATTTGCATAAGGTTTACAGCACCCGCGACGGCCGGCTGCCCGACTTGTCCCGTTTGACTAAGAAAAAAACGCACTATTTGCGCAATACGATTATTTTTCTAATAATCATTCTGGGCCTGCTGGCTTTTGTTTCCTGGGCCGGTTTTGCGGTTTTCAACCAAAGCGGGGGCGGCTTCAAGAGCGTTAAATTGACCATTGAAGCGCCCGAGGAAATCGCTTCCGGCGCGGAAATCACTTATCTGGTCAAATATAAAAATTTGGAGCCGACCGCTTTGAGAAAAGCGGAATTGTCGGCCTACTATCCGGCCGGCTTTATTTTCATCGGTTCAACGCCGGTCGCTCAGGGCGAACGCCAGACGCTTTGGCAATTGGGTTCTTTGGAAAAAGGCGGTGAGGGCAAAATAGAGATCAAAGGCCGGCTGATCGGCGAGCTGGACGAAGAAAAGACGCTGAACATCACTTTCTCCTATTGGCCGGATAATTTCAATTCCCAGTTTCAGGTTGATGAAACTTTTACCGTGAAAATAACTTCCTCAATTATCGGATTGGCGATTGAGGGTCCCAAACAGCTGTCGAGCAGCCAGGCAGTCGAGTATCTGGTTAAATACAAAAATGAATCAGCCGAAGCGCTGGCCGATGTCCGGCTGAAAGCGCTTTATCCCGAGGGCTTTACTTTCGCCAACAGCCAGCCGACAGCGGAAAAAAGGAATGAAGAGAACCGGCATTTGGACGATACTTGGCTGATTAAGCGGTTGGACCAGGGGGCGGAAGGCCAAATTAAAGTTAAGGGCCAACTATTGCCCAATGGTCAGAAAGAATTGATTTTCAAAGTGACGGCGGAAATGAAAGGTCAGAATGACGAATATTTTTTACAGCAGGAGAAGGACTTCACCACCAAGGTTTTGAGCGAAAACATTATTGTCCGCTTAATTGTCAATGGTTCGGACAAGGAAGCCACGGCCAATCTGGGCGAGACCTTGAGTTATTCTTTGGTGGTTCAGAATATCGGCGATGAAGAAATCAATGATTTAACCGTGACGGCTTCTTTGGATTCGACTCCCGACAATTTGCTGGATTGGACAGGCCTCCAGGATGGCAACAAAGGCAAGGCCTCGGGCAACCAGATTGTTTGGACCAAGAAAGAAAACTCGGCTTTGGCCGGACTGATTGGCGGGGCCGAAGCCGTCCTTGACTGGCAGATTAAAGTTAATCAGAATGCTTTAGCTGACGCCTCCGCCAGTGGGCGGATGAAAATTGATAATTTGGCGGAAATCAAAATCGGCCAGTGGGGCGGCGATCCGCCATCCGCCCTAATTGGCGGAGGCGGAGGTGATTTGAGCGTCAAGAGCAATTTGGTAACGATTCGCTTTAATTCCGATGTGGAATTGCTGGCGGCTATCCGTTATTTCAATGATGATAATTTGGCCGTCGGCTCCGGCCCTTTGCCGCCTAAAGTCGGGGAGACGACCAAGTATCGCGTTTATTGGCGGCTGGTCAATACTCGGCACGAATTGACCGACATCAAAGTGACCGCGGTTTTGCCGGATTATGTCAGTTGGACCAATAAAGCCAGTTTTGCCAGAGGCGATATCAGCTACAATTCCGCGACCAAAGAAATCAGCTGGACACTTAACCGTTTACCGATTGATTTAAAAGAAGTCGCTGGCGATTTTGAGATTGCTTTCACGCCGACCAGCGACCATGCCGAGAAGATTATTATTTTAATGCCGAACATCAAACTGGAAGCGACCGACCAAGAAACCGGCGGGAAAATCAGCAAAGTGATTGGTGCTTTGACCACGGATTTGGTCAATGACCCGAACGCCCAAGGCAAGGGGTTGGTGGTTGATTAAAAAAAGCGACCTTTGAATTTGGCAATCCAAAGGTCATTTTTTTAACAAAGTTGTTAGAGGCGTTTTCAAGTGTCCCTGCAAGCTTAAAACGATAAAGATACAAGCGAGGATAAAGAGCGTAATAACTATCAGGGCAATGAGGTGGTTGGGGTTTTTCAGATAGATAAACAAAAGGCCGATGCCAATGGATTCGGTCAACATTTTGAACTTACCCCAGCAATTGGAACCGATTTTTACGCCTATATTTTTCCTTTGTCGAGGCATGACTAAAGCCAGGAAAGTTATAACCATTAGGGTTGATTCGCCGATAATGATGAACCAGTAAATAGTTGAGCAGAGCACTTCATGGCTGGTCATAATAAAGGCAGATAGAAAAATGACTTTGTCTGCCACCGGGTCAAAAATGATTCCGGTCGGAGTAATATTTTTGGTTTTTCTGGCCAGGTAGCCGTCAACGATGTCGGTAAGAGCGGCGATGGCGAAGACTATTAGCGCCGACAGGTAGTATCGGTAAGACAGACAAAGTATCAGCGGGACAATGGCAGAAATCCTAAGGTAGGTGTAGGTATTAGGGTCGGCATTGAAAATCCAGCGGAACGGTTTTTTGATTGGTTCAGGGATCAGTTCAATCAGAGTGTCAATGTAGTTATCTAACAAAATTTATCTCCTTTCAAAAGATTTTGAAGGTTCAATTCCTATTATTTTACCAATTTATAATCTTATGTCAAGGCAATTAAAAATAGTCACGCCCCACGGCCGGCTAACCACGCCGTTTTTTATGCCCGATGCCACTCGCGGTTATGTTAAGGCGGTTGATAATCAGGACTTGGAAAAAGTCGGCGTGGAAGCGATGGTGGTTAATACTTTGCATTTATATTTACAGCCGGGCTTGAAGATTATTAAAAAGGCCGGGGGCATCCATCAGTTCATTAACTGGCCAAAGCCATTGCTATCGGACAGCGGCGGCTATCAGGTTTTTTCTTTAATCCACAAGAATCCCCGGGCCGGCAAGGTCTTAAAAGACAAAGTAATCTTCCAATCGCCGATTGACGGGTCAAAACATGAACTGACCCCGGAAAAATCCATCCAGATCCAGTTTGATTTGGGCGTGGATATGATGGTCTGTTTGGATGACTGCCCGCCCAATGACTACAGCAAGAAAGAAATCGCCCAATCCGTAATCAAAACAATTGCTTGGGCGAAAAGATGCCGGGTAGAATATGATAAACAAGTTAAAATCCGCCGACTGGCGGAGAAAAAAAAGAGGCCTTTATTATTTGGTGTGATTCAAGGTGGAAATCATCGGGACTTGAGGAAATATTGCGCTGAAGAATTGATTAAGCTGGATTTTGACGGCTATGGTTTTGGCGCGCGCCATCATGATGCTGACAAGAAATTTTTGGGCAAGATTTTACAATATACGGCTAATTTAATTCCGGAGAACAAAATTAGGTTTGCTTTGGGCATTGGCGCGCCCCAAGACATTGTCCGCTGCTATAAAATGGGCTGGGATATTTTTGATTGCGTGATTCCGACCCGCGAAGCCAGACACGGCAAATTATATTTGCCGGGCAAGACCATTAATATTATGAACGCTAAATATAAAAATGATTTTTCTTTGATTGGCGATTATTCCAAGGCCTACCTTAATCATTTATTCAAAAACAACGAATTAACTGGCTTGCGGTTGGCCACCTTAACGAATTTAGAGTTCTATAATAAATTAATAAGAAAGATACAAACAAAGATATAAACATAGGAGGTGAACTTTGACATTTACAAAGACCTTTGAAAATTGGTTTATTGGCATCACTTATACCGCTGGACTATTTGGATTATGGAGCCCCACTCTTATTGGCATGGTGAATCGACATATAACCACGTTAGGATTTATTTTGTGTATTTATAGTTTAGTGCGAATAGCCATAGCGGTTATAAAAAAACATTAAAATGCCATGAGGAATTAGGCCAATAACTGTTGTTTGATTTAATATTAAGCAACAGTTTCTTTTTTTCCAAAAAATTGGTATAATATATTTACGGAATGACCAAATTATAATAAGGGTGTCATTCTGGAGCGACCCGCTCAAGGCGGGGAGCGATAGAATCCCATGGCTGACAGTAAAGCGAGCCGAGCGATTATCTATGGGATTCTATCAGTCGTCGTCCGCCTTCGGCGTCCTCCTCCTTCCAGAATGACAGCTTTTAAGTGGGGCTACTCGTAATAACAGATTTAAAGATATGTCCCTAATTTTATTCACAGCCAAATATTTAGTGATTGACCTCCTGGGCGAGGCGGTCAGGTTTCCTTTTTGGTGGTATTCTGCCGGCGCCAAGAAAGCGGCGGTTTTTTGTTGGCAAAATGTCGTGAATATTGAGGAAGAACTGGCCTTAAAGGTTTGGGTCGTTAATATCTTTAAGCCAATGTTCGGCCAGTATGACTGGCAGGGGAAAATCATCAGTTTTTTCATCCGTTTGGTCCAGATTATTTTCCGCTCGGTAATTATGCTGGTGGTTTTGGTGTTTTTCCTGCTTTTATTTTTAAGTTGGCTGGTTTTGCCGATTTTTATCATTTATCAAATTATTATTAGTTTCAAATAACGCCGTCATTCCCGCGAAAGCGGGAATCCACGATAATTGATAAATCATCATTTTTAACTGGATCCCCGCTTTCGCGGGGATGACAGAAAAGAACAAGGATGACAAATAGAAATTTATGGTAAAGAAACAAGAAAAACAAAATTGCTTGGGCTTATATAATCAGGAGGTTTTTATTTATTGGGGCAAGCGGATTGACCAGGCCCAGATGGCGCAGGATAAAGCCCGATTGTTTATCGAAAACCTGATTAACGGCTTTTTCATTTTGTTCGGCATTACCGGGCTTTTGGCCGTGGCTTGGAAATTCGTTGGCAGCGATAATTGGTTTGATTTTTACCAAGCCAGGGATTGGCGCTTACTGCTTTTTTGGCTAAGTGTCGTAGGTGATTTTTTTCTGGTCTATCGCTTAGACCGGAAATTGACCCTGAAAACCGAAGTTCAGAAAAAGCCATTTGGAGAAACAGTATCAGGCGCGCCTCGATCAATGGCTTGGCAGGATGGCCGGGCTTTAACTCAGAAAGCCAAATTGGATGTCAGCCGGACTTTTAGCGAAGAATCATTAAGGGCGATTAATAAGGCCTGGCAATTGGCCGCTCAATTCGGCCATCAATCAGCCGAGCCGATTCATTTATTGGCCGGCCTTTTTTCTTTCGCCAGGATGGCGGTTATTTTAGGCCGGCTGGGAGTAGACGCCGGCCAATTGAAAGAGAAAGTCAATCACGCTTTGCATCGCCAGGCAACCGTTGGCGCCAACCCTAATTTGTCGCCGGATTTGAGGCAAGTTTTACTCTTGGCCTATCTGGAGGCCTATGACAATCGGGCTAAAAAAGTTGATTTGCCGGATTTGATGGTCGCCATTGCCGGCTTGGAAGGATTGGCCGGCGAAATCCTTTTTGATTTGGCAATTGATTTGGATAAAGTAAAAAATGTCGCCCAGTGGTTAAGAATTCAGAAGACCAGGCGGGATGACTGGCAGAAGTTCCGCCAGCGCGCCCGCTTGAAGCCGACCGGCGGGTTGAACCGGGCGATGACCGCCGTGGCCACGCCTTGCTTGGACGCTTTTGGCAGTGATTTGACCCGGTTGGCCAAGTTTGGTTATTTGACGCCCTGTTTGGGCCGGGAACAGGAAATCAACGCCATTTATCGGTTGATTGAAGGCGGGAACCGGAGCGCGATTCTGGTCGGCGATGACAGGGTGGGCAAGACGGCGATTTTGGCAGGGCTGGCCCAGCGCATGGTGGCCGAAGAAGTTCCGCCAATTTTGCGGGATAAGCGGTTGATTAATTTGAGCATCGCTAAATTAGTCAGGGGAGCGACGCCGGCTGAAGCCGAAGCGCGGTTACTGGCCGTCATTGACGAGATTTTGCGTTCCGGCAATATTGTTTTGGCGATTGGCAATGTTCAGAATATGTTCGGTTTTAAGATTGGTAGGAAAGAGAACTTGAATTTAGCGGGAATTTTAGCTTCGGCCTTGGCTAAAAAATATTTTTTTTGTTTAGCCACGGCCAATCCGCTGAATTACCGCCGGCATATTGAGTCATCGGCCTTGAGCAGTGTTTTGGAAAAAGTGGAGATTGCCGAAATGAATATCAATCAGGCGATTCAAGTTTTGGAAACCAGAAGCGGGTCGGTTGAATACCGAAACAAGGTTTATTTTTCCTACGAAGCCATGGCCAAGATTGTGGAATTGGCCGGCCGCTATTTGCCGGCTAAAGCAATTGATGTTTTAGAGGAAACGGCAATCTATGCCAGGAAGAAAAAAGGAGAGCGGGGGCTGGTGACGGCTGATGACGCAATGGAATCAGTGGCGGTCAGAGTTAAAAAAATTTGAATTTTATGCTTGAATATCTTAATTACCTCGCTCCCTTTATAATTGCTTTCCTTTTAAGCGTTATTTTAACCCCGTTAATTCACCGCTGGGCAATCAAAAAGGGGATTGTTGATATCCCCAATGAACCGCGCAAAATCCATCAAAAGTCCGTGCCTTTACTGGGCGGTTGGGCGGTCTTTGGCGCTTTTGTTTTAACTTTATTATTCTATACTTTTTTTACCGAGCGGGTGCTGGGCGGTTTTATGCTGTTAAAATTCGTGGCTGGCATTGTTTTGGCCGGCTTGGTTTTGATGTTGGGCGGCTATCTGGATGATAAATATAAATTAAAGCCATCTCGCCAGATTATTTTCCCGATTATCGCCGTTTTGATAATCATTGCTTCCGGCATTGGCGTGGAAGTAATAACCAATCCTTTGGGCGGATTTATTCATTTGGATAAAATTAACATCAAATTTTTTAGCTATAATAATCTGCCTTATCAAATAACTTTGGGAGCGGATTTATTCGCCTTGATTTGGCTCTTGGGCCTGATGTACACGACTAAATTTTTGGACGGGCTGGACGGCTTGGTTTCCGGCGTTACCACCATTGGCGCTTTGATAATTTTTTTCTTATGTCTCCATAAAGAAGTCGCCCAGCCGGAAACCGCTTTGTTGGCCATGATCCTGGCCGGCGCTTTTGCCGGTTTTCTGTTGTTCAACTGGCATCCCGCCAAGATTTTTCTGGGCGAGGGCGGCGGGCTATTCGCCGGTTTGATGCTGGGCGTTTTGGCCATCATTGCCGGCGGGAAAATCGCCACCGCTTTACTGATTATGGGCGTGCCGATTTTGGATGTGATTTGGGTGATTGCCAGAAGAGTTTTTTTTGAACATAAGTCGCCTTATGCGGCTGACAAAAAACATTTGCATTTCCGCTTGCTGGACGTGGGGCTATCGCATCGGGGCGCGGTTTTGACACTTTATTTTATCACCGCCGCTTTCGGCGTTACTTCTTTATTTTTGCAAACGCGGCAGAAGTTGTGGGCCTTGATGATTCTTTTGTTTTTGATGGTCGGGTTGGCAATGTGGTTAGTTTGGAGATATAAAAGAAAGTCCGCCAGAGATTAGCGGACTTGATATTATCCAGAAGATTTTAATGATAAATTAAGTTATTTTCACGGAATTTGATTGCCGATTCGTAAGAATTGGATGCAACATCGGCGTCAACGTCGTTTTCGATGATTTCGGAATATTTTTCATTGAGATCATGAGCGGGAGTTTTGACATCAGTCGCCAATAATAGGAATTCCATTAATAAACTTTTTTGATGGTTTTTTTCTAAATCTTCTTCTGTGATAATACGGAAAGGTACCATTTTTCTATAGCCTTTCTTCAGGCCATAGAATGCTGTTAATCAATCGCTATTGTTAGGTTATCACCTCTCTTGACATTTGTCAATAGGTAATATAATCTGTATCTATAATCATAATATCATAATCTATGCTCGCAATCATCAAAACCGGCGGGAAGCAATATAAAGTCAAAGAAGGGGATATCCTTAAAGTTGAAAAATTAAATCCGCCAGCGGGCGGATCCGGCGAGGCAAGAACTGTGGTTTTTGAAGATGTTTTATTATTGGCTGACGATAAAGAAGTTAAAATCGGTACCCCGAAAGTTGAAGGCGCGCAAGTCAAGGCCGAGGTTGTCTCTGAAGGCAAAGGCAAAAAAATCCGTGTGGTTAAATATAAGGCCAAAGTCCGTTACCATAAAGTTTATGGGCACAGGCAGCCATTTAC
>JAZDFN010000029.1:0-4435 GCA_043807885.1 bacterium | reverse complement strand
GCTTCTTTCAGGATAACATCTTTTGGGTGTCAAGGCAAGGGAGAAAAAAAAGAAATTAAGATCAAAAAAATAAAAATGGCAATTGACCCCTTCTTCCCCCTGTGCTATCATACTACTAGCTGTATTAACAGCCGTTTTTTTAAGCCCAGGATCTGATTTTTCCTTTGATTCCGCCCCTTTTGAAGCAGGCTTAGGCAATGGCTGGAAAGGCCAAATATATCGGTCTCCAATTAAAAAAATTAGCAATCCGGACCGCTATCTATCTGCTAAGGGTTTTAATGGAATTCAAAAATTTAATGGTTTTCATTTTTAACCAGTGGCTGAAAAAGTCATTGGGAATTGTCGGCGACTTATTTTTAAGATTATTCCTGACCAATTTTTATAAATTCTACCTGACGCTGAAAAAACTGGCGGTTCAGGCCTACCAGCCGGCGAAAAGCAAACTCGCTTTTTCTTTCAGCCACCGCTACTTGGTCCATGCGGTCTTAATCGCCATCGCGCTGATCATCGCCACGGTCAAGATCAGCGCCCATGAGCTGAACGCCAACTTCGGCGAAAAAACCTTGCTCGCCTCTTTAGTCAATCCATCCGAAGAAGAATTCATTGAAGAGAAAGCGATTGCCCAAGAAAATAATAAAATAGTTTTAAGTTATCTGGGCCAAGAAGTCGCCCAAACCACTACCCGGCCGCCGACTGACACTGACATTGAAACCGAGGATTTGGAAGAAGACGTCACTTCTTTAACCCAAGGCGGCGCGGCCATCCTTAAGCCGGAAATCGGCCTGGAGCCAAATTCGCCCCGAACCAGAACCAACATTGAAGAATATGTGGTGCAAAACGGCGACACGATCAGCGGCATTGCCGCCAATTTCGGCATCAGCATCAACACGGTTCTGTGGGCCAATAATTTAACTTCCTACAGCTACATCCGGCCGGGCGAAAAAATCAAAATTATGCCGATTTCCGGCTTGGTCCATACCGTCAAAAAAAATGATACGGTAATTAAATTGGCCAGCTACTATTCAGCCAACGAAACGGATATCCGCGACTGGAATAATTTATCCGCTGACGCCATCTTAACCGTCGGCCAGGACTTGATTGTCCCCGGCGGCCAGAAACCGCGGCCGGTCATAGCGCCCTCCCGCCTTTCTTCTTTGAGTAATTTTATCGCTCCGTCTGACATTAAAGCGCCCGCGGGCGGAGAGATGCTCTGGCCGGTGGCTTCGCGCCGCATCACCCAATATTATTCCTGGCGCCACCACGGTCTAGACATCGGCGCCCCGATGGGCACGCCCATTTACGCGGCCGAATCCGGCGTGATAGAAATTGTCGGCTGGGGCTTGGGTTACGGCAATCAAATCGTGATTGATCATGGCGATGGCAAAAAAACCCGCTATGGCCACTGCAGTCAGATTTACGCGCAGAAAGGCCAAGCGGTCAACAAAGGCCAGGCGATTGGCGCGATTGGTTCAACCGGCTGGAGCACCGGCCCGCACCTTCACTTTGAAGTGATGATTTGGAACAATAAATATAATCCGTTAAATTACATTCGCTAAATCATTCCACTCTCGGCCGATATTGCAAGGCCTCGGCAATATGCGCCACTTCTATTTTTTCTTTAACCGTCAAATCGGCAATCGTCCGGGCAACTTTAAGGATGCGGTGATAAGCGCGGGCGGAAAGATGCAATTGATTAACCGCCGCCCGCAATAATTCCTGCGTGGCATCGTCAACCGGACAAAACTCCTTGACTTGCCGGCCGGTCATCTCGGCGTTGGTGATTATCGGCAAATCGCGAAACCGGTCCGCCTGCCGATCCCTCGCCCGCTGAACTCTCTGCCTGACGGTTTGAGATTTTTCATTGTCTTTATCTTCAGTTAATTTTTCAAATTTAAGGCGGGGCACTTCAATGTGCAAATCAATCCGATCCAGCAAGGGGCCGGATATTTTTTTCTGATAATTGACGATCTGGGCCTGGCTGCAAACGCAGGGCTTGGCCAAATCAGTGGCGTAACCGCAAGGGCAAGGATTCATCGCCGCCACCAAAATAAATTTGGCCGGAAATTGCAAAGTGCCGGCCGCCCGCGAAACGGCAATCAAACCATCTTCCAACGGCTGACGCAAATTCTCCAGAGCAATCCGCGGAAATTCCGGAAATTCATCCAGGAATAAAACACCGCGATGAGCCAAAGAAATTTCGCCTGGCCGGGGCCAAGCGCCGCCGCCGACTAAAGCCACGCCCGAAGCCGTATGATGGGGCGCGCGGAAAGGCCTGACTTTTATCAATGGCTGGTCCGCCGGCAAAACGCCGGCGACTGAATAAATGCGCGTCACCTCCAAGGCCTCAGCCAAAGTCAAAGCGGGTAAAATCGTCGGCATAGTCCGCGCCAACAAGGTTTTGCCTGAACCCGGCGGACCCATCAAAAGCAAATTATGCCCGCCGGCGGCGGCAATTTCCATCGCCCGCTTAACATGTTCCTGCCCCCGAACATAAGCCAGGTCATAACCGCTCATCGCCGTATCGGAAAAATCAACGGCCGGTGGCGAGGGCAAGGGCTCGATTTTTTCCACGCCGCGCAGATGGCGGATTAATGACGCCAGGTCTTTTAGCGGGATAATCTCAAGGCCGTCAACCAAAGCGGCTTCGCTGGCGTTCTCCTCGGGCAAATAAATCGTCTCCAGTCGTTTTTCTTTCATCATTAAGGCAATCGGTAAAATGCCATTGACCGGCCGCAACGATCCGTTCAAGGCCAGCTCGCCGACAAAAATTGATTTGGCTTCAACCCCGTTAGAAATAATATTTCTAACGGGGTCAACTTCCGGCTTCAACGCTATTTCGCCTTGCGCAATCAAGAGACAAACGGCAATCGGCAGGTCATAAGCCGGCCCTTGTTTTTTTAAGTCAGCCGGCGCCAGATTAACCGTCACCCGCGTCATTGGAAAATGGCAGCCGCTATTCTTGATGGCGGAACGCACTCGTTCTTTGGATTCTTGCACGGCCGCATCCGGCAAGCCGACAATAAAAAAAGCCGGCAAACCGCGGCCGATATCCGCCTCCACTTCCACTAACTCGCAATCCAGACCGACAATCGCGGCTGAAAGAACTTTGGCAGGCATAAGAAAAAGTAAAAATTAAAAAGTAAAAAAGATGACAAATCAAAATTAAAAAAATCTTGCTAAATATATTAAAAACTTAAAATGAAGGCATTTTGACTTTTACCTTGTATTATTTTTGCTTTTTTAGTTTTTAATTTTTACTTTTCTAACCAGCCAACCCAAAAGACCGGCAATAATAAATATATCCGCAAAATTAAAAACCGACCACCCCGGCACTTCAATGAAATCAATCACTTGGCCGTAAATTAGGCGATCAATTAAATTGCTTAGAGCGCCGACAATAACCAAGCCCAGCCAAAAAGCCAGACCAAAATCCTGATGTTGATAGGCCCGGATAAACAGCCAGCCCAAACCGAACAAAATAATAATGATCAGGCCCAGTAAAAGCGGTTCGGGCAAATGCCAGCCGAAAGCGATATAGGAATTCCGGTAAAGCGAAAAATTCAACCAGCCGGGGATTAAAGAAACTCCCTCCAACGGGAGTTTTTTAAGAGAAAAAAATTTGGCCAAGCGGTCAACCGCTAGAAAAACTGCCAGAAGCCAAGGCAAAGCTAGCGCTTTTTTAACCAATCCCGCCATGACCGTCTGGGCTTAGCTTTTAATTTGGTTTTACAGGCCACGCAAGCCGAAGAAGCCGGACGGGCCAACAACCGCTTCTCGTCAATCGGCTGATGGCAATATTTGCAAATACCATAATCACCCGCCTCAATCTGCTGCAAGGCTCGGCCAACATCGCGCAAGGCCTTCTCCAAATTTTGCTCCAAAGAAAGATTATCGGAAAACATCGCCACTTCGGCAATATTATCTTCTTGGGAATCGCCAAACTTAGGAAACTTAGCGGTATAATCGCCCTTAACCTCTTTATTTTTATAGGTAAACGACTCCAGCCCCGTTTCCAGTTTTTTCTTTTCTGACAATAATTGCTCTTTAATTTTTAACAATATCTCTTGATCCATAAGTTTCTTAAAATAAAAAATAAGCCCAAAACTCCTGCTTCTATTATATAATATAATATTGGATAGTTAAAGGATTTGTCAACCCAGCCCTTCGCGAAGGGCTGGGTCAAGCTCTAAAAAAAGAAGAGCGCCGAAGTGGCGCTTTCTTATATAAGAAAGTAATGATTTTTCCACTTTGGCGCTCTAGACCTCTTAACTTTGCCTTGTTTTCGCCGGCTATTTGTTAGTGGCGAAAGCAAAGACCATATCAAAAGGTTTATTGCGCTTTTTCTCTGACTCTTGAAAAAGCATCTTCTCTACCGTTCTTATTGGCGGTAGATAAGAGCATAATTGGATCCTATGAAGGATTTTTGGAGCTCTTA
>JAZDFN010000028.1:0-4930 GCA_043807885.1 bacterium | reverse complement strand
CCAGATGGGCAACGGTTTCCGCCATTGCCAAATCAGTCTTGCCGCCGGCAATATTGGAATGGATGATTGACAAATAATCAGCTGGGCTGTTCTTCATTTGGCCGCCCCAGCCATAATCAATTACTTGTTGCTGTAAATTATTGTCGGTAAAATAGAAAAGTAGTCCCTTATTCTGCAATGACTGGCTCAAAACCGCCAAGGTCTTGAGATAATCCTGCCCGCTGCCCCGTAAAACATTGATTAAAACTTGCGGAGCCAAGTCGGCAATGAATTGCTTGGAGGTTTTGGTTTCATCGTACTTTTTTTCCGCTTCGGTTTGAGTGACCGAGAGGAAGTTTTCCGCCGTAATGGCGACACCGTATTTTTCCGCCATATCAATCGGCCCGACCAAGCCAACCAGTTTCTCAATCAGTTCCGGCGTCAAGGCAATGACTCCGTCAACCGACGGTCCGCCGGCCCGGTTATAAAACCAGATGATTTTTTCCGCCGATGTCGGGAAATCCGGAAACCAGTTGGCGTCCTGTAATTCCCAACGCGGATTAACCAAATGCAAGGGCTCGGGGGCGATAATATTTTCATAAAAACCGGCTTTCAAGTCATACGGCCCGCCGCCAGGTATTTCTATTTTCTTAATTTGGCCTCGGTCAATATCAACCAAGGCCAAACTGCCAATAAAACCGCCGGTGGCCCGCAGTTCGGCATTGTTCTGGAAAATCAACAAATAACGTTTGGTTTGCTTTTGGCCCAAAAACTCCGTCAAGAAATCAACAAATGGAACAAAAGCGCCCGTCTTCTGCCGGATCGCCGACAAGCTCTCGTCGACCTGGTTTAAAATATCCTGGTATTCTTTGGGTAAAGAATTGATTTTAATCGCTGACAAATTTTCTTGCGCCGAGCGGATTTTGGCATTAGCCAGCAAAAAATTATTCTTCAAATTGACAATCTTTTCGGCCAAGGGCAATCCGTCAGCCGGCGGAATCGCGACTGCCGAAGCTGGCGCCATCATGACGGCTGACAAATCAACTTCGCCCTGATCCATGATCGGCTCCAAGCCACCAGCCAGATAACGGCCGGCCAAAGAAATATCTTTGCCGACCAGCAATAATTTCTCGCCCGCCGCCACCATCCGGCCTTCTCTGGGCATTAATTTCAAAAGTTTCAGAATCACTTGGTTGGTCTGGTCCAATTGCTCCTGGGCAAAATCAAAACCCTGCCAAGCAGCGCTGAACTCCTGGCTAGCGCCGATCAAATCAAAATCCATTGACGCGATTCCGCCCGACTTCAATCGTTCCAACGCCATTTGGGTAATGCCGATTACTTCTTGGCCGGTCTGATTTAATTTCTGGTAATAGGCCAAGGCCCAAATGGGCATTACTAATAGAAAAGCGGATAAGACAAAGCCGATAATCGGGCGATACCAAGCGACCGGGCGCTGAAATTTCAGTTTAACTCCGGGCGCGAGCTTAAAACCGGCCTTAGGTTTGATCCCCAGTTTCATTCTCGGCTTGGTTCGGAAAAGCCCGGCTAAAGAGCGCCAAACCCAATCCAGAAAATGCGGAAAACTTTTGTAGGCCTTCCAAAGAAAAAAACCAAGTTGTTGAACGCCATTAGCCAGCCAGTTATCAACTTTCTTGGTTATTCTCTTAGGCCTAAAATTAAAACGAGGGAGTAAAAGCTGGGGCGCCATTGACGGCCGCTTGAAACGAAGTCGGCCTTTTCGCTTGATTGAACGATGTTGGCTGTCCCACTGAGCCTGGGCCAGCGCTTCTTTTTCCGAGGCCTTCAAATCCACCAAATGGGGCGACTGGGCGATTGATTGGCCTTTGGTAATTCTTAAAAAGATTGGCCCTTTTTGACCATTACCCGCTTTCTTGTTTGATTTAACGGCCAAAACCAAATCAACCGGGCTTTTTTTGGCCATAATTATCGCCGTTTTTCTCTTTTTCCCCTTGACCTTTATTTGCCTAACCAAAACCTTAACGCCGTTATTTTTTTGTTTCTGCGCCATGGGTATATTTTAACAAAGAAAAAGAAAAATTACAACAATTTTTTGTAAATTGTCAATGTTTTCTTTGCGCATTCTCGCCAGCTATATTTTTTTACCTGCTCAAATCCCCTTTTTATCATCTCGTCTTGTTTTTCTTTATCAATTAACACCTCTTTCATCACCCCTGCCATCTCTTCGGGATTATTGGGGTCAAAATAACGAGCGGCTTCGCCCAAAACCTCGGGCAAGGAAGTGGTGTTGGAGGCAACTACCGGACAGCCGCAGGCCATGGCTTCCAAGCCGATTAAGCCAAAACCCTCATAAAAAGACGGGATGACAAATAATTCAGCGGAATTGTAAAAAAACGGCAATTCTTCCTCGCTGATAAAGCCCGGCCGAATGATATCCTTATCTAAACCTAAACTCTCCCAGGTCTGCCGGATTTCCGGATAGTAAGGATCTTCTTTCCCGCCCAAAACCAATTGATAATCCAGATTGTATTTTCTCAATAAAATATCAAAAGCGCGGATTAAGCCGACCAAATTCTTATGATTGCGCCAAACGCCGACATAGAAAATAAACGGCTTGGTGATGTGATATTTATTTTTTAATTCTACTAGTTTATTTTTATCCTCAATAATTCCGAAGTACGATTCCACGCCTTCATAAGTAACCATGATTTTTTCCGGGTCAATTTTAAAGTATTTAACGATATCTTTTTTAGTATGTTCAGAAACCGCCAAAACCTTTTTAGCGTGCCTGACCGTGTTGCCAAAAACCCAGCGAAAACCCAGCCGCCGGATAATTGAAGTCATTTTGTGGCCGGGAAAAAAGTAAGGGGTGATGTCATGGATGGTGCAGACCGTTTTCTTCCGGTAAAGCAAAGGCGAATTAAAATGCGGGAAATGGAGCAAATCAACTTTTTCTTTATAAAATTGCCAAGGCAAAAACAACTGTTCTTGCCAGCTATACCAATGGCTGTTGACTTTAATTTTTTTAAAACGCTCGTTGGGGCAGACAAATTCCGAATACATCGGCTCCAACAAAAAAATCACGTACTCGTTGGCGGCGTCCAATTCGGCCAAGTACTTGATTAAATGCTTGATGTAATTGCCGATGCCCGTTTGGCGATTACCGTACATCCGGGCGTCAATGCCGATTTTCATACTCTTTTGTTGTCATTCTGGAGCGAAGTCCCGATGACAATCGGGACGAAGCGATAGAATCCCCTTGCTGTTTGTAATTACTGTCAGCCGGGGGATCCTATCGGTCCCCGCCCTGGGCGGGTCCCTCCAGGATGACAACCTTAAATTATATTTTCAAAAACTGCCAATGTTTCTCTCGCCGTCTCATCCCACCGGAACTTCCTGGCCTGCTCTCTCCCCTTTTCCTTTAATCTATTTTTTAATTCATCGCTTAATAAAACTTGATCAATGGCGCTGGCTAACTCGCCGACATTATAAGGATTGATTAAAATTGCCGCCCCGCCGCTGATTTCCGGCAAAGAAGAATTGGCGCTGGTAATCACCGGCGTGCCGCAGGCCATGGCTTCCAAAACCGGAAAGCCAAAACCCTCATAAAAAGACGGAAAAACAAATAATTCGGCCAAAGAATACAGGGCCGGCCTATCTTCATCAGCCACATAGCCGAGGAACTTAATATAGCCCTTTTTCGGGCTGTTGGCAACCGCTCGATAAATGTCGCCATAAAGCCAACCCTCACCGCCAGCCAAAATAAGCTTAGTTTGCGATTTAATTAAATTAAAAGCGTCAATCAGACCAATGACATTTTTTCTCGGCTCCAAAGTGCTTAAATAAAGAATAAAACGGTCGGGCAAATTATATCTTTCTTTAACTTTTTCTTTACTTATTATTTCTTGATTAAATAAATCATTCAAACCAGAATGAATCACGTTGATTTTTCCGCCGGCTGGCGGATTGATTTTATAAAACTCCATCAAATCCCTTTTAGTGCTTTCCGAAACGGCAATAATCCTACTTGCCTGTCTGGCCAGTTTTTTAAAATTAACCAATTCGTGCCACCGCCTTCTTTTGAAAGAAAAAAATTCCGGAAACCGCTCAAAAGACAAATCGTGAAAAGTAATCACTTTCTGGCATTTGTCCGACAAATTGGCAAACTGGGGATTAGGCAGCCAGAAAACATCCACCCCGCCTAACATTTTGTCCAATTGCCACCGGTCGGAAATTTTCAGGCCCAAATTAAAAAGTTTGTTGGGATATCTAAATCCGCACAATTTAACATTCTTCTGTTTAAACTCGGGCAAGCTGACTTTTCTCAGGGAATTATAAAAAAACAGGTACTGATTTTTTTTATCAATCTCCAAAAGCGCGCGCAACAAATTAAGAGTGTATTCCGCCACCCCCGAGTATTGTTGTTCCATTAAAGAACGGATATCCACTCCTATTTTCATACTCAATCCCTCTTAAAATACCAAACCAAATACGCCAAAAAACAACTTAATAACAAACCAACAATCAAACTCACGGCCGCGACGAGTTTAATATCCATTTTGTAAGGCACGATCACCGGCTGGGAGCCGATAACCGCAAAAAGCGAATCGCCTTCGCTGGTTTTGTTGGAGTCCTTGGCTTTGGCTTCAATGGTGCTGATGAGCGCTTGGCTGATTTTCTTAGCTGTCTCTTCATCCCTTTCCTTGAATCTGACCGCCACATTCTGGGGCGAAAACTTCTTGGTTTGGAAGCGGTTGGCAAACTTGTCCAGATAATCAATGTTCGGCTCCACCTCGGCCTGCTGATAAATTTCCAGCAAAAACGAAGGGGTCATCAGCCAGCTCATAATGGTCTGGGCGAAAAGATTGCTCGCTTGGATGGCGTAATAGCCGTCGTATTGGTAATCAGTTGTCTTCTGTTTAGCCGTCCGGTTAATTGTAAAGGAGATTGAGGTATCATAAACGACCGGCTG
>JAZDFN010000027.1:0-6026 GCA_043807885.1 bacterium | reverse complement strand
GACATCACCCGCGGAGCAACTGATTTGTAAATTTCCGGAATTTTGAAAAATTCGCCAAAGGCGTTATTAAACTTGCGGGCAATGGCCCGGGTCAGTTCCACATGCTGGTATTGGTCTTCGCCCACCGGCACCAAATCCGCTTGGTAAATCAGAATATCCGCGGCCATTAATACCGGATAATCAAACAGGCCCATATTGACGCTTTCTTTGTGCATTTTTGATTTGTCTTTGAACTGGGTCATTCTTTGCAATTCATTGACCGGCGTGATGGTATTTAAAATCCAGGCCAGTTCCGTATGTTCAGGCACTTGTGATTGGACAAAGATAATGCTTTTTTTCGGATCCAGCCCGGCCGCCAGATAATCAACAGCGGTATTAAAAATCCGGTCCTTGATTTCTTTGGGGTCAAATGGCGTAGTAATGGCGTGGTAATCAACAATGCAAAAAATACACTGGTTATCAGATTTATTTTGCAGATCTACCCAGTTTTTGAGAGCGCCGAAATAATTGCCGAGATGCAACTCGCCGCTGGGCCGAATGCCGGAGAAGATGGTTTTTTTTCCGCTTTCGGCGGACCCACCCAAGGCGGGTTTGAACCCGCCTCGGGCGGGCATATTATTTTTCATATGACTTAATTATACCTTATCTAAAAAGATTTTCAAACTTCAATCACCACCGGCAAGACCATGGGCCTTCTTTGGGTTTTGGTATAGATGAATTCGCCGACTTCGTTGCGGATTTTGTTTTTGATGAAATTGTCGTCCAGCCGGATGCCGTGAGGTTTTTCCTGAATCAATTTTTTGACAAAAGAGCGGATGTCTTCCACCAGCTTCTTGTTTTCTTTCATATAGATAAACCCGCGGGAAATCAGGTCGGGATTGCCGATTAAGCGGCCGTTGCGTTTTTCCATGGTAGCGATAACGACAATCATGCCGTCGGCCGCCATCATCCGCCGGTCGCGCAAGACGATATTGGAAACATCGCCGACCCCTAAGCCGTCCACCATCACGTAATCGGTGATTACTTTTTTGTTGGTCAAACGGGCTTCCTTCTTGTCGATTTCCACGATCTGGCCGTTGTCGGCGATGAAGACGTTTTTGGCCGGCAGGCCGACTTTCTTGGCCAGTTCGCCGTGCAGTTTTAACATGTAATGATTGCCTTCAATTGGCATAAAGTATTGCGGGCTGACCAGCTTAATCATCAGTTTCAAGTCCTCGGCTTTGGCGTGGCCGCCGGCGTGGATGTCCATCATTTTGTAATGGTAAACCTTGTCGGCTTGGCGGTAAATATTGTCCTTGAGGGTTTGGACGGTCCGTTCGTTGCCCGGCACAACCGAAGATGAAAAGACAACGCTATCGGTTTTTTTGAAATGCAGGTACTTATGTTCGCCGTTGGCAATCCGGGCCAGGGCGGCGCCGCGTTCGCCTTGGGCGCCGGTGCAGAGGATGGTCAGCCGGCTATCCGGCAACTTCTTGGCTTCATCGTTGTCGACAATGGTGCCTTGTTTGATTTTCATATAACCCAGCTCATGGGCGATTTCCAGGTTGTTGCGCATGCTCCGGCCTTCGCACATCACTTTGCGGTTGTATTTTTCCGATAGAGTAATGAGCTGCTGGATTCGGCTTAATATGGAGGCGAAAGTGCCGGTGATAATCCGGCCGGTCGATTCCTCGAAGATTTTTTCCAATTCCTGGCCAATGTCTTTTTCCGAGATTTGGTGGCCTTCGTGTTCGGCATCGGTGCTGTCGGCCATCAAGAGCTTGACGCCTTCGGCGCCCAGCTTGGCAATCCGGTTCAAATCCGCCGGCAGGTCATTGATCGGGTTGAGGTCGAACTTGAAATCGCCGGTGTGGACGATGATGCCGACCGGCGTCCGGACAACCGCGGCAAAACTGTCCGGGATGTTGTGGTTGACCCGAAAAAATTCAATCTGGAAAGCCCCGCCCAATCGCAACTTGGAGCGCTCGTCAATCCTGACGATATCCAATTTTTTGTTATTGGGATAATCTTCTTGGCGCTTGTTAATCAGGCCGGCGGACAAAGCGCCGGTGTAAATCGGCGGGTTGCCGAGTTTGGGCATCAGGTGGGGAATGCCGCCGATGTGGTCCATGTGGCCGTGAGTGATGATGATGCCCCGGATATTCCTTTCCTTGCCCCGCAAATAGCTGATGTTGGGAATGATGTAATCAATGCCGGGCATGTCTTCTTCCGGAAACTGCAGGCCCATGTCAATGATAATGATGTCATTGCCGTATTCCAGCAAAGTCATATTCCGGCCAACTTCTTCCAATCCGCCCAAGACAATGATTTTCAGTTTGTTTTTGTCTTCGGTTGTTGGTTTTTCTTTGGCGGTTTTGGCTTTTTTTTGTTCCAGTAATTTTTTGTCGGCGATAAATCGGCTTTTGTCTTTATTAATTAAGGGATTTCGGTCTCCGCCTCCGCCAGCTGGCGGACGGGGCGGATTATTTTTTTTTCTTTTTATTTGTTTGTGGAGCATAAATAAAAATTTTTAATTAATTAAGTTAATAATAAAATTTGGTGGGCGAGAGAGGATTTGAACCTCCATGAGATTGCTCTCGCTGGCTCCTGAAGCCAGTGCGTCTACCGTTCCGCCACTCGCCCGTATAAAATAATGTCTGCCCCGCCCGCCTTGCTTCGCAAGGCGAAGCGGGCGGGCAATTCCGCCACATCCCCGCGGAATTAAGATTATTGAGAATTATTTTTTTTGAACCGAACCTTCGTCTTGATATACCAATTGGTGATGTTGGCAAAGCGATCGGCCGGCACGGCGATGCGCTGGGTGTCCAGGCCTTTAATCTCTTGGCTAACCGCGTAGGTGTAAGTGGGGTTGTAAAGAAAGATGGCTGGCAGCTGATCAGCCAGAATGTCCTGGAATTTCTGGTAGTATTCTTCCCGTTTCTGGTTGTCATTGGTCTGGCGGGCGTCTTCCAATAGTTTGTCAACGTTGCGGTCGGAGAAAACCGCCAGATTAACGCCCGGGGCCTGATTTTGCGAAGAATGCCAGAAGGCATAAGGATCAGGGTCGGAGCCGAGAATCTCGCTGTAGAGCAGGGCTTCATATTGGCGCGGTTTGATCAGCTCGCGCTGGATGCGGTAGCCGTCCACAATTTCCAGGTTCACCTTGACGCCAATGGCTTGCCAGTAGTCGAGAACCAATTTAGCCGCCGTCAAACTTTCTGGCTGATTAACCGCGGTCAGTTTAACCGTTAAAAATTGGTTGTTTTTTTGGCGGTAAAACGGCGGTTCAGGCGGCAGTTCTCCGTCCGCTGGCGGATTTGCCGTTCCGGCCGGTTCAAGTTCGGTTGTTGTTTCACTGTCGGTTGTTTCGGCTTTTTCTGCTGCCGCTTCTTCCTTTTGCTTTTTTTCCGCCATCAATTGCTGGTATTCGGCCGGTTCAATTCTCTTAAAACCTTTGTCGTCCAGAATTTGGTTGGCTTCGGCCGGATTATAATTATACTTTTTGATTTCCGGATTGTAACCGATTAGGCCCGGCAGAATCGGCCCATGGATGATATCGCCTTCTCGGGCCATGGTTTCTTGGATGATTTTTTCCTTGTTTAGGGCGTAAGCTAAGGCTTCCCTGATTTTTTTGTCTCTCAGGAATTCGTTGTTTTTCTGGTTGAAGAAAATAGCAGTGTATTGGGGCAGGTGCAGGGAATAAAAGGCCAGATTTTTGTTCCTGGTTACTTTTTCCTTCAGTCCTTTGGGCAGAAAACTGATGCCTTGGGTTTTCTTACTGGCCAAGGCCTCCGTGGCCGTGTCAAAATCAGGGTAAAACTTGAAATTGATGTTTTTCAGGTAAGGTAATTGGCCATGATAGTTTTCATTGACGGTTAAGATGTATTCCCGGATATTGCCCGAGCGGTCTTTGGTTAAAGACGAGAATTTGTAGGGGCCGGCGCCGGTCGGCTTAAGATTATATTCCGCTAAAATGGCGTTGGCCGACAGGATAGAGCTCCAAAGATGTTCGGGCAGGATGCCAAAGATCAGAGTGCCGAGGAAGGGAGCAAAAGGATCGGACAAAACGAATTTGACGGTCTGGGCGTCAGCTTTTTCCACGCCCACTCCTTTGAAACTGACCAGGAGCGGGCTCTTGAATTCGGGGTCCTGAATCATCGCCACGGTGTAAATAATATCATCAACAGTTAGCGGTTCGCCGTCGTGCCATTTCAGGTTGTTTTTTAGTTTGATGTTGTAAACCTTTTGGTCGTCGCTGACGCTATAGCTGTCCGCCAGGTCGGGGATTAATTCGCCGTGCTGGTTGTATTTGAACAAGCCGGCAAAAATCAATTGGCAGATGTCGCGGTCAACATCGTTGGTTTGGGCCAAGATGGGATTAAGGTAGCGCGGGGCGCCGATTAGGCCTTCGGTGTATTCGCCGCCGGCTTGGGGCAAATATTCCACATTGTGCAGATAGAAATTGGCGGCCATAATCACCAGGCAGACGGTGATGGTTAGGCCTAAAATTTTAATGGCCAGCCGTTCTCGGGCGGAAAGGATTTTCGCTAATTGGCTTAATTGTCTACCGTCAGGTAGACGCGAGTTAACCAAAGAAAAAACCAATTTTTTGTCAAAATTGTTTTGTTGTTCAGCCGCTGACGGCGGCTGGGCGATTTTTTTTAAGCGGTTAAAAAATCGTCCGATTTTTTTTGCGATGTTGTTCACAAATTTTAGGCCTTGAAGAAAAGGTTGGCCAGGGCGATGCCCAAGAATATAATAGAGAGAATAATGGTCGCCAAATGAAGCGTTTTTTCCATGCCGCGCTTGGTGCGATAGACATTGCCGTCGCCGCCGAAAGCCAGGCCCAAACCCGACCCTCGGCTTTGCAATAGAATGGCGATTACCAATAGAATTGCGGTGATAACTTGGATGATGCTAAGATAAGGCATATAAAAAAAGACGATAATTAATGAGGGCTAACAGCTGATTATATATTAGCAGGCAGGCGGGAAAGTGTCAACCCCGTTAGAAATAGGTATTTCTAACGGGGCAATACTTCCCTAATTTCAACAAATGGGCTATGATGAAATTACCTTTATGGATACTTTTTCCTTAATTTTATTAGTTGTGGTCATCGCCGGTTTTGGCCTGATGTTTTGGCTTTTGGCCAAAAAGCCCAAAACCGACCAGGACGGCAAGGCCATGCTGATGCTCCAAAACCAGATCAGTGAAGTGAGCAAAACCGTGGACAGCCGGTTGGGCGAAGCCACCAAGCAGACCATGGCCGTAGTCAGGGACATGATTGAACGGGTGACCGAATTAAAAGAGACCAACAAGCAGGTGGTCGGTTTTGCCGACCAGCTCCAGCGCCTGCAGGATATTCTCCAAAATCCCAAACAGCGCGGGGTGCTGGGCGAGTATTATCTGGAAACGGTTTTGAAAAATGTCCTGCCACCCAAGTCCTATCAGATGCAGTACAAATTTAAGAACGGCGAAATCGTGGATGCCGTGGTTTTTGTCAAAGACAAGATTATTCCCATTGATTCCAAGTTTTCTTTGGAAAATTACAACCGTTTGCTGGAAGAGCGGGACGCAACCAAGCATGAACAGCTGGAAAAGCAGTTTAAGGCGGATCTCAAGAACCGGATTGACGAGACAGCCAAATACATCAACCCTAGCGAAGGGACCATGGATTTTGCTTTTATGTTCATTCCGTCTGAAGGCATTTTTTACGATTTGTTAATCAACCAAGTCGGCGCGGTCAAAGCTAACACCCGCGATTTGATTGAATACGCTTTTAATGAAAAACATGTGATAATTGTTTCGCCCACTTCTTTTCTGGCTTATTTGCAGACCGTCATGCAAGGCCTGCGCGCTTTGCAGATTGAGGAAAAAACGCAGGAGATTATCAAGGAAGTGGAGAAGTTGGGCAAGCATATTTTGAATACCGATGTTTATTTCCAAAAATTGGGCAATTCCCTGCAAACCAGTTTTAATATGTATAACAGCACCTATAAAGAATTTGGCAAGGTCAATAAAGATGTGATTAAAATTGCGGGAGGGGA
>JAZDFN010000026.1:0-24220 GCA_043807885.1 bacterium | reverse complement strand
ACTGTCATTCCCGCGAAAGCCTGCCCGACTTCGCCTTGACCATTGTCAGGATTTACTAATTTTAGTTAAATGGTAATTTTATTTAAAAATCCGAATATATTTAGTAAGGGCGAAGTCAAGGCGGGCGGGCGGGAATCCACTTCAAAAAGAAAGGCCGGCGATTAGAGTGGATTCCCGTTTTCACGGGAATGACAATCGTTTATTTTTACATTTTTAATCTGTCATTTTGATTTTTGATATTTAATTTTTACATTTGTTTAATTAAAAAATTATGTTTTTTGTTTCCCTCTATCGGGCCGCCCGGTTCGCTTTGCAGGATTTTTGGCGCAACATCTGGCTGTCGCTGATTACCGTTTTCATCATCATGCTGACTTTGTTTTTGGTTAATTTGCTTTTGACCGTCAATGTTTTGACCGATCAAGCCGTCAAGCTGGTGGAAGAAAAAGTCGATGTCAGCGTCTATTTCACCACCAAGGCCACGGAAAAGCAGGTTTTGGAAGTTAGGTCAACTCTGCTGGAACTGCCGGCGGTCAGGGAAGTGGAATATCTTTCCGAAGCAGACGCCTTGATTGCTTTTAAGGTCAAACACCAGAATGACCCGACCATTTTGGAAACGCTGAAAGAACTGGATCAAAACCCTTTGGGCGCCACCTTGGTCATCAAAGCCAAGAACCCGCAGGATTATCCGGGGATTATTGAGGCCTTGGGCGAAGAAAGCATCAGCCGTTTGATTGAAGACCGGGATTTTGACGACTATCAGGCGGTGATTAAGAAAATCAACGCCATTACCAGCCGGGTCTATCAATCGGGCGCTGTTTTGAGCGGAGTATTCATTTTAGTGGTCTTATTGATTGTTTTTAACACTATCCGCATTGCCATTTACACCCATCGCGAAGAAATCGGCATTATGCGGTTGGTGGGAGCCAACAATTGGTTTATTCGCCTGCCGTTTCTCTTGGAAAGCGTTCTCTACTCTCTCTTGGCCTGTTTGCTGGTGGTTATTTTAATTTATCCTTTGCTGGGCGTGGTCCAGTCGTATATGGGTAATTTTTTCCAGACCAATGATTTTAGTATTATCAGTTATTTCAATGGCCATTTTATCCTGATTTTCGGTTTGGAGTTTTTGGGCATGGCTTTGCTCAATATTGTCGCCAGCAGTTGGGCCACCCGGAAATACTTGAAGGTTTAGAAAAAAATTGCTATAATCAAAACAGAAAGGGATACAATAGGGTATCCTTTTTGATGTTGCGAATGTTGTTTTTATCCAGCGCAAAATTGGGAGATCGTCTAATGGTAGGACATGAGCCTTTGAAGCTCAGTATTCAGGTTCGAATCCTGGTCTCCCAGTTTTGCGCTGGATTTTTATTCGCCTTGACTTATTTTTTAAGCGGTGGTATAATTTTGTTGTAATGGTTGTTGGTTAACATATTTATTGGTTGGATTGCCTTGCCCGTGTTTGATCTCCTTCTTTGACGGGCAAGGTTGTCATTTTATATTGTCCTCTTACCTGCTATGAATCCCACCTCGCTTACATTCTCGGGGCTGACCGGAATGAATAACCTTTGAATATGATTCCTCCTCATCATTGTTACCTCATAAAAAAGGAGAAAATCATTCCGTCAGCCCTGCCATAATCCTCCGTTCCTTCCCTTTAATTTTAATGGTTTAAGTGAATTAGGGTCGTATCATCATAGTCCTACCTAAAATTTCTTCCAAAAAAAACAAGTGAAGAAGTAAGCGATGATACGACCTTCTTTTTTTAGCCCATTGACAAAATACTGGGCTTTCTTGGGATTTCATGATATAATACAGGGGATGTTGATAACTGAATATTAAGAATTAATATAAAAATTAACCAAATAAGATTATGGCCAAGAAAATGACCAAATCCCAGTTGCTGGACGAGCTGGCCACTAAGACCGAAGTGAGCAAGAAACAAGCCGGTCTGATGCTGGACGCCCTGACTAATTTGGCTTATTCCGAGGTTAAGAGCAATGGTGAGTTTACCTTGCCGGGCCTGGGTAAGCTGGTAAAGAAGCATCGGGCAGCCAGAATGGGCCGGAATCCGGCGACTGGCGAGACCATCAAGATTGGCGCGAAAACCGTGGTGAAATTCCGGGTTTCCAAGTCCGCCAAGGATGCGATTCTGTAAGTGAAACCGAACAGAGTTTGTTGAAAATCCCCCATCTGATAATGGGGGATTTTTATTGACAAAAACGCGGAAAATCGCTAATATGAAGACAATCTTTATGCTCGCTGACCGTCAAAAATATCGTTTGTTGGAGATCATTCCCGGCTTCCTGGTTTGGACAACCTTGGTTGCCGCCGTCATTCTGTCGTTTGTCCGGCCGATGTGGGTGATTGTCTTCATCATCCTCTTTGATTTATATTGGCTGATCCGCATCAGCTATTTTGTTTTTTGGCTGGTCATTTCCTGGCAGCGCTACCGCCAAGCCGTTAAAGTCAATTGGCTGGCCAAAGTCAAGGCCATTGACCGCTATCAGCGGATTCATCACCTAATCTTCCTGCCGACTTACAAGGAACCGGTGGAAGTTTTGCGCGCGACCCTGGAAGGCCTGGCCAAAGTCAACTATGATTTGAAAAAAATCATTGTCGTTCTGGCCGGCGAGGAAAGGGATCAGGATCGCTTTTTAGAGAATGCGGATATTTTGCGAAAAGAATTTGGGAGCCAATTCTCCAAGCTTTTGGTGACGGTCCATCCCCAAGGGTTGCCCGGCGAATTGCCCGGCAAGGGCTCTAATACTAATTTTGCCGGCCATCGGGCGCAGGAATACATTGATTCGCAAAATATTCCCTATGAAGATGTGATTGTTTCCAATTTTGACTGCGACACTATTGTCCATCAACAGTATTTCAGCTACTTGGCTTACCATTATCTGACCGTGGACAAGCCGACCCAGAAAAGCTATCAGCCATTGGCGCTTTACAACAACAATATCTGGGAATCGCCGGCGTTGACTCGGGTGGTCTATTACAGCACCACTTTTTGGCTTTTGACCGAATTGGCCCGGCCGGAACGGCTCTACACTTTTTCTTCCCACAGCATGGGGCTCAAGGCCTTGGTGGATATCGGTTTTTGGCAGAAAGACATTGTCACGGAGGACTCGCGGATTTGCTTGCAGGGCATGATCCGCTACCACGGCGATTACAGCGTTTATCCGATGTATATTCCGGTTTCCATGGATACGGCCTATTGCGGTAATTTTTGGCAGACCATCAAGAACCAATACAAACAGCAAAGGCGTTGGGCTTATGGCGTGGAAAATTTTCCTTACACCGTCTGGAACATGCTGCCGGACAAGCAAATCCGTTTTTGGGTGAAATTTAGATATTTGTGGAACCAATTGGAAGGCGTCTATTCCTGGGCCACCGCCCCGATCCTGATGTTCATCCTGGGCTATCTGCCCTTGGCCGTGGCTGACGCTGGCATCAAGGCCACGGTCATTGCCCAGAACACCCCTTTTATTTTGGAAAGCTTAATGCGGGTGGCCATGATCGGCATTTTCTTTTCCGCAATCATCAGCACGGTTTTACTGCCGGTCCGGCCCAACGGCCATGGCCGTTGGAAGTGGCTGGTGATGATTATTCAATGGCTGTTGTTCCCAATCTGCATGATTATTTTCGGCGCCATTCCGGCCATTGACGCCCAAACCCGCTTGATGCTGGGCAGATACCTGGGCTTTAATGTCACTATCAAAAAGCGATGAAAGTTTCCGTTATCATCGTCAGCTACAATAGCGCCCGGTTTTTGCCGGGTTGCTTGGCGTCGGTTTTTAATCAGATATTTTCTGATTATGAGATTATTGTTATTGATAATAATTCAATAGATAGACCCCTTGAGTTTATTAAGGAAAATTATCCCAAGATTAAAATTTTAAAAAATATAAATAATCTTGGTTTATGTCGAGCCAATAATCAGGGGATTAAAATGGCGCAAGGCGAATATGTTTTAATCATGAATCCGGATGTGATTTTGGAGCCGGGCTATTTGGAAAAAATTATTGGGCAAGCGGAAAAATTGCCTCAAGGCGGTTCATTTGGCGGCAAGTTATTACGCTTGATTAATGGTCGGAAAACTGGTATTATTGACTCCACCGGTTTAAAGATTTTATCGCATTATAAAATCATTGACCGGGGAGCGGGGGAGAGGGATAAAGGGCAATTTAACAAAACCGAAGAAGTTTTTGGCCAGACCGGCGCCTGCGTTCTTTATCGAAAAAAAGCGATAGAAGAAGTCGGTTTGTTTGACGAAAAATTTTTTGTTTATAAAGAAGACATTGATATGGCCTGGCGATTAAGAAAAGCCAATTGGCAGAATTGGTATATGCCTGAAGCGGTGGCTTATCACCAGCGCTATGCCGGCGTTGGCAGAGAAAGAAGGAAACGCAATCGATTAGTCAATTATTATTCCTACCGTAACCATCTGTTGTTATTGTCTAAGTATTTAGACAAAAAAACTTTTTGGCAAAACGCTTGGCGGATTATTCCCTACGAAATCGGCAAGTTCATTTATATATTGTTTTTTGAAACCAGAAATATCAAAGCGTTCTTTGATTTTTTAAAGTTAAAAAAATAAAACGAGACTATCGCGTTGGTTCAAATCTCCTGATTTGAACCATAAAGTCCTGCAATCGTCGGTTCAATTCTCTGAATTGAACCGAGGTTCAGATCAGAGATCTGAACCTGCTGTGCAGAACCTTATGGTTCAGGTCAGAGACCTGAACCAACGAGAAAGCGTTCTTTGATTTTTGGAAAATAAAAAAGGAAGAATAAAATTATTCTTTCAAAAAGCGTGTTTCGAGTTGTTTTAACATGAAAGGGAAATACTACCCCAATCTTTTACTTCTATTAATGAATACATTCCTTCTGTGATTATTTTGGTCGGCCAGTGGCTAGGTTCTATATTTATATTAATACAATCATTAGTTATGATTATATCCGATTCTTTAATAGATAAGTCAGGGTGGTTTAAAAAAATTTGTTTTAGTTCCATGGCCTTATCAGGTGAAAAACCATGGGCACAATATCCTTTTTTCTTTGAATTATTCATAATTATCTCCTTGTGGGTTATAGGGTTGTAAGGATCATTTTCATTATCTATAAATTATCATATTTATATGGACCTGTCAATCATCATTTTAAACTACAAAGCCAAGGGCTTGGTTAAGCAGTGCTTGAAGGGCATCAAGCTTTTGAATTTGGCTTTGGACTATGAAATCATCGTGGTGGACAATCATTCGGAAGATAGCTCGGTGACGATGATTAAAGAGCAATTCCCTAAAATTAAATTAATTGAATCGGACAAGAACCGGGGATTTGCCGTGGGCAATAATTTGGGATTGAAAGAGGCGCAAGGAAAATATGTGATGATTTTGAATCCGGACATTACGGTCTTGGAAGGGGCGATTGAAAAGATGCATGAGTTCATGGAAGCTAATCCGGCGGTCGGCGTCTGCGGGCCGAAATTAATCAACCCCGACGGTACGGTTCAGCATTCCTGTTACCATTTCCCCAAGTTTATGGTGCCGATTTACCGCCGGACTTTTTTGGGCAAACTGCCTTGGGCCAAAAAAACCCTGCGCCATTACTTGATGATGGATTGGGACCACAATGAAAATCGGGCAGTGGACTGGCTGTTGGGCGCTTGTTTGTTTGTTCGGCAGTCGGCCGTTAACCAGGTCGGTCTACTGGACGAGCGCTTCTTTTTGTATTTTGAAGACATTGATTGGTGCCGGCGCTTCTGGCAGTCTGGCTTTGGAGTGTATTACATTGCCGAGGCGGAAATGGTACACTATCATCAACGGCTATCTGCCGAAAATCCCGGTTTGCGCGCCTTGTTCAGCAACATGACCAGAATCCATATTGCCAGCTGGATTAAATATTTTGCCAAGTATTTGGGAACTAAATGATTTTTCGTTTTTATTGTCATTCTGGAGCGAAGTCCCGATGATAATCGGGACGAAGCGATAGAATCCCCCTGTTAGCAGTAAAGACAACCGAGCGATTATCTATGGGATTATTACCTGCCTGCCGGCAGGCGTCGCTCCCCGCCCAGGGCGGGTCGCTCCTCGTAATGACAACCCTTTAAGAGAGTATGAATTTATTCAAAAAACCGAATTTGCTCCACCCTTTGCTGCGCCGGCGCTATGAACAACGCTTGCGGGCTTTTAAATGGGCAGTCTTGTCCGGCTGTTTGGTGATTGCCAGCGTCATTGCTTTGCTTTTTTTCATCTATTACCCCCCAATCAAAAATTTGTATCGACAGGTCAGCCAAGCCCAAAAATCGGTCCAGTCGGCGGAAAACCACCTGGCCAACCAAGAACTGGGACAGGCTGGAGAAAGTTTGGGCTTGGCCAAAGAACAATTGATCTTGGCCGGCCATGATTTGGACAAAATCGTCCTGCCCGGCTATCTGGGCCAATTGGCCGAAGAGCAGAAAGCCATTGTCCGTGAACTTCTGGCGATTGGCGTTCGTTCGGCCCAGGCCCTGGAAGAGCTTGCTTTTCTGGCCGATGATTTATTGAAGGTTTTTCAGGATGAAGATATTGAGCTGAATCAAATCACGCCGGCGCAGAAAAAAGAAATTTTACAGAAACTGTTTGAATCGCCACCGCTCCTGCAGGGCATTAAAGCCAAACTGGATTTGTCTTTAATTTCTTTGGAACAAGCGCCGATTGATTTTTTAGTTTTTCCAGTCAGGCAATTGGTGGCGCCTTTATTGCCCAAATTGCAGGAAGCGGCAACTCGGGCTCAGCAACTGGTGATTTTGTCCCAGCTTCTGCCGCCAATGGCCGGTTACCCGGAAGCCAAAACCTATCTTTTCCTTTTGCAAAACAATTCGGAGTTAAGGCCGACCGGCGGGTTCATCGGCACCTATGGCATTTTGAAAGTTAAAGACGGTGAGATTGCCAGTTTTCAAACGGACAATGTTTATAATTTGGACGGTCCGGCGGAAAAATTTCTGGATATCCGGCCGCCGGCGCCTTTGGCAGAATATTTGTTAGCTGATAGATGGTTTTTGCGCGACGCCAACTGGTCGCCGGATTGGCCGATCAGTGCCAGGAAAGCAGAATGGTTTTATCAAAAAGAAGGCGGTTTGGAAAAAATTGACGGCGTCATTGCCATTACGCCGACGGTAATTAGTTCATTGCTGACGATAACCGGGCCCTTAGAGGTGGATGGCTTGCGATTCACGGCTGATAATTTTGTGGAAGTTTTGCAGTATCAGGTGGAAAAGGGCTTTTACCAGCAGGGCCGGGCAACTGCCGAACGCAAGAGCGTCATCGGCGACTTAGGCCGGCTGATAATCGAAAAACTAATGGCCTTACCCTTTAATCGCTGGCCGGAAGTGGCGGTTTTATTGAAAGCCAATCTGGATGAAAAGCAAATTTTAATTTATGACAAAAATAACGAGGCCTGGGATTTTGTCCTGGCCAATAATTGGGCGGGGGCGGTTAAAAACACCGCCGATGATTATTTAATGGTGATTGACGCCAATCTGGCTTCTTTGAAAACCGATAAGGTAGTCAGGCGGGAAATTGATTATTCGGTCCAACCGGATGAAGCCGGCGATTTAATCGCCAAAGTTAAAATTACTTATCATAACGAGGGTGAGTTCAGTTGGCAGACGACCCGTTTGCGGACTTACACTCGGGTCTATGCGCCGGTGGGCAGTGAATTGATCGGGGCCGATGGCGCTATGGCCAATGACCGGAGCCAAGAGCCGGGCGAAGTAATGGTCAGTTCGGAATTAGGCAAGACCGTCTTTGGCGCTTTTATCGCCATTGAGCCGGGCCAAAAGGGCGAATTGGGGCTTGAATACAAATTACCAACGGCGCTTGCCAAAAAAGCCCGTCAGGGGTATTATAATCTGACTATTCAGAAACAGCCGGGCACCGCCGGCCATCAATTATTGGTTAATTTGAGCTTTAATAATAAAATTAAAGAGTTTAGCCCGACCGGCTTTGCCAATCGGAGAATCGGGGAGAACAATGTTAAATTTGAGACGGATTTGAGAGTGGATCGGGAGTTTGGGGTGAAATTGAAATAATGCAAAATGTAAATATCAAAAATCAAAATGACAATGTAAAATGTAAAAATTATTAAATCAAAACATTTTATATTTTTGATTTGTCATTTTACATTTTGATTTTTAATCTTTAATTTTTTTAATATGTTAATAAAAAAAATCGGCATTGATTTGGGAACCACCAATACTTTGGTTTATATCCCCAAGCGCGGAGTGGTGGTTAATGAGCCGTCAGTGGTGGCGATTTCGGTGATTGACAAAAAGATCTTAGCCGTGGGCAACGAGGCCAAGGAAATGCTTGGCCGGACGCCAGATACGATCATCGCTTCCCGCCCGCTCAAAGAGGGAGTGATTGCCGACTATCGGACAACCGAGGCGATGCTCCGTTATTTCATTAACAAGGCCTTGGGCGGAGTGCGCCTGTTTCGGCCGGAGGTGATGATTGCCGTGCCGGCCGGCATTACTTCCACCGAGAAAAGAGCGGTGATTGACGCGGCGATTGCCGCCGGCGCCAAAGCCGCTTACATCATCAAAGAGCCATTGGTGGCCGCCATCGGGGCCGGCATCCCCATTGGCAGCGCTTCCGGTCATATGATTATTGATTTAGGGGGCGGGACTTCGGAAATGGCCGTTATTTCCTTAGGCGGCATCGTGGCGTCAACTTCGGTGCGCATTGGCGGCAACCGTTTTGACCAGTCCATTATCGACCATGTCCGGCGCAAGCATAATTTATCAATCGGCGAAAGGACGGCGGAAGAGATTAAAATCAAGATCGGCTCGGCTTTGTATTTAGATCCCAAGGATAAAATCAAAATGGAAATTCGGGGGCGCGACGGCGTAACCGGCCTGCCTAAAACCCTCACCATTAATTCGGACGATGTCACCGAGGCCCTGCAAAAGGACTTGGAAGGCGTGATTATGGCCGTTAAAGACGTTTTACAAAAGACCCCGCCGGAGCTTTCGGCTGATGTTATTGACAAGGGCATGATTATGTCCGGCGGTTCCAGCTTGTTGAGGAATATGGACCAATTGTTTTCCCGCGCTACCGGCGTGCCGGCTTATTTGGCTGACGAGTCCTTGCTCTGCGTGGCCAAAGGCACGGGCATTGTTTTGGAGAATCTGGATAGTTACAAGCGGAGCATATTGGCAACGAAATAAATATGTTGATCGGCATTGACGCTTCTCGCGCCAACAAACCTGAAAAAACCGGCACGGAGTGGTATTCCTACCATTTGATTCAGGAGCTGAAAAAACCGGATAAGGAAAACCGATTTGTTTTGTATTCCAGGGAAAAGTTAAGGGGGGATTTAGGGGAACTGACCGATAATTTCCAAAGCAAAGTTTTGAAGTGGCCGTTTCGGTTGTGGACGCAGTTAAGATTATCTTGGGAAATGCTTTGGTCGAGGCCGGATGTTCTATTCGTGCCGGCGCATACCATGCCTTTGATTCATCCGAAAAAAACCATCATCACCTTGCATGATATCGGCTTTGCCAAGCATCCGGAACTCTATTCCAAAAAAGATTTGGCGTATCATCGTTGGGCGACTAAATTTGCCTTAAGGTGCGCTTTCTTAATTTTAACCATATCGGAATTCACCAAAAGAGAAATCGTTGAAGTTTATAAAATTAAGCCGGAAAAAATCAAAGTAATTTATCTGGGTTATGACAAAAATCAATTCCGGCCGGATTTGGAAAAAAAGAAAACCGGCCGACCCTACTTTTTCTACATCGGCCGTTTGGAAAAGAAAAAAAACATCCTCGGCCTGATTGAGGCGTTTAATAAATTGGGTAATCCGCCATCCGCCGGCCGGCGGAGCGGAAAGGAAATTAATTTAATTTTAGCCGGCCGGCCGGGCTTGGGGTTTGAAGAAATTAAGGAGAGAATTAAAAAATATAATTTGCAAGATCGGGTGATGATGCCGGGTTGGCTGGAACAGGAAAAAGTGCCGTCTTTAATGGCCAATGCTTTGGCTCTGGTGATGCCGTCTTTTTACGAAGGTTTTTGTCTGCCGGTTTTGGAAGCGATGGCCGTTGGCGCGCCGGTGATCGCCGCCAATTCAACGGCCATTCCGGAAATCGCGGCTGGCGCGGCTTTGCTGGTTGACCCGCACCGCCCGGACGAAATCGCCGAAGCCATGAGAAAAATTATAAACAACGAAGAATTAAGGCAAGAATTAATTATTACCGGATTAAAAAGAGCCCAAAATTTTTCTTGGGAAAAATGCGCCCGAGAGACCTTGGCGATTATCTCGGGAAAATAAAAGCCCTAGCGCATCGTTAATCCGGGAGCAAGAATGCTTGCGAAAGTGATGCGCTAGGGGAAACACGCCAGAAGCCGGTTGGCAAAGTTTTTTAAGCTTCACTATCATCTGACCTCTGACGACTATAGTTTAACCTATTGGTTATTTTTGTCAAGTTGATTATATTGTGTTAAAATAATCCTATGGAATTCAACTGGCAATTTATCGGCAACCAAAACGCCGTGGCTTATTTGCAAAACCAGCTGGCCAATAACCGCTTGGCCCACGGCTATTTGTTTTGCGGGCCGGAACAGGTTGGCAAGAGGCATTTGGCCAATATTTTCATTAACTCGTTGCTTTGTGAAGCCCAGGATCAGATTCGGCCTTGCAATGCTTGCCGGCATTGCCAGCAGTTGGCTAAAGACATTCATCCGGATATTTTTTGGGTTAAAAGAGAAGAAGACAAAAAAGACATCTGGATTGACCAGGTTCAGGAATTGCGTAACCGACTGGGCATGAGCACTTTTTTGAATTCTTATAAAATCGCGGTCGTGGAAGATGCCGACCGGCTGAATCGCGCTTCAGCCAACGCTTTACTGAAAACCCTGGAAGAGCCGGCGTTAAAAACCATTTTAATTTTCCTGACCTCAAAAATAGGTCTCTTGCCGGCCACGATTGTTTCCCGCTGTCAGGTCTTAAGGTTCAAGCCGGTGGCCACTTCGGCCATTGCCGATTATTTGATTAAGCGGGGCGCCGAACACGGACAAGCCGAAGTGATTGCCAATTTGGCTTTAGGCCGGCCGGGCTTGGCTGTTGATTTGTTTCAAGACGAGGACTGGCTGGCATTTTATCAGGAGCAAGTCGAGCGGTTCTTGGAAATCAGCCGGTCGGATATCAGCCGGCGGTTCAAAGAGGCCCTGGTTTTGGCCAAAGAAAAAGAAAGTTTTTCGGAAAATGTCACCGGCCTGATTGCCACGTTGAACATTTGGCAGTCGGTCTGGCGGGACTTGATTTTAATCAAAACCCAGTCGATTAATTTAATCAAGAATGTTTTTGTCCAAAAAGAAATGGAAAAACTGGCCGGCCGCTATTCCTTAAGGCAGTTGAAAGATTTGATTTTGCAAGCCAAAGAAACCCAAAAATATTTGAAGCAGAATGTCAATCCGCAATTGGCTTTGGAAAACTTAATGCTAAATTTTTAATCTTAAAAAAATATGAAAACAAAAAAACTGCTTCTCCTTTCCATGCTTTTGGTTCCGCTTTTGACCATGGGCGCGGCTTGCGGCTTCAAGTTCGGTTCTACTGCCAAACAGGGCAGTGGCGTCTTCAAATCATTCAATCAGGGCAAGGACTGGGTAACCAAGGTGGCCGTTCCGATGGTGGGCGGCAAAACCGCCAACATCAGCAGTGTCAATGTCACCCGGCTGACTATTGATCCGCAAGACAACAAAGCCCTTTATCTCGGCACTGGAGAAAACGGTTTGTTCTACTCTTACACCGGCGCCGAGAGTTGGTTCCAAGTACCCCGGCTGAACAAAGGTAAAATCAGCGCGGTCATAGTTGACCCGGCTGATAAATGCAATCTTTATGTCGCCACCGGCAACCGAATCGTCAAAAGCGTTGATTGCGGCCGGACTTGGTTTGACGCCTATTTTGAAACCCGCGTCCAGCAGGAAATCACCGATCTGGCCATTGACGGCTACAATCCCCAGATCATTTATGCCGGCACTTCGGCCGGCGACTTGCTGAAAAGCGCGGATGCCGGCAAAAGTTGGATGACCATTGAAAGATTCAAGAAAGCCATCCGGCGAGTGCTGGTTAATTATTATGACACCAGGATTATTTACGTGGCGACCAAGGACGCCGGGATTTTTAAATCCACCAATGCCGGCGGGGCTTGGACTGATTTGGAAAAGGGGTTGAAGGCGTTTCCCGGCGCCCAGAATATAATTGAATTGGTTTTAGATAAAAGCCAGCCGGATGTCTTGGTATTGGCCAGCCAGTATGGCTTGCTGAAAACGATTGACGGCGGTTTGAGCTGGTCTGGTTTGGAATTATTGACTCCGCCCAAAGGCGCGATGATTTATTCTCTGGCCTTGGATCCGAAAAACAGCAATAATATCTATTACGCCACCGCCACCACTTTCTACAAGAGCGCTGATGCCGGCCAAACCTGGGTGACCAGAAAATTGCCGACGGACAAGGCGGCCAGCGCTTTGCTGGTTGATTCGGTTGACGGCAATATCATCTATTTGGGCACCTATCAATTAAAATAATTTAATCGATAACTTATGAATAGTTTTATTGACGACCATCAAACGGATTTTGAAAACATCCTCAATCACCTGCGTCAGGAGGTGTCGGCCATTAGGACCGGCCGGGCCAGCCCGGTTTTAGTGGAAAAAATAATGGTTGACGCCTATGGCGCCAAAAGCCCATTGATCCAATTGGCCGGCATAACGGCAACGGATAGCCGGACGATTTTAATCGAACCCTGGGATAAAAATGTGATTAAGGAAATAGAGAAGGCGGTCAATGAATCAGGTTTGGGCTTGAACGCGGTCAATGAGGGCCGGCATTTGCGGATTAGCATTCCTTCCTTGACTGAGGAAAGCCGCCGCGATTTGCTGAAAATGCTTAACCAAAAAGCGGAAGACAGCCGGCAAACCCTGCGCGTTTTACGGGATGATGTTAAGAGTGAAATTCAGCAGGCGGAAAAAGACAAGGCGATGGGCGAAGATGAGAAATTTCGCTGGCAGAAAAAATTAGATGAAGTTACCGGCGAATATAATGAACGAATCAAGGGACTCGTGGAGAAAAAAGAAAAAGAAATAATGACAATTTAAAAATATGATTTGGCTTACCCTATTAATTTTCCTCGCCATTTTGGCGATTTTGATCCTCGTCCATGAACTGGGCCATTTTCTGACGGCTCGCTGGTTGGGCGTCAAAGTGGAAGAATTCGGCATTGGCTTCCCCCCGCGGTTAATTAAATTATTCCAAAGAAAAGGCACCATTTACTCTTTGAATTGGATTCCTTTGGGCGGTTTTGTCAAAATCAAAGGGGAGCAGGGCGATCATCTTGGCGAAAGCGACAGCTTTGCCAATAAGAAAATTTGGCAACGGGCTTTGATTATTGTCAGTGGCGTGGCAATGAACGTGGTTTTGACGGCGATTCTGTTGAGCATCGGCTTTAACATCGGCGCGCCGCAGATATTGGAGGACTCCCTCGGCCCCAAGGCCAGGGTGGCCAACCAGCAGATTCAGATTTTTTCAGTGCTGCCTAATACGCCGGCGGAAAAAGGCGGGTTGGAATTGGGTGATGTGGTTGTCTATTTGGACGGCCAAAGCTTTGACCGGATAGCGCCTCTGCAGGATTATATCAACAGTCGTAATGGCGTCAAAATTGAAATTATTATCAGGCGGGGCAATGAATTGGCGCAAAAAACCATCGCGCCAATCGGACTAACTGAAGGCGAACCGGCCATCTTGGGCGTGGAACTGGTTCAGACCGGTTTGGTTTCCTACCCTTGGTATCAAGCGGTTTGGATCGGCGTTAAGACCACCGGTTATTTGGCCAAAGAAATCGTCATCGCTTTTTATTCGCTGATTAAAAATTTAATCGTTCATCAGGAAGTGGCGGTGGAATTGGCCGGGCCGGTCGGCATTGCGATTATGACCGGCGAGATGGCCAAGATGGGCTTCATCTATCTTTTGCAATTTCTCGCCTTGCTGTCCTTGAATTTGGCGATTATTAATTTTTTGCCGTTTCCGGCTTTGGACGGCGGGCGGTTTCTGTTTTTGATCATTGAAAAATTTCGAGGCCGGGCGGCCAACCAAAAATTGGAGACCTTGATCCATAATATCGGTTTTACGCTTTTGATTTTTTTGGTTTTAGTGGTGACTTACCGCGATGTGATGAAATGGGGCGACCGGATCTTGCAAGCCCTGAAAAACCTGGTTGTTTAATAATTATCAGGGAGGTGGTATAATATAATTCATTAAAACTTATGAAACAATCAATTTTATTCGGCAAATCATTAAAGGAATCGCCCAAGGACGCGGAAACCGTCAGCCATCAATTGTTGGTGCGCGGGGGTTTTATCCAAAATGTGGCCGCCGGCCTTTGGTCATATCTGCCTTTGGGCTGGCGGGTTTTTAAAAAAATAGAAAATATCATCCGCGAGGAAATGAACGCCATTGGCGGGCAAGAGGTCAATTTGCCGGCCTTGGTGCCCAAAGAATATTGGGAGGAAAGCGGGCGCTGGGAGAAAATGGACCCGCCTTTATTCAAACTGAAAGACCGGCATAGTCGGGAACTGGCCTTGGGCTCGACCCATGAAGAAGTGATGACCGACATGGTCAGACGCTACAATCTTTCCTACAAGGACTTGCCTTTCGCTCTCTACCAAATCCAGAACAAGTTCCGGAACGAAATGCGGGCCAGCGGCGGCCTGTTGCGGGTGCGCGAGTTTGTGATGAAGGATTTATACAGCTTCCACGCCGATGAAAATGATTTGGCTGATTATTATCAAAAAGTCATTAAGGCCTATCAGAATATTTTTCACCGCTGCGGTTTAGAGGCCGCAATCGTTGACGCTTCTTCCGGTTCAATCGGCGGCAATTGCTGTAATGAGTTTATGGTTTTGGCGGACAGCGGGGAAGATTTCATTTTTCTTTGTTCAAAATGCGGTTATGCCGCCAATTTGGAATTGGGCAAAAAAGAGGTCTGCCCGAAGTGCCAGAGCAAGCTGAAAAGCCAGAAAGCGATTGAAGCCGCCCATATTTTCAAATTGGATACCCATTACAGCCAGAAATTGAAATTGGCCTATGTTGACGCCGGAGGGAAGAAGCATTTTATTCAAATGGGCTGTTACGGTATTGGCCTGGGCCGGCTCTTGGCAACCATTGTTGAAGCTTCCCATGACCGTAACGGCATTATCTGGCCTAAAGAAGTTTCGCCTTTTGCCGTCCATCTGCTATCTTTGGGCAAGGTTGCCGAAAAAGCGAAAAAGATTTATAATGTTTTAACCAAAGAAGGCATTGATGTTTTGTACGATGACCGCGATCTTTCCGCCGGCGCCAAATTTGCCGAAGCCGATTTAATCGGCATCAGCGCCCGTTTGGTGATTAGCGATAAGACCGGCGACCAAGTGGAATTAAAACAGCGTTCGGAGAAAAAAGTGGCCTTAATCGGACTGCCCGAAGCAATCAAAAAATTAAGTTAATCGTTAAAAAACCTAAACAAAAAACAAAATAGCTTTAGGTTTTTTATTGTCAAAATATGTTAAATCGATTTTTCGGCAAATTTTCCAAGGACTTGGGCATTGACCTCGGCACGACCAATACTCTGGTTTACATCAAAGACCGGGGTATTGTCATCAACGAGCCGTCAATCGTGGCGATCAACTTGCGCACCGACCAGATTTTAGCCATTGGCGCGGAAGCCCAGAAAATGATCGGCAAGACGCCGGCCTACATCCAGGTTATTCGGCCGCTGGTTGACGGCGTGATTTCCGATTTTGAGGTCTCGGAAAAAATGTTGAAATATTTTATAGATAAGGTGCATCGTGAATCATTCAATTTTCTGCCTCGTCCGCGGATTATCATCGGCACGCCTTTGGATGTGACCGAAGTGGAGCGGAAAGCGGTGGAAGACGCCGCTTTGGCCGCTGGCGCCCGCGAGGTCTATCTGATTGAAGAAAATATGGCCGCGGCGATCGGTGCCGGCTTGCCGGTGCAGGATGCCAGCGGCAGTATGGTGGTGGATATCGGCGGCGGGACCACCGAGGCCTCGGTTATCTCTCTCGGCGGCATTGTCACTTGGAAGACCATGCGGGTGGCCGGCAACAAACTGGATCAGGATATCATTAATTACGCCCGCGGCAAGTTCAACCTTTTGTTGGGCGAACGGCTAGCGGAGGAAATAAAAATTGCGGCCGGTTCGGCCATGGAACTGGCCGAGCCGATTGAAATTAAAATGCGCGGCCGGGATTTAATTTCCGGCCTGCCCCGAGAAATTACCATTACCGACGCCCATATCCGCGAAGCGATTGCCAAAACCGTCCGCCTAATGATTGAAGAAATCAAGTCCGCCTTGGAAGCCACCCCGCCTGAATTGGTGGCTGACATCTACCGCAAAGGCCTGACCCTGACCGGGGGCGGCGCCAAATTAAGGGGGCTGGACTTGGCCGTGGCCCAAGCGACCGGCATTCCGGTCAGAGTGGCGGACGACCCGCTAACGGCCGTGGCCCGGGGCATTGGCATTGTTTTGGAGGATTTGGAGCAATTGAAGGAAATTTTAGTGCCGGCTCAATCAAAAAGATAAATAAAAAATGAAAAGGAAGATTGCCAAACCCGCTTTTATCGTCATCAGCATTGTTTTGCTGCTGTTAGTTTTGGATTTAATCGGCGTTTTGCCGCCGCTTAACAATCTGCTTAGCCGGCCCTTGATGTTTGTCCAGCAGGGTTTGTATCGTTTAGGCCTGACCGTGGCCGGCGACGACTTGGCTAACCTGGCTAAAACCGAATTGATTGAGCTGAATCGCGACTCGCAAAAACAAATTTTGGACTTAACCAAGCAAGTGGCGGCTTTAAAAGTTTTCGAAGAGGAGAATAAGATTTTAGTCCAACAGCTTGATTTCTTGAATCAGCGGGATTATCGGGCGGTGACCGCCCGGGTCATCGGCCGGTCGCCGGATTATACCGAGCATGTTTTGATTATCAATCGCGGCCATAAAGACGGTTTAGCGCCTGGCTATCCGGTGATTGCCGAAGAGGGGATTATGGTGGGCAAAATCATGACGGTTGAGCGGAACAGCGCCAAAGTAATGCTGTTGACCGACGGCCACAGCCAGGCGGCCGGCGCGCTGTTGAATGCCGACCGCACGGTCGGTATTGTGGAAGGCCAATATGGCTTGAGTTTGAAAATGGCGCTGATTCCCCAAACGGAAAAAGTTATGGCCGGCGATTTAGTCATTACTTCCGGCTTGGAAGAAAACATCCCCAAGGGCCTATTGCTGGCCAAAGTTGATCACTTGATTACCCGGCCTAATGATGTTTTCCAGAGCGCCTTGCTCAAATTGCTGATTGCCTATGACAAAATAGATTTAGTTTCCGTTCTCTTGCCTTAAAATGTTTAAAATATTCCTCAATTTATTGGCTGGGGTTTCGGCAATTATGATTCAAATTGGCTTTTTGTCCGCCTGGCCGCCACCGGCTGGCAATTTTAATTTGGCGCTTTGCCTGGTAATTTTCATGGCCGTGGTTTTGGATTCAAGATTGGCGTTTTGGTATGCTTTGGGCTTGGGCGTTGGCTTGGAAATATTTTCCCTTTATCCCTATGGCCTGATTTTAGCCGGCTTGATCTTAGTCGTTTTTCTAATCAATTGGCTGTTCAGCCATTTTTTCACTAACCGTTCTTTCTATTCTTTAATGGCCCTGGGGCTGGTCGGCGTTAATTTCTATTACGCCTGGCTGCTGACCGGCGGAACTTTAGCCTATCTTTTGAAAATAATCAGCGTCGGTCCCGAGCTGAACCGGTTCTATCTGCTTAATCTGTTATGGCAGAACGTTTTGCAACTTATCCTTTTAGCCGCGGCGTTTTTAATCTTAAATCTGACCAGTCGAAAATTAAAGACGGTTTTTTTAATTGAAGAGTAATTATGGACAAGTTTTTTAAACCCTTGCACCATCAGGAGCACCCAACCGACCCTTTTGCCCTGCCTCAAACCAACCTCAAAAAATTCCGGCCTAAAGCCAAGCCGGACTTAAGCTGGTTAGAGGACAGCTTTACGCCGGCGGTCGGCGGGCCGGTCCAGGCAAAAACTCGCTACTTGGGATCGGCTTTCCAAGCGCCCAAATTGATGGCCGTACTGTTTTTTATTTGGCTGGGCTTGCTGCTGCTTTTAGCCAGAACCGCTTATTTGCAGGCAGTCAAAGGCGATTATTACCACCAACTGGCCGAAGGCAACCGCTTGCGGATTAATTATATCAAATCGCCCCGAGGCGTCATTTATAGCCGCGAGTTGACGCCTTTGGTCAGAAATATTTCCAGTTTCTCCCTCTATCTGACGCCTTTGGATTTGCCCCGCGAAGAGCCGGCTCGCCAAGAACTGCTGGCTGAATTGGCGCGGATTACCGGGCAGGCAACCGAAGAAATCAAAAGCCGATTGGCTGAACTGCCAACTAATTTTTTTCGCCAAATCGTCATCAAAGAAAATATCAGCTATGAAGAAGCCGTTAAATTGAAAATTAAAAGCGAGCGCTTGCCCGGCGTGAATTTGGCCATTGACAGTCGGCGCGATTATCTGGCCGGCAGTTTGAGCTGGTCGCATCTATTGGGCTACCAAGGGCAAATCAGCCCGGAGGAATTGGCCGAATACCCGGATTATCTTTTTGACGACCAAATCGGCAAAACCGGCTTGGAGTTGTTTTACGAAGATGTTTTGCGGGGCCAATACGGCCGGGAAGAAATTGAGGTTGACGCTTTGGGCAAGAGAAAGAAATTATTGGCCCAGGAACCGCAGCAGCCGGGCAACTCGCTGGTCTTGACGATTGACGCCGAATTGCAGACCCAGACGGAAAAAATTTTGCAACAGGTTTTGCTGGCTAACAACAAACGGCGCGGAGCCGTGGTGGCGCTTAATCCCAACAACGGCGAAGTTCTGGCTTTGGTCAGCTGGCCGGGCTATGACAATAAATTATTTGCCCAAAAAATTGATAATCCGGCCTACCAAAAATATTTGGTTGACCCGGACAAGCCGTTGTTTAACCGGGCCATTAGCGGCGAATATCCCTCGGGTTCGGTTTTCAAGCCGATTGTGGCCGCGGCCGCTTTGCAGGCCGGCGTGATTACCCCGACCACCGGCTTTAACAGCGTTGGCGGGGTTCAGATTGACAAATGGTTTTTTCCTGACTGGAAAGCGGGCGGGCACGGCTGGACTGATGTTCGCAAGGCCTTGGCTGATTCAGTCAATACATTTTTTTACTATATCGGCGGAGGCGACAACAAGAATATGCCTTATTTGGGCGTTAATAAAATCGTCGAGTATGCCAAGATGTTTGGCTTGAGCTCGGAAACCGGACTGGATTTGCCCGGTGAAAGGCCGGGCTTTCTGCCAACCATGAAATGGAAAGAAACAGCCAAAAATGAACCTTGGTATATCGGCGATACTTACCATTTGGCCATTGGCCAAGGCGATCTTTTAGTGACTCCCTTGCAGGTCGCCGCCTATACTTCGGTTTTTGCCAATGGCGGAACTTACTACCAGCCCCATTTGGTCAAGGAAATACTGGATATTGACGGCCAGGTAATTAAGGATGTTAAGCCGAAAATCATCAACCATGACTTTATCAGCCCCGAGTATTTGCAGGTGGCTAATGAAGGCCTGCGCCAAGCCGTGGTTTCGGGCAGCGCTCAAGCGTTAGGCGATTTGCCGGTCAAGACGGCTGGCAAGACCGGCACGGCCCAGTGGAGCAATCAGGAATCGTCTCATGCTTGGTTTACCGGTTTCGCGCCCTATGGCCAGCCGGAAATTGTCGTCACGGTTATAATTGAAGAAGGCGGGGAAGGCAGCGCTGTGGCTTTGCCGGTGGCCAAGGAAATTTGGCGCTGGTGGTTTAGTAGACAAATAACCAATAACGAATAACTTGGCATAAAATTGCAATGGATATTTCAAAAAAGTTATTAGTTAGTGGTTGTGGATAACTTAGGGCTTGACATATTTCTGGTGTCGGAGTAGATTTATATTTATATATTTATTCGGAGGGCAAATTTTAATATGGCCTTAAAACAAATCAATATCACCAAAGACGGTTTGGAAAAGATTCAAGCCGAACTTAGGGAATTAGAAAGCAACCGCCGGCCAATGGTGGTGGAACGGATTAGGCACTCCAAGGAATTTGGCGATTTATCGGAAAATGCCGAATACACCGAAGCCAAGGAAGAGCAGGGTTTTATTGAAGGCCGGATTGCCGAATTAAAACAGATTATCAACAACGCCGTGGTGGTGGAAAAAGCGCCCGCTGGCGGCTTGGTTGGCATTGGCTCAAAGATTAAAGTCCATTCCGAATCGGAAACCGAGCGGGAGTTCATTATCGTCGGCGCGGAAGAAGCTGATCCGCACGCCGGCAAAATTTCCGACCAGTCGCCGATTGGCCGGGCTTTGCTGGGCAAAATGACTGGCGAAGTGGTTTCTGTCCAAACCCCGAAAGGGGTGACGACTTTCAAAATTTTAAGCGTAGAATAATCAAGTCCGGTTATAAAAATAAGAAATTCGGTTCAAATCCGGGTTTCTTGCATTTAGAAAAAGAAAAAGGTATAATTAAATAAAGAATATGCCTGAAAAAACCTCAATCCACGACGAGCGCCAAGCGCGCCTCAATAAGCTGAATAAAATCCGCCAGCAGGGCTTTGAGCCCTATCCAGGGCGGGTTAAGCGCACCCACACCTGCGAGCAGGCGGTTGTTTTGTTTGACAAGTTGAGCGCTCCGCCAGCCGGCGGAAACGAAAAAATCACTTTGACCGGTCGGTTGCGGGCGATCCGCGGGCATGGCGGTTCCACTTTTGTCACCATTGAGGACTCCACCGCCCAATTTCAGGTTTATTTTAAAAAAGACGAGCTGGGCGAGCATAAATATATGTTTATTCGAGATTTATTGGATATCGGCGATTTTATTGAAGCGACCGGCGCTTTATTTTTGACCAAGAAAGGCGAGAAGACCTTGTTAGCTAAGAATTTTGAATTATTAGCCAAGGCCTTATTACCTTTGCCGGAAAAATGGCACGGCTTGTCAGATGTGGAAATTAGATTTCGCCAAAGATATTTGGATCTGATTGCCAATCCGGAAATCAAACAAATTTTTAAAGTCAGGAGCGCGATTATTAAAGCGATTCGTGAATTTTTGGATGACCGGGGCTTTTTGGAAGTGGAGACGCCGATGCTTCAGCCATTGGCCGGCGGAGCGACCGCCAAGCCGTTTCTGACGCATCATAACGCTTTGGATATTGATATGTATCTGCGGGTGGCGCCGGAACTGTATCTCAAGAGATTGATCGTCGGCGGTTTGGACAAGGTTTATGAAATCGGCCGTTGCTTTCGCAATGAAGGCATTGACGCCAGCCACAATCCGGAATTCACCATACTGGAGTATTACCAGGCCTATGCCGATTATCAGGACTTAATGAAGTTGACCGAGGAATTTCTGCCTTTTGTTTTGAAAAAAACCGGACATAAATTAATAGTTGAATATGAAGGCCAAAAAATTGATTTTACCCCGCCTTATAAAAAAACAACTTTTAAAGACGCTTTGAAAAAGTATGCCGATATTAATATTGAAGACTTTCCCGATCGCGAATCGTTAGCCAAAGAAGCCAAGAGGCAGGGTTTAAAAATAGAAAAATCATTCGGCCGCGGAAAAATTTTGGACGAATTATACAAAGACTTTGTCCGACCAAAATTAATCCAGCCGACATTTTTAACCAATCAGCCGATTGAATTATCGCCTTTGGCGAAAAAAGCCATCAATGACCCCAATTATGTGGAACGCTTCCAGTTGATTGCCGGCGGTATGGAATTATGCAATGCCTTTAGCGAATTAAATGACCCAACTGATCAACTGGCCAGGTTTGCCGCCCAACAAGAATTAAAAAAAGCCGGGGACGAAGAAGCCCAGCCGGCGGACAAGGACTTTGTGGAGGCCTTGGAACACGGAATGCCGCCGACAGCGGGCTTGGGTATGGGCATTGACCGGCTCGTGGCGTTATTAACTAATACACATAATATCAAGGAAGTAATTTTATTTCCGACTTTAAGACCAAAATGTTAGATCTAAAAATAATTAGAGAAAATCCTGATTTAATTAAAAAGGCCTGCCTGCAAAGAGGAGTTAAAATTGATATTGATAAAATTTTAGAATTGGATACTAAAAGAAGAAAATTGCAAAAAGAAGTTGACGAGTTAAGAAGTGAGCAAAATAAGGTTAAGGATAATAGTCAAATCAGCCAAATGAAGCAGATTAAGGAAAAGATAAAAAAATTAGAAATAGAAGCCAAATCAGTCGGGCATAATTTGAATAGTTTAGTTTCTGAATTGCCCAACTTGCCACTGGACGATGTGCCGGAAGGTAAAAATGAGAATGACAATAAGGTTATAAAGGAAGCGGGGGAGAAGCCCAAATTTGATTTTCAACCGGCTGACTACTTGTCCTTAGCCGAAGAATTGGATTTGATCGACGTGGAACGGGCCGGCAAAGTTTCCGGTTCCCGGTTCGGCTATTTGAAAAACGAAGCGGCAATGCTGGAATTTGCCATTATGAAATATGCATTGGATATGCTGTTGGAAGAAGGTTTTGTTTTCATGGTTCCGCCGGTGATGATTAAGCCGGAAATGATGCTCGCGACCGGCTATTCGTCTTACACTGAAGGCCAAGAGGCCTATTATCTGGAAAAAGATAAATTGTTTTTGGCCGGCACGGGCGAGCACGCTTTAATCACCTACCATGCCGATGAAATTTTATCCGCCAGTGGGCGGAAACCCTTGCCTTTGCGCTATGTGGCTTTTTCCACCTGCTTCAGAAGGGAAGCCGGCTCTTACGGCAAGGACACCAAGGGCATTTTCCGGGTTCATCAATTTGATAAATTGGAAATGGTCAGTTTTACCAGAGCCGAACAATCAAAAAAAGAATTTGAATTTTTATTATCCATGCAGGAAAGATTAGTTCAGGGCTTGAAGTTGCCGTATCATTTGCTGGCGGTCTGCGCCAACGATTTGCCCAAACCCTCGGCCAAGGTGATTGACTTGGAGTGCTGGATTCCGTCGGAAAGCAAATACCGCGAAACCCATTCGGTTTCCAATTGCACTGATTTTCAGGCCCGGCGTTTGAACATCCGTTATAAAGAAAACGGCCAGAACCATTTTGCTCATACTCTCAATGGCACGGCTTTTGCCATGCCGAGAATTATTATCGCGATTATTGAAAATTACCAGACCATAGACGGCACGATTAAAGTACCGGAGGTTTTGCGGAAATATCTTAATTTTGAAGAAATAAAAGAAGGGTCAGCATGACCCTTCGGTAAATTTTGACATTTGACGGTTGGTTAAGTATAAATGTTAACTATAAATCATGTGTCTATAGTTACCATCGATTGAGCCAACAATCAAACTACCAAAATTTATGGAAGATTTGGACACATTCATATATTGAGTCCTCCAATGGTTAAAAGTTGTTGATTGCAATGAACAATTAAAAAATTAAAAGTGCGACAGCCCCTTAAAAATGACGATTAAAAAGGGGCTGCCCGATGGAAATACCGATAACCGGCAATATGACTATTCATATTGCCATTACTAACTATTTGTATTATAGCACAACTTAAAATAACAAGCAACAAAATTAAGATATCGGCAGCCCCTTAATCAGTACCCGAGCTTAAAATATAGAGAAAGAGGCTTGCCGATTACCGATCATCATTGCAACATGGACATCCACATTGCAACTGTATTATAGCAAATAATCAAATTTGAAGCAAGAAAATAGGGGTTACCAGATAGCAACCCCCTCAAAATAAAAAATTTGTGTTTTATTGTAAATAACAAACGATTAACAAATGAAACTAAGACCCGGTGAGTATCACTTCCATACAATAAATGCTGATTTTTTGAACAATCAAAAATATCAAAGAACAAAATGAATAAAATAAAATTGTTGTTAGGAAAATCAGCTTTGATTCCCACCAATTTTTGTTTTTGTTAAGGAACAAATATGTCACCTCTTAACACCTCCTTTCGGTAAATTCAACGGTTTTCATCTTTATAATAATAGTTTAGTACGCCCTCAAAATCTTGTCAAGGGAGGTGTTATTTGATATGCTTGGGCTATGCCAAACCATCAAAAAACCCTTATCATTTTGCCCGGCTGGGGCGGG
>JAZDFN010000025.1:0-4056 GCA_043807885.1 bacterium | reverse complement strand
GGATCAAAAACAAGGAACAAATCGAAAAACTGATGAATTTCATTGATGCCAAATTAAGCAAAAAACAAGACCTAAAAGTCGATCTAAAACCTTACAAGTTAGAATTAATTAAGTGTGAATTATGTTCATGGACTTGAACACCCAGCCCTTCGCGAAGGGCTGGGTCAATAAAAAAAGAGGCAGATTGTATAAACAATTCTGCCTCTGATAATGTACGAATTAATAACACTGAAAAATGGTCCATTCGGTTGGACCCTCTATGACATCTCCGCCCGTTTCATGAGCCGTTACTTGGAAATAAACCACTCCCAATCTGACGAATTCGCGCCATTCCTCCTCAGTGGCAACGGTTATCGTGAAATTGTTGCTAATACGAGTGAACTCCAAGTTCTCTCCCCTGACAACCAAATTCAGTTGGTAATAGTCGGTTCCTTCAATTGCTGTCCATGATAAGATTATGGTGTTGTGATTAAAACTATTCGGATTGGTTATTTGCAAACAATTGATGTAGGGTTTTGGCGTCGGTGTTTCCAGAGGTGTCGGCGTAATCGTCGGCGTTCGAGTTTCTGTCGGCGTTATAGTCGGTGGCGCAGTCGGTGTTCTGGTCGGCGTCAACGTCGGCGTCGGCTGCGGGACTTTTTCTACTTGCGGTCCGTCAATTGAACCACTCATTGGAAAACGAACATTACGCCCCTCATTATCAACGAATAGGAAGTAAAATTCATTATTTCCGATGTTCAATTCGGAACCGGGCAACTTTATTGAATACTGATTACCTGATTTTAGATTCATTGGCCGATAATTATAATTACCGTTTAAGTGTAATCTTTTAATTGTCGGGCCAGAACCGTCGTATTCTATAAAATACTCAAATACCGTGTCGGTAGTTCCCTTTTCTGGGTCAACCTTGCCGTCTGATAAAACTGGCGGAAGCGGCGTTGGTTGAGCGGTTGGAGTTTTGGTTATTGTTCTGGTTGCCGTAAATGTCGGCGTCATCGTCGGGGTCTTGGTCAAAGTTGGGGTTTTTGTCGGTGTGAGCGTCAATGTTTTGGTTGGTGTCAAGGTCGGCGTTGGCGTTGATTCGTCGTCGCAACCACCCCAAGGCTGTTTGTCTTCTCTGGCTATACCGCTGATGCTTTTGTTGTTTGCGTCCCCGGTACATTCGAAGATCAAACAAGTTTCAATGATGTCTTTGTAATTCCACCAAAAAAACCATTCACAGTAGAACTTACCCCAAGTTTTAATCCCGTTTTTATAGAAAAACGGAGCCAAATAAATTTCTACTCCTTGGTACCAGACTTCGCTGAAGTCATAGTAATACCAGTCGCCGACTTTAGCGCCCGGCCGAGGGTAATTATCCCAGCCCAAGATATTTCCATAGAAATATACTGTTTCGCCATTGTAGCCATAATTCTGAAATGCTTCAGGGTTAATGCCGATGGTTGTGCCATTAATTGACACATAATTAGTTTGCCCGGCTATGGCAAACATCGGGAATACTATTGCAACAATAGTTGCCAATAAAATGATTTTCTTCACGTTCATATTCTCCTTCTCGTGAAATTGTTAAATTGTAAAGACCTATTTTTATTTATCCCATCTTAAATCAAAAACCTTTTTTTGTCAAGTCAATCCTCCGCCAGCCGGCGGATTGGCCAAAACTGACGATTAGCCCGCCAAAAAGCCAAAAATACAAAGAAATAGTCCTAACTTCAAAATACGGGCCCAAAAAGGCCTGCCCAGCCACCACCGGCATGGCGCCCAAATAGCCCAAGGTCAAGGTTTTCACAAAATCATCATTGGTTTTCCGGTAAACCCGGAAGCAATAAACATAAAGCCAGAACAAAACGCCGGCCCAAGCCAAAACGCCCAAAGTGCCGGTTTCGCCCCAAAGCGAAAACCAATTATTATCAATTTGGCCGTCCTTGGCCAAGACGCCGAATGGCAAACCAAGCTCATCGTAGATTTCGGTGTTTTTCAAAGCTGATGCCACCCCGCTGCCGTAACGACCCAAGCCAACGCCGAAAACCGGATAAGACCTAACCACATCAGTAATGGTGTGGACAATGAAATACTGCCGGCCATAGGCGCGATAACCCCAACGCCAAGCGTCAGCCGAGCCCAATTCCAAAAGCCGTTCGGCCAAAGCCATCTGGGGTTTATCCTCTACCCTTTTAAGGTTCAAATTATTGGCGACAACATAAGTCGTTAAATAGCCGGCCAAAATTAAAAAGAAAATAATTAATGAAAAAATAATTTTTTTATCTCTTTTTATGAATACTCCGATAATAATAATTCCCAAAAGCAAACCCAACCAAGACATCCGCGAGTAAGTTAAAATAAAAGTCGGCAGGCAAAAAATAATTAAAAACCAGGGCCAGATTGATTTTTTCTGCCGGTAAAAAAAAGCAAAAGCCAAGAGCAGAAAAAAACAAAGAAAGACGCCGAGTTTGTCATAACGCCCCAGCGTGGCGAAAACCCGCTGACCTGATTCCCAAAACTGGTCCACCCGATCCGGCACATCGAATTGACCGATGACGGCCGGCCGGGTCGGAATTAAGAATTCATCGGCTGATTGACCGATGATTGCCTGCCCTAAACCAATAACGGCCTGCAAAGCGACAATGATGAACATCATTGCCAATAATTTTTTGGCAAAACTCTTATCCGGCTTCAGATAAATTACCAGATAAAATAAAATCACATACCTTAAAATCTGGCGCAAGCCCAAGAGCCAAAGATAGGGCGATTCCAGATTGATTAACATTGACAAGGCGGTCAAAATCAAAAAAATCACCAGCGGTTTATCAATTGGCGTTTTGACTAACTGCCAGTTATTTTTGATTAATAATTTAACAAGCAAAATGCCAGCCAAAGCCAATAAAAAAATCTCCGGCGCGTAGCGGGCTAAAGCGTAAATTTCCGCTGGCGCGAATTTCAGCAAAAACGGCTCAAAGGGCGTATAGACGGCCAGCCAAATAATGCCGTATTCAATTTTTTTAACCGCCAAAACCAACAAAAAAATGGCCGTGAGCATGGCCAAAATAAAAACCGGCGGGAGATATGCGATTAAGCAAGCCAAGCCAACAGCCAAAAGCGAGCAAAAAATCAGCAATTGCTTTTTGGAAATCAAAGTCGCCATAAGCTCTCCTTAGTCATTCAGCCATTCAGCTGAATGCTCGCTGTTCAAATAATCGGCCTGAGCGATTTCCTCGGGCGTGGCTGAAGCCAAAATCCGCTCTTCAATTTCGGTTAAGATATAAATGACCGCCAAGCCGAAAAGCCAGCCGATGATAAAGCCGAAGATGACATTAAGGATCAGATTGGGTTTGACCGGATAATTGGTGGTCAAGGGTTCGTCCAATAAGCGGACAAAAACCTGATTGCCTTGGCCGTGATACTGGCTACTTTGGTCAATCAGGACTTTGGCTACGACTTGGGCCAATTGACCGGCCTGCGCTTGATTCTGATGGTAAGCGTCAATGACAATGATACCGGTATCGCCGATTACTTTGGTTCTAATCGCCCTGACCCAGTTCTTTTTCCGCTTCATCGGATTCTGGCCGTAATCATCGGTGATATTGGGGCTCTTCAAAACTTCTTTCATGAACGAACCGGAATAGACCACTTCGCTTAAAAGATTGCTCAAATACTCGGCGGACTTGCTGGCCGTAGAAGTTTCCATGCCTGGCTGAAAACGCAAACCGACCAAAACTTGGGCCGTAGAGCGGTATTTGAGGGGTTGAATGATGGTTAAAGTGAAGGCCAAGCCGGTGATCAAAACGACCAACAGCAAAACCAGCCACCAATGCATCTTAAAGTTGTACCAATAATCGTAAAAGTTCATAATATTGAATAAAATAATAAAAATACTAAGATATTGCATCTTAGCATAATTGGCGGATTTGTCAACTATATGCACTGGTCCATGAGATAATTCACAGTAGAGAGGTGCACTATGTGGATAAATGAGGTAAGGTGTAGGATTAGCCATAATTCTACACAATTTATGCGGTTGAAAGCCGAAGTTGTCCTTAACCCCCTGCGCTACCACTT